>JAZBLS010000068.1:0-16122 GCA_037033365.1 Actinomycetota bacterium | reverse complement strand
TCCGCCCCACACGTGGTTCTCCGCCCGAGAGGGTGTCGAGAAAGAGCCTCAGCTTGCGACTGCTGCGGCCTGACGCGCAGCGCCGAGGGCCACGTACTCGCCCGGTTCCGGCACCTCGACCGGGAGGCCGAGGATCTCGGGCGCGATCCGTCGCACGGCCTCCGACTGCGCGCCCCCGCCGATGAGCAGTGCGCGCTCGAGCGGGATGCCGAGATCCCGCAGCGCGTCGAGGCCTGCGCCAAGCCCGCGGAGCATGCCCTCGACCGCCGCGCGCGCGAGGTTCGGACGGGTGGTCGAGGCGAGGGTCATGCCCGAGAGGGATGCCGTGGCATCCGGCAGGTTCGGTGTGCGCTCACCCTCGAAGTAGGGGAGCAGGGCCAGCCCATCCGCACCGGACGGGGCCTGCAGAGCGAGGTCGCTGAACTCCGAGTGGGACACACCCAGCAGCGCCGCCGTGACGTCCAGCACGCGGGCCGCATTGAGCGTCGCGACCAGCGGAAGGAAGTTGCCCGTAGCGTCCGCGAACCCTGCGACCGTCCCCGTGGGGTCGGCCAACGGAGCGCGGCTGATCGCACACACCGTGCCCGAGGTGCCGATCGACACGACGACGTCGCCGGGGACGGCACCGAGCCCGAGCGCGGCTCCGGCGTTGTCGCCGGCGCCGGGGCCGACGCGGCGACCGTCGGCATCCGTCACTCCCTCGTCGTGCGCGAGCACACGCGGGAGGATCGCGTCGTGCCCGAGGGCCGCGATCAGCAGCTCATGGTCGTACTCGCCGGTCGTCGGGTTCCAGTAGCCGGTGCCCGAGGCGTCGGACCGGTCGGTCACGAGCTCCTCGAGAACCGGGTTCTCCGGGCCGAAGCCGCGCAGCCGCCAGGTGAGCCAGTCGTGCGGCAGCGCCACTGCCGCCACGCGGGCGGCATTCTCGGGTTCGTGGTCGCGCAGCCAGCGGAGCTTCGTGATGGTGAAGGACGCGACGGGGACCAGGCCCGTGCGGTCGGCCAGCTCCTGCGCGCCGAACTCGGCGATCAGGTCGGAGGCTGCTCCCGCCGAGCGGGTGTCGTTCCACAGCAGCGCATCGCGGATGACATGTCCAGACGCGTCCAGCGCGACGAGGCCGTGCTGTTGACCGCCGATCGACCACGCAACGATGTCGTCGAGCGATCCGGCATCCGCGATCGCCGTCTGCAGTGCCTGCCACCAGGCCTCGGGGTCGATGCTCGTCCCATCGGGGTGCGCCGCCCGACCGGAGCGGACGACCGCTCCGGTCGAGGTGTCGACGACGACCGCCTTGCACGACTGGGTCGACGAGTCGACCCCGAGAACCAGGGGCACGGCGATCAGCGGGCGCCGAGCAGGTGCTCGGTGGCGAGCTGCTGCAGACGGACGAATCCTGCGCCCTTGCCGCCGAGGTAGGCGTCGGCGTCGAAGTCCTCGTATGCCGAGCGGTCGGCGAGGAAGTCGTCGTACGACTCACCCGGGTTGAGCGTCGGCGTCGAGAGCTCATCGACCTTGGCGGCGGCGAGAGCCTCCTGCACCTCGGGGTCGGCGCGGAACGCGGCGGCGCGCTCCTTCAGCAGCAGGTAGGTGCGCATGTTCGCGGCCGCCGACTCCCACACGCCCTTCTCGTCCTCGGTGCGGCTCGGCTTGTAGTCGAAGTGGCGGGGGCCGTCGTAGGCGGGGACGCCGCCGGGACCGCCGTTCTCCAGCAGGTCGACCAGCGAGAAGGCGTTGTGCAGATCGCCGTGCCCGAACACGAGGTCCTGGTCGTACTTGATGCCGCGCTGGCCGTTGAGGTCGATGTGGAAGAGCTTGCCGTGGAACAGCGCCTGCGCGATGCCGGCGGTGAAGTTCAAGCCGGCCATCTGCTCGTGACCCACCTCGGGGTTGACGCCGACGAGCTCGGGGCGAGCGAGCGAGTCGATGAACGCGATCGCGTGGCCGAGGGTCGGCAGCAGGATGTCGCCGCGCGGCTCGTTCGGCTTGGGCTCGATCGCGAAGCGGATGTCGTAGCCCTTGTCGGTCACGTAGTCGCCGAGGAGGTTCACGGCCTCGCGGTAGCGCTCGAGCGCCTGGCGGACGTCCTTCGCGGAGTCGTACTCCGCACCCTCGCGGCCGCCCCACATCACGAACGTCTTGGCGCCCAGCTCGGCGCCGAGGTCGAGCTGGCGGAACACCTTGCGCAGAGCGAACCGACGGACGTCGCGATCGTTCGACGTGAAGCCGCCGTCCTTGAAGACCGGGGCGCTGAACAGGTTGGTGGTGACCATGGGGATCACGAGTCCGGTGTCGGCGAGGGCGCCCTTGAGGCGGTCGATCTGCGTCTGGCGCTCGGCGTCGGTCGAACCGAAGGCGAAGAGGTCGTCGTCGTGGAACGTGAGGCCGTAGGCACCGAGCTCGGCGAGCTTCTCGACGGCGTGCACGACATCGAGCGGCGGACGCGTCGGCCCGCCGAACGGGTCTGTGCCGTTGTAGCCCACGGTCCAGAGGCCGAAGGAGAACTTGTCTTCGCGGGTGGGGGTGGGCATGTCTGCTCCTGTGCAGTCGATGGATAAGTTGCGTTCCACAACATATCTCATGACAAGCGGACCGTCCAGCCCCTACAGTGAAGGGATGCCGCCATCGACGAGCCCCGCCGCGGGCACGCGTCCCCAGAACCTCGCCCGCATCCTCGGCATCGTGCACGAGGATGGGGCGCAGTCGCGGGCGGCGCTCACCGAGCGCACGGGGCTCAACCGCTCGACGATCGCCGACCTCGTGGCCGAGCTCGTGCGCCGACGCCTCGTCGACGAGCGCGTGCCCGAGACGCCCGGCCGCGTGGGGAGGCCGTCGCCGGTCGTGAGCGCCTCGGCAGATGTCGTCGCGATCGCCGTGAACCCCGAGGTCGACGCGATGGAGATCGCCGCGGTCGGCCTCGATCGCAGCATCAGGGTGCGGGAGCGCCTCGAGAGCGAGTCGCTGCAGACACCGGATGCCGTCGCCGCCGTCATCGCGGAGCGCATCGCCGCGTGGTCGAGTGACGAGCTCGCCGGCGCCCGCATCGAAGCGATCGGCATCGCGGTGCCAGGCCTCGTGCGCACCTCGGACGGCGTCGTGCGCAACGCGCCGCACCTCGAGTGGCGGGACGTTCCGCTCGCCGATCTGGTCCGCGCGGCCACGGGCATCCCCGTCTTCATCGGCAACGACGCGAGCCTGGGCGCGGTCGCGGAGCACCGCTACGGCGCGGGGCGTGGTCTGGAGGACGTCGTCTACCTCAACGGCGGAGCCTCCGGCATCGGTGGGGGCCTGATCATTCACGGCATCCCGGTGGCCGGAGCAGGCGGCTACGCGGGGGAGTTCGGCCAGAACCGGCCGCGCATCTCGGACGACGCCGACCGTCGGACCTCGGACGGCGCGCTCGAGGCAGAGGTGAGCAGGCGCCTGCTGCTGGACGCCGTCGACCTCGACGCGGCAGACGACGAGACGCTCGACGCCGAGCTCACGGCATCCGAATCCGCCGACGTGTCCGCCGAGGTCGCACGCCAGGCCAGGGTGCTCGCGAGCGCTCTCGCCAACGCCGTGAACGTGCTGAACCCCGCCCTCGTGGTCCTGGGTGGCTTCCTCGCGACGATCGCCGCCCTCCGCGCCGAGCAGATCGCCGACGACGTGGCGGCCCTCGCGATGTCGGAGAGCGCGGAGGGCCTGGAGATCCGGCCCGCGGCCCTGGGCGCCGACCGCCTTCTGATCGGCGCCGCCGAGCTCGCGTTCGCAGAGCTGCTGTCCGACCCCTCGGAGCGCTGAAGGCGCGCTCCGATGTCGGAGCGCCGTGCCACACTGTCGGCACGATGTGACGACAGGGGAGGCCGACGATGGCGATCGATCCGAAGAAGACGCTCGACTCGTATCGGGCGAAGCGGGGCGAGTTCCGCGTGCTCGAGGTGCCGCCCCTGCAGTACCTCATGATCGACGGGTCCGGAGACCCGAACACCTCGGCCGAGTACGCCCAGGCGGTCGGCGCCCTGTTCCCGATCGCGTACACGCTGAAGTTCGCGAGCCGTGAGCAGCTCGGCATCGACACGGTCGTGATGCCTCTCGAGGGGCTCTGGCATGCGGAGGACATGGAGACGTTCACGTCCCGCCGCGACAAGTCGGCGTGGCGGTGGACGCTCATGATCATGGTTCCTGATCACGTGTCGCCGGAGATGTTCGCCGAGGCGGTCGACCTGGTCGAGGCGAAGTTGGAGAAGAAGAAGGAGTCGTCGCCGGCGCTGCGTTCCGTGCGGCTCGAGACACTGGACGAAGGGCTCGTGGTGCAGACGCTGCACGTCGGGTCGTACGACGACGAGGCACCGGTGCTCGACGAGCTCCATGAGCGCTTCATCCCCGCCAACGGGCTCCGAATGACAGGCCGACACCACGAGATCTATCTGAGTGACGTGCGACGGGTGGAGCCTGCCCGGCTGCGCACGATCCTCCGCCAGCCTGTGGAGCGCACCGGCTGACCGCGAACCGCTCGCGAGCCGCCGGGGCAAGCCCCTCTCTGCATGTCCTTTCTCGGGGATATCCTGCACGGATGACCAACCCGAAGGCCGCCGCACGGACGGCCAGGCGCTCCGACACGTTCCGGAGAGTCGCCAGAGCCGGCTTCGTCGTGGTGGGGCTCGTGCACATCATCATCGGCGCCATCGCGATCTCGATAGCGTCCGGCGGTGGGGGCGATGCCGACCAGGACGGCGCGATGGAGCAGATCCGATCGACCGCCGTCGGTGGGCTGATCCTGGGGCTCGTGGCGCTCGGGCTCATCGCGCTCGCCGCGTGGCAGGTCGTCAGTGCCCTCGTCGCCGTGCCGGGCGGCGAGGTCAAGAAATGGGGGCAGAGGGTCAAGCTGTTCGGGATCGCCGCGGCGTATCTCGTGATCGCCGGCCTCGCGCTGATCTTCGCCTTCGGCGGCCACGTCGAATCCGAGCACACGACACGGACGCTCAGTGCCACGGTGCTCGCCGCGCCCGGCGGGGTGGCGCTGCTCATCCTGGTGGGGCTCGTCGTCATCGGCGTCGGCATCGGGTTCATCGGCGGTGGGTTCACGACCGGATTCGAGAAGACCCTCGACATGCCGAGCGGAGCGCCGCACATCCCGATCGTCGTTCTGGGTGTCGCCGGTTACATCGCCAAGGGCATCGCCGTCGCGGTGACCGGCGTGCTGTTCGTCGTCGCGGCATGGACGCAGGACCCCGAGAAGGCGGGCGGCCTCGACGCGGCCCTGCGGAGCCTCGTGGACCTGCCGCTCGGTCGGGTGGTCCTGTGGTGCGTCGGCGCCGGCCTCGTGATCTACGGCATCTTCAGCATGGTCAGGGCGCGCTACGCCCGGATGTGACGGCCCGCTCAGGCCGCCGTCGGCTTCTCGCTCCACACGAGCAGGAAGGCTCCGAGACCGATCATGAGAGCGCCGCCCGTCGCGCTCATCGTGGCGACCCGGCGCGGTGATCGAGCGAACCAGTCACGCGCGGCGCTCGCGAGCAGCACCCAGATCGCGTCGCACGAGACCCCGATAGCGACGACGATCACCCCGAGGACGAGCAGCTGCAGCGGTACAGGTCCGGCTCGCAGGTCGACGAACTGGGGGAGGATTGCGAGGAAGAACGCGATCGACTTCGGGTTCGTGACGCCGACCACGAAACCCTCGAGGAGCAGCTTCCCGCCCGAACGCGTCGGCACGGCATCCGTCATCGCGGCGGCCGCGTCTCGCCGATGGCGGATCGCCTGGATGCCGAGGAACACGAGGTAGCCCGCGCCGAGGACCTTCACGATCGTGAACAGCACGATCGACTGCGCGACGACAGTGCCGACGCCGAGGGCGACGCCGACGACCAGCACGATCGACCCGAGCGCGGTGCCCAGGATGCTGAGGAATCCGCCCCAGCGGCCGAGGGCCATCGCGCGGCCGATCGTGAAGAGCACCGTGGGGCCGGGGATGACCACCATGATGAAGGCCGCGACGACGAAGGTCGTGAGCGTCTCGACGCTGAACATGGTGCGAGCCTAGGGCAGACGGCGACCCCGGCCACAGCGGCGGATGAGAAGCTAGAAGGATGAGCTCAATCCGCAACGCCGAAGCGCTCGCGTCGTCGACGGCCACTTCGCTCACGGATGCCGAGGTGCGGCGACTGCGCGAGGACTTCCCGATCCTGCAGACGCAGGTGCACGGGCATCCGCTCGCCTATCTCGATTCCGGTGCGACATCGCAGCGGCCCTTCGCGGTCCTCGACGCCGAACGCGAGTTCGCGACGACGTGGAACTCCGCGGTGCACCGGGGAGCGCACACGCTCGCGGCCGAGGCGACGGAGTTCTTCGAGGAGGCGCGGGCGACCGTCGCGCGGTTCGTCGGAGCCGACGAGGGCGAGATCGTCTGGACGTCGAACGCCACCGAGGCGATCAACCTCGTCGCGTACGGGATCTCGAATGCGTCCTGCGGGCGCGGGGGAGCGGCCGCCGAGCGCTTCCGTCTGCGGGAGGGCGACGAGATCGTCACGACGGAGATGGAGCATCATGCGAACCTCATCCCGTGGCAGGAGCTGGCAGCCCGCACCGGTGCCACGCTCCGCGTCATCCCGCTCGACGACGACGGAGCGCTGAGACTCGACGTCGCGGCGGACATCATCGGGGAGCGGACCCGTCTCGTCGCCGTCACGCACGTCTCGAACGTGCTCGGCGTGATCAACCCCGTCTCCGACATCGTCGATCTGGCACGCCGCGCCGGCGCGCTCGTGCTGCTGGACGCGTGCCAGTCGGCGCCGCACCTGCCGCTCGACGTGCGAGCGCTCGACGTCGACTTCGCCGTGCTGTCGGGCCACAAGATGCTCGGACCCACCGGAATCGGCGCCCTCTACGGGCGCCGTGAGCTGCTCGAGGCGCTCCCGCCGTTCCTCACGGGCGGGTCGATGATCACGACGGTCACAACGACCGAGGCCGAGTACATGCCACCGCCCCAGCGCTTCGAGGCGGGCACCCAGCGGGTGTCGCAGGCGATCGCGCTCGCCGCGGCGATCGGCTACCTGGATGCGGTTGGGATGCCGCGCATCGCCGCGCACGAGGCGCTGCTCGGGCAGCGGCTCGTCGACGGCCTCGGCGCGATCGACGGCGTCCGTGTGCTCGGCGCGGGCATCGCGCTGCCGCGCGTCGGGCTCGCGAGCTTCGACGTCGACGGCATCCACTCGCACGACATGGGGCAGTTCCTCGACGACCGCGGCATCGCCGTGCGGGTCGGTCACCACTGCGCCCAGTCGCTGCATCGCCGACTGGGCGTCACCTCGTCCACGAGGGCGAGCACGTATCTGTACACGACCGACGACGAGGTGGATGCCGTGATCGACGGCGTCGCCGCGGCGATCGACTTCTTCCGGAGGGGCGCATGAGCGACCTGCAGAACCTGTACCAGGAGCTGATCCTCGACCACTCGCGGACTCCGCACGGCTTCGGCCTGCGCCCCGAGATCGCGGCGCAGTCGCACCAGATCAACCCCACCTGCGGTGACGAGGTCACGCTGCAGGTCCATCGGAGTGCGGACGGCGGCATCGAGGCGATCGCATGGGAGGGCCACGGGTGCGCGATCTCCCAGGCATCCGCCTCGCTGCTCGCAGAGCTCGCAGAGGGCCTGACGGTCGAAGAGCTCGAGATCCGCATCGCGGCGTTCCGCGAAGCCATGCGGTCGCGCGGCAAGATCGAGCCGGACGAGGAGCTGCTCGGCGACGCCGCGGCCCTCGGCGGAGTCTCCCGATACGTCGCGCGCGTGAAGTGCGCGATGCTCGCGTGGGTGGCCGCCGAAGACGCGCTCCACAAGAGCTGAGGGCGGCGCATGGTCGTGCAGCTCATGGCGCTCGAGGAGAGCCGCTTCGCCGACTGGCGCCGGGAGACCCGATCGCGGCTGATCTCCCTGCGCCAGGACTCCGGGATGCTGGTCGGCGAGGACGCCGTGACGCACGCCGACGCCTTCCTCGACCAGCTGCTGGCCGACGGGCACGGCACACGGACCTCGCGGATCCTGTCGGTCCTGGAGGACGAGCATGAGCTGGGCACGATCTGGCTCGGGGTGAGCACGGATCGGCTGTTCATCGTCGACTTCCGCGCCACGGAGCCGTTCGATGACACGCAGCTCGACCAGCTCTTCGCCCTCGTGCGCGAGATCGCCTCCGACATGGGGGCCTCGCGGATCAGCGCCGGCGTCTACGCGCACGACGACGCGGGGCGCGGGCTGATCGAGGGGCGGGGCTTCACGCTCGCGTCGATCCAGATGATCCTGGAGCCGTTGCTCGAACGGCGGGTCTCGCCGCGGATCGATGTGCTGCCGATGACGGCGGAACGGTTCCCGAGCTTCGCGGCAGCGTCGGAGGAGGGGTTCGCGAAGGACCTGGTCGCCTCCGGTCGGTACTCGCCGTCGGATGCCAGGGCGGAGTCGCACCGGCAGATGTCGCTCGAACTGCCGGAGGGCGCGGCCACTCCCGGGCAGGAGCTGTTCACCGGGTCCGTCGACGGCACCGAGGTCGGCATCCTGTGGCTGGGCATGCGGACTCGCGACGGTCGTCCGCACGCGTTCATCCTGGACGTCGAGGTCGCGGAGTCCGAGCGGCGCAAGGGATACGGACGCGAACTCATGTACGCCGCAGAGCGCGAGGCTCGGCGCCTGGGGGCGGACTCCATCGGGCTGCACGTCTTCGGGTTCAACACCGCGGCGATCCGCCTCTATGAGGACCTGGGCTATCGCCGGGTCGAGGAGTCGTACCACCTCGACCTCTGACCCCCACCGGGTCGTTGAGCGAGGAGCGTGCGACCACCCCCCGGGTCGTTGAGCGAGGAGCTTGCGACCCCCACTGGGTCGTTGAGCGAGGAGCGTGCGACGAGACGAAACGCGGTCCGGATGGGAAGACCCCCCCATCCTCACGACACGCGGCGTCATCTTCGGAATAGCCTTCGCCGAGCAGCGTTGGGCCGAACATGACAACTCTCGGAATCATCGGTGCAGGACACATCGGCAGTCAGGTCGCACGGGTCGCCATCGCCAACGGCTACGACGTCGTGATCGCGAACTCTCGCGGCCCGGAGACCCTGGCGGATCTCGTCGCAGAACTCGGTTCGAAGGCGCGTGCGGCAACGGCGGCGGAGGCGGCGCAGGCGGGCGACGCGGTCGTCGTCACCGTTCCGCTCGGCAAGATCGACCAGCTCCCGGTGGAACAGCTCGCCGGCAAGATCGTCCTCGACACGAACAACTACTACTTCGAGCGCGACGGCCACATCGAGGCCCTCGACAAGGGCGAGACGACGACGTCCGAGCTCCTGCAGAAGCAGCTGCCCACGTCGCGGATCGCCAAGGCGTTCAACCACATCTTCGCCGCCGACATCACGACCGACGGCACACCGGCGGGCGCGGAGAACCGTCGTGCACTCGCGACCGCGGGCGACGACGCGGATGCCGTCGCGTTCGTCACGAAGTTCTACGACGAGGCCGGCTTCGACACCGTCAACGTCGGTCCGCTGAGTGAGTCGTGGCGCGTCGAGCGCGACCGCCCCGCGTACGTCAAGCGTCAGAACGCGGCGGAGCTCGAGGCGAACCTCGCGATCGCGAACCGCCTGCCCTGAGCCCCGGGCCCGAGACGAAACGCGCCTCGGTCGTTGAGCGAGCGAAGCGAGACGAAACGCGCCCTTCGGTCGTAGAGCGAGGCAAAACGCGTCTTCCCGTCGGGACCGCGTTTCGTCTCGTCGCAGGCTCCTCGCTCAACGGTCGGGGTGGACCGCAAGCTCCTCGGTCGTTGAGCGACACTTCGACTCGCTTCGCTCGCTCAGTGCGGGTCTCCGCGAGACGAAACTCGCCTTCCCGTCGAAACCACGTTTCGTCTCGTCGCAGGCTCCTCGCTCAACGAGCGGGGGTGGAGCGCAGGCTCCTCGCTCACCGGGCGGGGGTGAACCGCAGGCTCCTCGCTCAGCGGGCGGGGGTGTGGGGGGAGGTGCAGACGTAATGTATGCAGTCGTTGGGATACCAAACTTGTCCAACCGGTTCCATAGTGAGACAATCCCGGTATGGCGGAGGTGGGGTCTGCCGGCGAACTCGAGTCGGTGAGGGTGACGCGCATTCTGCGCGACGACATCGTGCTGGGGCGACGTGCACCCGGTTCGCGCCTGATCGAGCGTGACATCGCCACAGAACTCAACGTCTCGCGTCTGCCCGTACGCGAAGCGATCCGCACTCTCGTGGGCGAGGGCGTGGTCGTCGCTCGACCTCGTACCTGGGCTGTGGTGCGGGAATTCACGCAGAACGACATCCAGGACTTCGGCGAGGTGCGCGAGGCGATCGAGACTCTGCTCTTCGTCTTCGCGGCTCAACGGCACACCCCCGAGGGAATCGCGCGCCTGCGGGCGACGTACCAGCGAGAACTCGCCGCCGCGCAGGCTCACGATGTCGAGGCCGCGCGGATCGCGGCGAGCGAGTTCCACGAGATCGCCGCGGGACTCGCCGGCAACGAGATGCTCGGCGAACTCATCGGGGTCTTCGTCACGCGACTGCAGTGGCTGTTCGGTCAGCATGACGATCTGCTGGCGATGGCGGAGGAGCACCGCATCCTCCTCGAGGCCGTCGAGTCGCGGGACGTCGACACCCTCCGCGTGCTGGTCCCGCGCCATCTGGCCAGTGGGCAGGCGGCTGCGGAGCGAAGGCTGCGCGATCGCGAAGCATCCGCCTGAATCCCGAATGCCGGGAATAGGCGCTTCGCAGGTACTGTTATCGATGAAGTAATACCCCAGGGGGGTATCCCGTAATCGTCGAGAGGATGCCGATATGACCACGACCGCCTACACCGTCACCGGAATGACCTGCGGACACTGCGAGGGTTCCGTGCGCAGCGAGGTCTCTCAGCTCCCCGGCGTGACCGGTATCGAGGTCAGTGCCGCCACCGGCAGTCTCGTCATCACCTCCGACGCCGCCCTCGACGACGCCGCCGTTCTGGCCGCCGTCGACGAGGCCGGTTACAGCGCCGCACGAGCCTGAGTCCGACCGTGACCGGGACGACGACCTACGATCTCGAGATCGACGGCATGACCTGTGCGTCGTGCGCCGCGCGCATCGAGAAGCGGCTCAACCGGATGGACGGAGTCGCGGCATCCGTGAACTACGCCACCGAGAAGGCGCACGTCGAAATCGCTCCCGGTGTCGCCGTCGACGACCTCATCTCCGAGGTCGTCCGCTCGGGTTACGGTGCCGCGCTCCCACGAGAGGAGCAGCGACCCGAGGTCGATTCGGCCTACCGTCTCCTCCGCCTCCGGCTGATCGTCGCCGCAGCCCTCGCGATCCCGGTCATCGCGCTGTCCATGGTCGAGCCGCTGCAGTTCCCCGGGTGGCAGTGGGCGTCACTGATCCTCGCGACGCCGGTCGTCGTATGGGCCGCGTATCCGTTCCACCGTGCGGCCTGGCTGAACGCGATGCACCGCACGGTGACGATGGACACCCTGATCTCCGTCGGCGTGACCGCGGCCTACCTGTGGTCGCTCTACGCGCTCTTCTTCGGGACGGCGGGCATGTGGGGCATGACGCACCCGTTCCGCTTCACGATCGAGCGCGGCGACGGGCTCGGGAGCATCTATCTCGAGGTCGCCGCGGGCGTCACGATGTTCCTCCTGCTCGGGCGCTTCCTGGAGCAGCGGTCGAAGCGCCGCGCCGGTGCTGCGCTGCGGGCACTCGGCGAACTCGGGGCCAAGGACGTGGCGATCCTCCGCGACGGCCGGGGGCAGCGGATGCCGCTCGATCGCCTCGCGGTCGGCGACGTGTTCGTCGTGCGCCCCGGCGAGAAGATCGCGACCGATGGGGTGGTGCTCGAGGGAGCGTCCGCGGTCGACGCGTCGATGCTCACGGGGGAGTCCGTTCCCGTCGAGGTGCGGCCCGGCGACGCGGTCACGGGTGCGACCGTGAACGTGGGCGGGCGCCTGCTCGTCACGGCCACACGCGTCGGCGTCGACACCCAACTGGCCCGCATGGCTCGGCTCGTCGAGGACGCCCAGTCCGGCAAGGCCGAGGCACAGCGTCTCGCCGACCGGCTCTCGGCGGTCTTCGTGCCGATCGTGTTCGCGATCGCGGCGGTCACTCTCGTCGTATGGCTCCTGGCAGGTGGCGGCGCGGCGGGCGCCTTCACCGCCGCGGTGGCCGTTCTCATCATCGCGTGCCCGTGTGCCCTCGGTCTCGCGACACCCATGGCGCTCCTGGTGGGCACGGGCCGTGGTGCGCAGCTGGGCGTGCTCATCAAGGGGCCAGAGGTGCTGGAGTCCACGCGCCGCGTCGACACGATCGTGCTCGACAAGACGGGCACCGTGACCACCGGGCGCATGTCGCTGGTCGAGATCATCCCGGCATCCGGCGAAAGCGCGGATGACGTACTGCGGTTCGCCGCCGCTGTCGAGGAGGCATCCGAGCATCCGATCGCCCAGGCGATCGGCCGTAGCGCCACCGAGCGCTTCGGCGAGCTGCCCGCGGTCACCGATTTCCGGAGCATCCCCGGCCGTGGGGTGACGGGCGTGGTCGACTCCCGCGCGGTCATCGCAGGTCGCCCCGCGCTCCTTGCGGACTGGGCCCTGCACCTCGAAGACGGGCTCACCGCCGCGTTCGGACGTGCCGAGGGCGACGCGCAGACCGCGGTGGCCGTGGCGTGGGACGGTCGCGTCCGCGGAGTCCTCGTCGTCTCGGACGAGGTCAGACCCCGCAGCGCCGCCGCGATCGCCGCCCTGCGCGATCTCGGCCTCACGCCGGTACTGCTGACGGGTGACAACGAGAGAGCCGCTCGCCACATCGCGGATGCCGTCGGCATCGAGCAGGTGCATGCGGGCGTCCTTCCCGAAGGCAAGGTCTCCGCGATCACGGCACTGCAGCGCGAGGGGAGGGTCGTGGCGATGGTCGGCGACGGCGTCAACGATGCGGCCGCGCTCGCGCAGTCCGACCTCGGGATCGCGATGGGCACCGGCACGGATGCGGCGATCGAGGCATCCGACCTGACGCTGGTCCGGGGTGATCTGTGGGGCGCAGTCGATGCGATCCGGCTGTCCCGGCGAACGCTGGGGACCATCAGGGGCAACCTGTTCTGGGCCCTCGCGTACAACGTCGCGGCCATCCCGCTCGCAGCTCTGGGTCTGCTCAACCCGATGCTCGCGGGGGCCGCGATGGCGTTCTCCAGTGTGTTCGTGGTGCTGAACAGCCTGCGTCTGCGTCGATTCCACAGTGCCGCGCCGATCACAGTGAACTAGAACCGCGGGCGTGGCCTGGATATATTGAGCGAAACGGAATCGTTCCGGAAGTTCGTCGTGTCCTGGGGAGCGATATGCGGAGTGTCGCGGTCATCTTGGGGGGCCTGCTGTTCGTCGGCGGGGCAGTACTCGTCGTGGTCGCCGACCAGCAGCGCGCGGACGCACTGGACGAGGCGAAGAGTGCACTCATCCGTGCCGAGGAGCAGGGCGAAGCGACACGCGCTGCGAACTACACGCTCGCCGAGCGACTGACCTCGCTGCGCGATCAGATCGCGGCGCAGGAGACCGAGCTCTCAGACCAGACGGGATTCCTGCCATGAGGGACCGCGCGTGATCCGGAGGGTCGTGTCCGTCACGGTGGCCGCCGCCGTTCTCCTCGCCGGCGCGGCCGTCGCTCGCGCCGAGGCGCTCGACGCGGAGCGCGCCTCCGTCATCGCCGAACTGCGCTCGACTCTGGACTCCACGCGCACCGCGGAGATGCGCACGGATCACCTGGAAGGCGCCATCGAGGCCGCCGAGAAGGATCTCGCCGAGCGCGAGGCGGTGCTCGAGATGCGCCCCGCCTTCCTCGCGGAGATCGTCGCGCTGGACGCCGCGATGACCGGAGCGAGCGGCAAGGTCGACACCGCCGCGCATCGGGCGTCCGCGGTCTCGGCGCAGCAGACCGTGCTCGCCGAGCGCGAGGACCCGCAGGTGGTCGCGGCGGCGACCGCGACCGTGCATGCACTCACTGCGAAGGTCGGCGAGGAGGTGGC
The DNA here is from genome assembly GCA_037033365.1 of Actinomycetota bacterium. Classification (GTDB taxonomy): domain Bacteria; phylum Actinomycetota; class Actinomycetes; order Actinomycetales; family Microbacteriaceae; genus Microbacterium. The sequence continues at coordinate 2,116 of JAZBLS010000068.1, read as the reverse complement.
GACCTGGCAGGCGGCGCAGTACGTGGCCACGTCGGCAGGGCCGGGCGGACCGGCCTGGTCGTCCAGTGGTCCGGACGGCTACGCCAGGGTTCGTGCCGCGCTCGACGCCGTGGGTGGCGGGGGCGTCGGGCTGTACGAATCGTCGTCGTGTGCCGGCGGCACGGCTCCCGCGTGCGCCAACAGCAACGGCTACATCAAGTACCGGGCGGATATCGCGGGGTGGAGCTCGTCGCGATTGAACTGGGCGATGGCGCATGAGCTGGCGCACATCTACCAGTTCCGTGTGTGGGGTGCTCTCAACGCCTCGGGCACCTACTTCTCGATGTTCGGCGGCGATCCCGAGTTCCTCGCGAACTGCATGGCCGTGGTGCGCGGCTACCCGGGATCGGTGGGCTGCAACGTCGATCAGCAGGCCTGGGCATCCGGCATCTGGGTCGGCGCGGTCCGCTGAACACGTCCTATCGCGCGGCGCGGATCGGCGTCGTCGTGTCGACCGCTTCGCGCAGCGGCCTGCGCATCGCGGCCCAGTAGGACCGGGGTGCCAGTCGCACGAGGACGTCGACGAGGCGTGCCTCGCGCCCCACCATCGTCCGCGCGCGTCGCCGCTCCGTCGCCCGGACGATCCGCTCCGCGGCATCCGTCGGCTCCGTGTGGTACATCGCGGCCTGGGCGGATGCCGCTCGAGCAGCGACAGCGGGATCGATCGCCGCCGCGTACCGCCCGTGCAGGATGATGCCGGTGCGCACTCCCGCCGGGTACACCGCACCCACGGTGACCGTGGATCCCTCGAGCTCGTGGCGGAGCGCCTCGGAGAAGCCGCGGACGGCGAACTTGCTCAGCGCGTAGGGGATGCGCCCCGCGGGCGCGGCCAGTGCGTACACGCTCGCGAGGTGCGTGATGTGGGCCGCGGGCGCGGCTCGCAACGCGGGCAGCAGTGCCTTCGTGATCGACACGGTCCCCCAGAGGTTCACGTCCGTGAGCCAGCGCATCTCCTCCATCGTCAGCTGGTCGATCGACCCGAGCATCGACGAGCCCGCGCATGTGATGAGCGCCGACACTCGGGGATGCGCGGAGGTGATCTCGGCGGCGACCGCGAAGACGGCGTCGTCGTCGCGCAGGTCGACGATGTGCGTCGTGACGACGGCATCCCCGAGATCCGCGGCGACCGCGGCAAGAGCCTTGGCGTCGTGGTCGAGAAGGGCGAGATGCGTGCCACGACTCGCGAGGATCCGCGCGATCTCGGCGCCCATTCCGCTCGCCGCACCGGTGATGACCGTCGTGCTGCCTGCGAGGTCGAGACGGGCCATGCCCCTCCTTCCGGCGCCGATGGGGAGCGCCGTGGATCCCTGTCGAGACCGAATGTCGGCCCGTTCGGATATATTCTGGCCCACCGTGTCGAAGAGCGAAACCGGTACGCTCGTGGAGAGGAGGTTGCGGTGGGACGAACTGCGGATGCCATCGCCGAAGGCGTCGCGATCGCGACCGCTGCGGCGCGCCTCGCCGTCAAGAATCACATCCTCGTCGGGACCATCGCCGAGGGCGGGGTCTTCGACATGGACAAGTACATCGCCGACGCGCGCGAGGCGCTGCGGGCGATGGCGGAGGAGTCGGAAGAGGTCGAGCAGAACCTCGCCACGCTCCGCAAGCGTGCGCGCGGTCGGCACTCCGACCCATCGGGTACGCACGACTATCGTGATCGCGACGTGCGGAACCTGCGCCGCCGGGCGAAGCAGTCGCACGGTGTTGCGACGCGTCTGCGCGCCATGATGGAAGACGAGGCAGCGCTGCGTGTCATCGTCGAGGAGGCCCGCGAGGCCGCGTGGTCAGACGTCCGTCACAACCTCGATCGTCGTCTGCGCGTCGAGGGCATGCGCCCCGACCAGGATCCCGACTACGACCGTATGCGCGAGGCGCGGATGCAGGCGCTGCGTCTCGTCGACCTCCAGGCGCTGTCGTCGCTGCAGCGCGCCAAAGCGAAGCGCAAGAAGAAGCAGAAGGTCGCCGTCGACGACGAATAGGGCGTCGATTCGCGTTCGCGCGGAGACTGTTATAGGCTGTTCCACGGCCCGCTGAGCGGTCCAGGAGCGCCCGTAGCTCAATGGATAGAGCATCTGAC
>JAZBLS010000067.1:0-16578 GCA_037033365.1 Actinomycetota bacterium | reverse complement strand
CGCGCTTCCCTGACACGGAAGAGGTCACTGGTTCGATCCCAGTATCGCGCACAGAGAAAAACCCCCGGTTCCCCCGGGGGTTTTTGCGTTTCCGCTACTCGTCTTCGAGGACGTCGTCCGTGTCTTCGGAGCTGTCCTCCTCCGGGGCGCCCCCGGAGGCCGTGTCGGCTTCCTCGTCGTCGCCCGGCGTGCCCTGGGTGTTGCTGGGATCACTCATGTCGTTCTCCTTCGGTCGATGGCGTCACGCTACGCCCGTACAGCGAGGGGGCTGAGGGCATTGACGCGGACGCAGTCGAGAGGGACACTCGCGTCGCCACGAACGCGACGGAGGGCCGAACGGACGCATCCGATCGGCCCTCCGTGCGCTCGGAGTCAGCTCGCCTGCACGAGGATCTTCGCGCCCGCACCACCGCGGAGCGCCTGGATCGCGTCGACGACCCCTTCCAGGGGAACCTCCTGCACCCAGCCCGTGGTGTCGTACACGCCGCGCGACATGGCCTCGATGACGGCATCGAAGTCCTCCGGCAGGTACGCCAGAGCGCCGGCGATCTCCGTCTCCGCCATGACCAGCTGCGTCGGCAGGAAGTCCATCGTCCTCTCGTGGATCGCCACCACGACCACGCGGCCACCGGGGACGAGACTCGCGAGCGACGACGTGATCGCAGGGCCGGCGCCCGCCGCATCGAAGGCGACATCCACGCCCTGGCCGTCGGAGAGAGCGCCGACGGCTGCAGCCAGGTCTTCGTTCACCGGGTCGACGACCGTCGCGCCGAGGGCGGCGATGATCGCACGACGTTCCGCGCTCGGCTCCGACACGAGCACCTTGTCGACGCCCTGGGCCTTCAACGCGAACCAGACACCGACGCCGATCGGGCCTGCGCCGGCGATCAGTGCCGTGCCGCCGGCCTCGACGCCGCTGCGCGCGACGGCGTGCCAGGCGACCGACATGGGCTCCACCAGTGCGCCCATGCGCAGGTCGACGTTCTCCGGGAGCACATGGAGCTTGGAGGCGTCGACCGTGGTGAACTCCGCCATGCCGCCGCCGTGCGAGCTAAGTCCGTGGAACCCGATCTTCTGGCATGCGTTGAACATGCCGCGCCGGCAGGCGGCGCAGTCGCCGCAGTAGTAGATCGGCCAGACGGCGACGCGGTCACCCACAGCGACGTCGGAGACGCCCTCGCCGAGCTCCACGACGGTGCCGGAGAGCTCGTGCCCGAGGATCTGCGGAAGCGTCGAACCCGTCACCGGATGCGGGTGGTCGAAGTCGAGTCCCGCGGCCTCGGGGGAGTAGTACACATGCAGGTCGGACCCGCAGATGCCCGCGAACGCGTTCCGGAGCTTCACCTGCCCGGGCCCGGGGGTGGGCTCAGGGACCTCCTCGATCCTGAGGTCCTCCTTGGCGTGGAACTGAGCGGCCTTCATCATCTTCTCCATTTCCGGGCGGCCGTCAGCGCAGCCACCACTCCGGTGACGCCGCGAGGATCACCCTCACGGCACGTTCGATGTCGTCGTCGCCGCTGCGAAGCCACTCCTCGATCGCGCCGACAGTGCCTGCCGCGGCGTAGGCGACGGCCATCCGCATCGCGACTGGATCTTCGGCGAACGTGGTGGGCACGATCTGCGGGTGCAGCTCGGCCCAGACCACGAGCCCGGCAGCGATGGACCTTTCGAGATTGCCGCGCACGGGCGCGGCGAGGAGTGGATGCATCGCCCCGCGATACACGTCGGCCCGGCGGTGCACGTGCGCGAGCAGGACCCGCTCCGCCTCGCCGATCTCCTCGATGCTCGGCAGCGTCGCCATGGCCTCGTCGATCTCCGCCGCGAGGGCGTCGGCGAGCAGACCGACGGGACTCTCCGCATGGCGGTAGAACGTGTCGCGGGTGACTCCCGCCTCCTCGCAGACGGCGGAAACCGTGACATCGGCGATCCGTGCGCGGTCCGCCAGAGTCAGGACCGCGCGACGGAGATTCTCCTGCGAACGTCGTGCGCGAGCATCCATGCCTCCACTTTATCCGACAACTGTCAGATAAGGAGGTGTCTCCCAACGGTCACATCTGCCTGACGGTGTTCCTTTCGTCGGGCGACAGAGCGACACGAAACGCCCCGCGCTCGTTGAGCGAGCGGAGCGAGACGAAACGCGCCCCCGCTCGTTGAGCGAGCGGAGCGAGACGAAACGCGGTGAGGTGTCGCGGTCGGGTTGCCGCGTTTCGTCTCGGTGCTTCGCTCCTCGCTCAACGGGCGTTGGGGGTGCTTCGCTCCTCGCTCAACGGGCGGTGGGGGTGCTTCGTTCCTCGCTCAACGGGGGGGTGGGGGTGCTTCGTTCCTCGTTCAGGGAGCGGGCGGTGTGCGCTTCGTCTGGTCGTAGGCGGCGAGTGCGGCCTTGCGCGTCGCGGCGAGGTCCACGATCGGCTGGGTGGGAGCATCCGCTGCCCACTGCGCGATGTACAGCCCCTGTGGGTCGAACTTCTTCGCCTGCAGCTCGGGGTTGAAGACGCGGAAGTACGGAGCGGCGTCGGCTCCGGACCCGGCGACCCACTGCCAGTTGAACGGGTTGTTCGCGCCGTCGGCATCCACGAGGGTGTCCCAGAACCACTCCTCGCCGCGTCTCCAGTCGATGAGGAGGTTCTTGACGAGGAACGACGCGGTCACCATCCGCACGCGGTTGTGCATGAACCCCGAATGCCAGAGCTCCCGCATCCCGGCGTCGACGAGAGGGATGCCCGTGTCACCCTTCTGCCACGCCTCGAGCTGCGAGGGCTTCAGTCGTGGCCAGGGGAACGCATCGAACTCCGCTCGCAGGTTGCGGGTCGCGAGATCCGGGAAGTGGTACACCGTGTGCCAGGCGAACTCCCGCCAGCCGACCTCGGAGAGGAAGCCCGCGGCGCCGGGGGTGTCCATGGCCTCGTGCCACACCGTGAAGGGGCTCAGCTCGCCCCAGCGCAGCCGCGGCGACAGGAGCGAGGTGGCGCCGGCCGACGGCTCGTCGCGGGCTCGGTCGTAGGCGGGGAGATCCTCGTGCAGGAACGCCTTCAGCCGGGCGCGGGCCGCGGGCTCACCGGGCTCCCAGGTCTCGCGGAGGCCACCGGCCCAGTCCGGCCGCGTGGGCAGGAGTCCCCAGTCGTCCAGGTCGTCGGATGCCGGAGGCCGCGTCATGCCGTCGATGGTGCGCGGAGACGGGAGCGGAGCACGGGGCGCGGGGAGGGCGAGGCAGGCACGCCAGAACGGCGTGAAGACCGAGTAGTGGGTTCCGCCTCCTGTCGTGATCGTCCAGGGCTCGTGCAGCAGCGAGCCCTGGAACGACGCGACCTCGACGCCGTCCTCGCGGAGTGCGGACTTGAGGTCGGTGTCGATGCCGCGCTCGACGCCGCCGTAGCGGCGGTTCCAGAACACCGCGCCGGCGCCGACCTCTGTGACGAGCTCGTGCACGACGCGGTCAGCCGGTCCACGACGAAGGGTGAGGGAGGCGCCTATCTCCCGCAGCTGTGCATCCAGTGAGGCGAGCGAGTGGTGGAGCCACCAGAGCGATGCGGCCCCCAGAGGACGGATGCCGGGGGACTCGCCGTCGAGCACATACAGCACGACGAGGGGTTCGCCCCGATCGATCGCCGCCCTCAGTGCCGGATTGTCCGCGAGGCGGAGGTCGTCGCGGAGCCAGACGATCGAAGGGGAGACCATGGCACCATTCTCACTCACTGTCGGCGGTCGCCCAGAGCGCCCAGAGCACGAGGAGCGGCTGCAGGAAGAGCCGTCCGAAACGGCGCGCATCCGTGTCGAGGAAGGGTGCGGAGCGGCGCGTGAGCCACTGATGCACGTTCCCCGGGAACACCGCCACGAAGAACGCAGCCGTCGCCCAGCCCATCCGACGCCGCTCGCGAGGGAGTGCGAGCAGTCCGGCGGCGAGCGCGATCTCCGCGGCTCCGGATGCCACGACGATCGCATCCTTGTCGAGACCGGTGACGCGCGTGGCCCAGTCGGGGACCACGAGCCGGAAGCCCCGAGTGCTTCGGAAGTGGGCGACGCCGATCGCTCCGAGGGCGAGGGCGAGGATCCATCGGGCGACGACTCTGAGCATCCGCTCACGCTACCCCGGTCCGTTCCCGCCGCGCGTCGGACACCCGCCTTTTGGGACACTGGGGGCATGACCGTGCTCCGCATCAGCATCCTCTTCGTGCTCGCCGCCGTCGCCGAGATCGGCGGGGCCTGGCTGATCTGGCAGACCGTGAAGGAGAACCGCGGCTGGATCTTCGCGGTCCTCGGCGTCATGGCGCTCGGTGCCTACGGGTTCATCGCGGCGCTCCAGCCCGACGCGAACTTCGGGCGCGTGCTCGCGTCGTACGGCGGCATCTTCATCGCGGGCTCCCTCGCCTGGGGGATCATCGTGGACGGCTTCAAGCCGACGACCTGGGACTGGGTGGGCTCGGCCGTCGCCCTGGTCGGCGCCGCGATCGTCATCTTCGCGCCGACCGCGGCGAATGCGGCTGCCGACGCGGGGATCGACGGCGGGGTGTGACGGTCTGCGCGACCCCTGCATACGAGTAGCCTGGTTCCCAGACCCAGATGGAGTGTTCAGTGCCTGAAAATGCCCAGCCGAAAGACGGCTTCGCCCTGTTCTCTGACCGTGCAGTCGTCGCGATGCGCGTGAACGGCGATCTCAAGGACCTCGCGACGACCGTGACGGAGACCGACGAGGTCGAACCCGTCACGATCGACAGCCCCGACGGCCTCGGCATCCTCCGCCACTCCACCGCGCACGTCCTCGCGCAGGCTGTGCAGCGCATCAACCCGCAGGCGAACCTCGGCATCGGCCCGCCCATCACGGACGGCTTCTACTACGACTTCGGCGTGGAGTCCCCGTTCACCCCGGAGGACCTCAAGGCCATCACGAAGGAGATGCAGCGCATCGTCCGCGAGGGCCAGCGCTTCGTGCGCCGCGTCGTGACCGACGACGAGGCGCGCGCCGAGCTCGCCGACGAGCCGTTCAAGCTCGAGCTCATCGGGCTCAAGGGCCCGTCGACGGCCCAGGGCGAGATCGCCGAAGGCGCGTCCGTCGAGGTCGGCGAGGGCGAGCTGACGATCTACGACAACACGACCCGTGACGGCGAGGTGGTCTGGAAGGACCTCTGCCGCGGACCGCACCTGCCGAGCACCCGCATGATCGGCAACGGCTGGGACCTCACTCGCGTCGCCGCGGCCTATTGGCGCGGCAGCGAGAAGAACCCGCAGCTGCAGCGCATCTACGGCACGGCATGGCCGTCGAAGGATGAGCTGCGCGCCTACCAGGAGCGCCTCGCCGAGGCCGAGCGTCGCGATCACCGCAAGCTCGGCAGCGAGATGGACCTGTTCTCCTTCCCGGATGAGATCGGCTCGGGGCTGGCGGTGTTCCACCCCAAGGGCGGCATCATCCGGTACGAGATCGAGGAGAACCTGCGCCGGCACCTCCTGCGCAACGGCTACGACCTCGTCAACAGCCCGCACATCACGAAGAAGGACCTCTTCCAGACCTCGGGTCACCTGCAGACGTACGCCGACGGCATGTTCCCCCCGATGCACCTCGATGAGGTCGTCGACGAGGAGGGCAACGTCACGCGCCAGGGCCAGGACTACTACCTGAAGCCCATGAACTGCCCCTTCCACAACCTGATCTACCGGTCGCGCGGTCGCTCGTACCGTGAGCTGCCCCTGCGCCTCGCGGAGTTCGGCACGGTGTACCGGTATGAGAAGAGCGGCACGCTCTCCGGCCTTACGCGCGTGCGTGGACTGACCCAGGACGACGCGCACATCTACGTCGCGCAGGACCAGGTCAAGGAAGAGCTCACGGTCAACCTGAACCTCGTGCTCGATCTCCTGCGCGACTACGGTCTGAACGACTTCTACCTCGAGCTGTCGACCAACGAGGAGGGCAACCCGAAGTTCCTCGGCGACCCCGAGCAGTGGGCGACCGCGATCGAGACGCTGCGCGAGGTGGCCGTCGCATCCGGCCTCGAACTCGTCGCCGACCCCGGTGGGGCGGCCTTCTACGGTCCGAAGATCTCGGTGCAGGCTCGTGACGCGATCGGTCGCACGTGGCAGATGTCGACGATCCAGCTCGACTTCAACCAGCCCGACCGGTTCGAGCTCGAGTACACGGGTTCAGACGGCCTGAAGCACCGCCCGGTGATGATCCACCGCGCTCTGCTCGGATCCGTCGAGCGCTTCTTCGCGATCCTGCTCGAGCACTACGCGGGCGACTTCCCGCTGTGGCTGGCGCCGAGCCAGGTCGTGGGCGTCCCGGTCGCCGAGCAGTACGGCGACTACCTCGACGACGTGATCGGCCAGCTGCGTGCGGCGGGCGTCCGTGCCGACGTCGACCACTCCGACGACCGCATGCAGAAGAAGATCCGCAACCACACGACCGCCAAGGTGCCGCTGATCCTCATCGTGGGCGAGCAGGACAGGGCAGCGGGCACGGTCTCGTTCCGATTCCGCGACGGCACGCAGGAGAACGGCGTCCCGGTAGCCGACGCGGTGCGCCGCATCCGCGCGGCGATCGACGCGCACTCGCTCGTCCTGAAGGCGGGAGACCTGGCGTGACCCTTCGACAGGCTCAGGGACCCAGCGCGGCCGCGGGGACCCGATGACGGAGGGCGTCGAGGACGTCGGCGAATTCGCCGGCGTCCCCGACGAGTTCCAGCGCCTGTGGACCCCGCACCGGATGGCGTACATCAACGCCGGTCCGGAGCCGCTCCGCGAGGAGTGCCCTTTCTGCGAGGCGCCGAAGTACCCGGATGCCGAGCGACTCGTCGTCGCGCGCGGCGAGACCGCGTACGTTCTGCTGAACCTGTTCCCGTACAACTCCGGGCACCTGCTCGTCTGCCCATACCGTCACATCGCGACGTACGATCAGGCGACGCCGGAGGAGGTCGCCGAGATCGGCGCCCTCACCCAGACCGCGATGCGCGTGCTCCGCGAGGTCTCGCGCTGCGACGGCTTCAACCTGGGCATGAATCAGGGTGCGGTCGCGGGAGCGGGGGTCGACGCCCACCTGCATCAGCACGTCGTGCCGCGGTGGACGTCTGACGCGAACTTCTTCCCGATCATCGCCAAGACCAAGGCGCTGCCGCAGCTGCTCGGCGAGGTGCGCGACGCGGTCTCCGCCGCGTGGCCGCACCCCGCCTGACCCGCCCGCCCGTCTATTTCTGCCATACGGCATGAACAGACCGTCTGTTTGTGCCATACGGCACAAACAGACGGTCTTTCGGTCAGCGCACCTGGCGGGCGGTGAACTGCATCCGCGGGTGCGCGTAGAACTCCTGCGCCTCGACCAGCTGGAGCTCGCGCTCGCCTGACTCCAGGGTCGCGCTCAGCAGGTCGAACACACTCGACGCCGTTCGCTCAAGAGCGATCTTCGCGTCGCCGGTCTCGACGTAGTGCGCGGTGAACAGTGCGGCGGTGACATCCCCCGATCCGTTCGCCTTCATGGGCAGCCGCGGCGTCTGCACGATCCAGGCGCCCTCGGCATCCGCCACCAGCATCTCGATCGTGCCGTCCTCGCGGTCCGGGCGCTCGACGCTCGTGACCAGCACGATGCGCGGGCCCATGGCCATCGCGAGATCGACTGACGCGAGGGTCGACTCGAGGGTGTCCGGCTCGGTGCCCGTCAGGAAGCCGAGCTCGAACTGGTTCGGGGTGATGATGTCCGCGACCGGCACGACCTTCTCGCGCAGCAGGACCGGGATCGCCGGCGCGACGAAGCATCCGGACTTCGCGTTCCCCATCACGGGATCGCACGCGTACACGGCGTTCGGGTTCGCAGCCTTGACTCGGGCGACGGCGTCGATGATGACCTCGCCGATGCCCTCGCCGCCCTGGTAGCCGCTGAGGACGGCGTCGATCTGCCCGAACACGCCGCGGTCCTCGATGCCGGTGATGACCTCGCGCACGTCGTCGGGGGAGATGAGCGGACCGCGCCACGCACCGTATCCGGTGTGGTTGGAGAAGTTCACGGTGTAGACCGGCAGCACCTCGACGCCGATGCGCTGGAGCGGGAAGACGGCCGCGGAGTTGCCGACGTGGCCGTAGGCGACGGCGGACTGGATGGAGAGGACCTTCATTCTCCGATCCTTTCTGTCAGGGCGGGAAAGGGCCCGCGGGGTGTGGTCATCGGGTGGCCGCGACGAGGTCGTCGACGAGCGTCGCCGCGTCCTCGTCGGACAGGTCGTGCACGGTCAGACGCAGATGCGTCGACGGTTCGGCCCTGTCGTCGAGAGCGAAGTCGTCGCCGGTGCGCGCGAGCCAGCCCCGACGCATGAGGCGCTCGGCCACGGCGCGCGCGGGCGTCGCCAGCTCGACCCACAGGCTCAGTCCGTCGGAGTCGGGGCAGTGGATGCCGTGCGCACGCAGCTGCGCGGCGAAGGCCGCGTTCCGCGCGGCGTAGTGCTCGCGAGCGGCCGCGATCTTCGACTCGACCGCCGGGTCCGTCACCTGTGTGAGCGTGAGGCGCTGCAGCAGGTGGCTGACCCAGGTCGTGCCGGGGCTCAGGCGCATCGCGAGCCGCTCGGCAGTCGTGCGATCGGTGGCGGCGATCGCGAGGCACATGTCAGGGCCGAGGAACTTCGACACCGACCGCACGAGCGCGAAGCGCCGGTGGCCGGGGCCGATGAGCGACTCGTACGGGCGCTGCGACAGCATCGAGAAGTGGTCGTCCTCGATGATCAGGACATATGGGTGGGCGGCGAGCACCGCGCGCAGCTCTGCTGCGCGCTCGGGAGTGAGGCTCGCCCCGGTCGGATTCTGCGCGCGCGGCGTGCAGATGACGGCGCGGATGCCGGAATCGAGCGCGTCGCGGAGGCCGTCCACCGTCATGCCCTGCTCGTCGACGGGTACGGGGACGGCCCGATATCCGCCCAGACGGACCGTGTGGATGCTCGCGAGGAAGCACGGGTCCTCGAGCGCGACCGCGTCGTCCCGCATGAGGGCCTGCGCGAGGAGGCGCTCCACGGCGTCGACCGCGCCGCTCGTCACGGTGATGCCGAAGTCGCTGTCGTGGAGATCCTGTGCGATCCACGCCCGGGACCACTCCTCGAGTCCGCGGTCGATCACGGGCTCTCCGTAGAGCACAGGGCGCCCGGCGACGGTCGCGAGCGCCGATGACGGGTCGGGGATCAGACGAGGGTCCGGATTCCCGGTGCCGACATCGCGCAGGACGGTGTCGCGCGCGTAGCCCTCCTGGGGGACCGAGTCGTGACCCGTGATGACCGTGCCTGCGCGCCCGCGGGAGACGACGATGCCGGCCTGTGCGAGCTGACGATACGCCGCGACCGCGGTGTTCCTGTTCACGCCGAGGGTCGCGGCGAGCTCCCGGACGGGAGGCAGCGGGCTGCCGGAGCGGAGGACTCCGCGGTCCCGGAGGTCGCGGACGCTGTCGGCGATGTCCGCCGCGGTCGTTCCGGTGATCTGGTCGCTCATGTGTCCTCTGGGTCGTCATGACGATTCTAGGTCGTACCGGACAGTGCTATCGTTTGGCCTAGATCAAACGAGTCATTGTTCGACTCGTATCCGTGCGCCGTGCGCCACCCGACGGGAGCCCTCATGACCGACACGACCACCACCGGATCCTCCCGCGTCAAGCGCGGACTCGCCGAGATGCTCAAGGGAGGCGTCATCATGGACGTCGTCACCGCCGAGCAGGCGAAGATCGCGGAGGATGCCGGCGCTGTCGCCGTCATGGCACTCGAGCGCGTGCCCGCCGACATCCGCGCCCAGGGCGGCGTCTCGCGGATGAGCGACCCGGACATGATCGACAGCATCATCGACGCGGTCTCGATCCCCGTCATGGCGAAGGCCCGGATCGGCCACTTCGTCGAGGCGCAGGTGCTGCAGGAGCTGGGCGTCGACTACATCGACGAGTCCGAGGTCCTGTCGCCCGCCGACTACGTGAACCACATCGACAAGTTCGGTTTCACGGTGCCGTTCGTCTGCGGTGCGACAAACCTCGGTGAGGCCCTGCGTCGCATCAACGAGGGTGCGGCGATGATCCGCTCCAAGGGCGAGGCCGGAACGGGCGACGTGTCCGAGGCGATGAAGCACATCCGCAAGATCCGGGGCGAGATCGCCGCGTTGACGGCGCTGCCGAAGGACGAGCTGTTCGTCGCCGCGAAGGAGCTCCAGGCTCCGTACGAGCTCGTCGCCGAGATCGCCGAGACCGGCAAGCTTCCCGTCGTCCTGTTCGTCGCCGGCGGGGTCGCGACTCCGGCGGATGCCGCCATGATGATGCAGCTCGGAGCCGACGGCGTCTTCGTCGGCTCGGGGATCTTCAAGTCCGGCAACCCGGCCGAGCGTGCCAAGGCCATCGTGAAGGCGACCACGTTCTTCGACGACGCCAAGGTGATCGCGGAGGTCTCGCGCGGTCTCGGCGAGGCGATGGTCGGCATCAACGTCTCCGACCTCCCCGCACCGCACCGCCTCGCCGAGCGTGGCTGGTAACCCCAGGGTCGGCGTCCTCGCGCTGCAGGGCGACGTGCGCGAGCACGCCGCCCTGCTCGCCGGTCTGGCTGCGGATGTCTCGCTCGTGCGGAGACCCGAAGAGCTCGCGGAGGTCGACGGCCTCGTCATCCCCGGCGGTGAGTCGAGCGTGATCGACAAGCTCTCCCGCACGTTCGGGATGCAGCAGCCGATCCGCGACGCGATCCGCGACGGCCTTCCCGTCTACGGCACGTGCGCCGGGCTCATCCTGCTCGCGGACGAGGTGCTCGACGGGATCGACGGGCAGCAGTCGTTCGGCGGCTTGGACGTCTCCGTGCGCCGCAACGCCTTCGGCAGGCAGACCGAGTCGTTCGAGACCGAGCTCGACGTGCCCGTCCTCGGCGGACCACCGGTGCACGCGACCTTCATCCGCGCGCCGATCGTCGAGCGGGTCGGCGACGACGTCGAGGTGCTCGCGACACTGCCCGACGGCGGGATCGTCGCGGTGCGACAGGGCGGTCTGCTCGGCACGAGCTTCCACCCGGAGGTCGACGGCGAGACCAGGTTCCACGAGCTCTTCCTCGATCACGTCCGGCAGCGGGCATAGACCGTCTGTTTGTGCCGAATGGCAGGAACAGACGGTCTATTCGTGCCAAACGGCATGAATAGACGGGGTGGCGGGGTGGACGGAACAGGACGCGGTTCGGGCTACGCTCGATCGAGTGACTGGATCCAGGGCTGAGGCGGCGTACTCCCGCGCGGTGGTGGCGTTCAGCACCCCGACCCTCGATCTCCTGCACGGCCGATTCGCCCCCTTCGTCGTCGCCTCACTGACGCTCCTGTTCACGCCGGACCGCGCCTCCGTCCCGATCGCGGACGCGCACGCCGAGCTGGCCGAGGTCCTCGACGAGCTGCGAGGCGCGGGCTACGACGAGGACGAGCGCAAGCTGCCCTCCGGCAGCGGCCGGGACGTCTGCCGCAACTGGGTCCGCCTCGGCTGGCTCGTCCAGCAGATCGACGACGACGTCGAGGTGTACCGGCTCTCCGCGCACGCGGTCGAGGCCCTCGAGATCGCCGGCCGCACCGGTGGCGGGCGCACCCGCGTCTCGAACTCCCGCGTCCGCACGCTGCTCGACGCCGTGGAGCGGCTGTCCGACAGTGCTGAGGCCGATCCGGTCCGGCGCCTGGCGCGACTCCGCTCGGAACGCGACGTGCTCGACGCCGAGATCGCCCGCATCCAGGAGACGGGGCAGGCCGATCCCCACGACGACGACGAGCTCCTCGAGGAGGCCGAGAACGTCCTGCACCTCGCCCGGGAACTCCCCGCCGACTTCACGCGTGTCGCCGAGTCACTGAAGGCCATGCAGCGCGATGTCGTCGCGCACCTTCGGCGTGACGAGCGCCCGACGGGCGAGGTGCTGCGCGAATACCTGCAGCGCGCACAGGACGTCATGCAGTCGACGTCGGAGGGCAGGGCGTTCGCCGGAGCGCTTCGCCTGATCGGCGATCCGGATCGCATCGACGCGCTCACCGAGCAGCTCCGCGGCCTGCTCGGACAGCCCTTCGCCCGCCAGCTCGACCCGACGCAGCGCGCGGAGCTCGACGCGATCGGACGCCGCGTGGAGCTCGGCGTGGAGGAGGTGCTCGCTGCGCAGCGACGCGCCTCGCACGTCATCACCGGGCAGGTGAAGACGCACGACCCCCTGCGCGACAGGCAGATCGACGACCTGCTGCGCGATGTGATCGTGGGTCTTCACTCGTGGACGGGTCCGTCGACGGTCGCCGAGCCGGTGCGGAGCATGCCCCTGATCGACCTCGGGCACCTGCGGCAGACCGTGAGCGACATCCGCCCTCCGCGGGCTCCCGCGCCTCTCACGGATGCCGAGGACGTGGACTTCGTCGACCACGACACCCGGGCGTGGGGAGGGCCGCGCTACGCCGAGCTCGAGGAGTACGTCGCCGGGCTGGGCGACAGCTTCGACCTGGCGAGCGCGTTCCGTGACGTCCCCGATGCCACGCGGCGACCCGTGGACCTTCTCGGTCTGCTCGAGATCGCCCACCGCAACGGCCTGACCGACGGCACCGAAGTGTCGGTGGTCGAGGCGCTGCGACCGGACGGCACGACGCGACGCTTCGCGTTCGGCGCCGTGACAGCCCGCACCACGAAAGAGGATGCAGATGAGTGACGCGGACCTGATGGTCGAGGCGGCGCCCGACGACCCCTTCATCGCGCCGACCGCGATGGAGGACGACCTCGAGGAGCACTTCCCGGGGGACCGAGGAACGCTGGACCCGCAGATCAGACGCGTGCTCGTGCACCTGCTCCAGCGCCGGTTCATCTCGGCCGAGCGCAACCGCCGGGAGTGGACACTCCTGCTCGACCACCAGCAGATCATCGAGTCGCGCCTCAACGACATCTACCTGCGCCTCGTCGTCGACCACGCGCGCGGGTTCGCCTACAAGCAGCAGCTGCGCTCCGACGAGATCGACATGCCCGTCCTCCTCAAGGACGCGCCGTACTCACGCGCCGAGACGCTGGTGCTCGTGCACCTCCGCACGGTGTACCAGCGGGAGTCGGGGGCTGGCGAGGCATCCGTCCGCATCGACATCGAGGATGTCGAGCAGACCGTGCTGAGCTACTTCGCCGAGGCCGACGGCGGCACGGCCAGGCAGCAGCGGGCGATCCGCAGCGCCATGGAGCGCCTGGATCGCGAGGGCATCGTGCAGGAGGAGACGAGCGGACGCTACCGGATCAGCGCCCTCGTCGAGGTGGTGCTCAGCGCCGAGACGCTGAAGGAGCTGCGCGAGTGGCTGCGAGAGCAGGGGACGGTCGGACGATGACGATGGTGGACACCCTCTTCGGGCTGATTCCGGCGACCTCTCGGGGGCAGCAGTGGGTTGCGGAGGAGCTGCAGCTGATCAACTGGGGCGGCTACGACGCCGGCCCCCATCGCGTGCGTTTCTCGCCGAACGCGACGCTCCTGTGCGGCGGCTCCGGTTCGGGCAAGTCGACGCTCATGGACGGGTACATCGCGCTCATGATGCCGCACACGACCCCGTTCAACGGCGCATCGAACGGCGGCGTCACCGGGCGCCCGCGGGGTGACGAGCAGCGGAACATCCTGTCGTACGGTCGCGGCAAGATCGACGAGTCGCGCACCGAGGACGGCACGAAGCTCCGGGTGCTCCGCGGCGACGGCGAGGACACCTGGAGCGCGCTCGCGGTGACCTGGCTCGATCACGACGGAACCCGCTTCACGGCGGTCAGGGCCTGGTACATCCCGGCCGACGCCCGGACGCTCGAGGACACGACACGGGTGCGTGCGACGATCGACGGCGCGTTCGACCTCGGACGGCTGGAGAAGGCGGCGGCGCAGCGCCTGACGGATGCCGCGGTGCGACAGACCGGACTCGAGACGATCGCGACCGATCGCGAGTTCTCCGCCCGTCTGCACGCCGTGCTCGGCATCGGCGCTGCCGGCTCCGGAGCGAAGGCGATCGGCCTCCTCGCGCGGATCCAGGCCGGCCAGCAGATCACGACGGTCGACGACCTGTACAAGAAGCTCGTGCTCGAGGAGCCTGAGACGATGGCGACGGCGGATGCGGTCGTCGCGCACTTCGACGAGCTCGAGAGCACCCGCACGCGCATGCTCGTCGCGAAGCAGCAGGTCGCCGCGCTCGAGCCGATCCGCGGCATCTCGCAGCGGATCTCGGATGCCGCGGAGCGCGTGCGCGTGATCGACGAGGTCGGGGTCTTCTCCGATCCGGCATCCCTCGCATCCCTCTGGAGCGCGGAACGGCGACTCGACCTGCTGCGCGAGGTGGAGTCGGAGCTCCGTGAGAGGACGCACGCACTCCAGCTCTCGGTCCGCGAGAAGCGCGCCCTGATCGACGCGGCGGAGAGCGAGCGCGAGGCGCTGCTGGACGTCGTGCGGCAGTCCGGCGGTGATCGCCTCGAGACGGCCCAGCGCGAGCTGCGGGTCGTCGAGCGACGGCTGGCGGACGTGCAGCGGGAACGCGAGCGATTCGACGGCGCGGTCCGTGAGCTCGGGATCCAGGTCGACGACGCCGCCGCGTTCGACGAGCTCATGGACGGCATCCGTCGTTCTGCACCCGCCGGTGACCGCCGGGGCGCTCGTGCGGCCTTCGCCGACGCCGAGTCTGCTCGTCGGGCGGCCGCATCCGAGGTGACCCGCGCCCGGGGCGAGAGGGAGGACGTGAGCCGGATGCGCGGGAGCATCCCTCCGCACCTCGACGCGTCACGAGCCCTGCTCGCGGAGGCCGCGGGTCTCGAGCCGGCGGACCTGCCGTTCGTGGGGGAGCTGATCGAGGTGCGCACCGAGTACGAGCCCTGGCGCGAGGCGTTCAACCTCGCGCTCGGCGGGTTCGCCAGGACGATGCTCGTCGACGTCTCGCACCTCGCGCGCTTCCGAGCCGCGATCGACGCGGTCCGCACTCCGGAGCGGATCACCTACGAGGGCGTGCACACGGGACTCGCCGAGACGCGGCCGGCGGACGACAGGACTCTCCCCGGGCGCCTCGACCATCTGCCGACCCCGTTCACGGGATGGCTGCAGCAGCGGCTGCAGGACCGATTCGGATTCGTCTGCGTCGACTCCACGAAGGACCTCGATGCGCACCCCCAGGCCCTCACCATCACGGGTCAGGTCTCACAGGGCAACCGCGGATCCCACGGCGGACACGGACGAGCCAACCTCCTGGGTTTCACCAACGAGCGCCGACTGCGTGAGCTCGACGAGCGGATCGCCCTTCTCGACGCGCGGCTCGAGGAGGCCACCGACGCCGCACGCGCAGCCGAGGAGGCGCTGGACCTCATCGAGGCGCGGGCGAAGGCGCAGGCGAAGATCGAGGACCTGACATGGGAGCAGATCGACGTCGCGTCCGTCACCGCGGAGCGGGATCGGTGGCAGACGATCGAGGCCGAGGTGACCGAGGCCAATCCGCAGATCGCCGATCTCCGTCGCCAGGCGGACGACCTCCGCGCGCGTGCGGCGACCCTCCGTGACGAGGAATCCCGTCTGAACGGTGAGCTCGCCGTCGCGCAGGACCGCTGGGTGGATGTGACCGACCAGGTGGATTCCAGTCAGCGGGTCATCGACGCCGCGGAGGCCGCAGGAACGGCGCTCGACGAGCGGCACGCCGCCTTCCTCGACCGGAGGTTCCTCGACGCGGACTCGGCTGTCAGCATCACGGCGTCCGAGCGACTCGCGCACCTCGACTCGGGGCTGCGCACCGCAGCGAACCGTCTGCACGAGGATCGGACGGCGGCTGCGGCCGCTCACGCGGATCAGCGCGAGCAGATGCGGAGGCTCATGACCGGCTTCCTCGAGCGGTGGGACACCCTGACGATCCTGCCCGACCCCGACGAATCGGTCGCGGAGTTCGAGAGCATCCTCGACGCGCTGCAGACCAACGGGCTGCACGAGCTCGAGGCCGAGTGGCGGGACAGCCTGCTGAAGCTCTCCGGCAACGACCTCACGAGCCTCGACTCGACGCTCAGTCGTTCGGTGCGCGAGATCAAGGACCGGATCGACCCGATCAACCGGATCATGGAGGACCTGCCCTTCTACGATGACGATCACCGTCTGCAGATCACGCCGCGGGAGAACCAGTCCGAGGCGCGCAAGCGGTTCCGCCGGGAGCTGCGGGAGGTCCGCGGCCTGATCGACGCGGCCGTGACGGATGCCGATCGCGACAACGTCTACCGCCGGATGAGCCGTCTCATCGGGCGGATGCGTCGGAGCGCTCCGGACTTCGCGGAGCTCATCGACGTGCGCAACCACGTGCGGGTGAGTGCGGAACGGGTCCACGCCGACACGCGCCAGCACGTCGCGCTGTACGACCACATCGGTGAGAAGTCGGGCGGTGAGTCGCAGGAGCTCGTGGCGTTCATCGTGGGCGCGGCGCTCCGCTACCAGCTGGGGGATGCCGGTGCGGCGCGCCCCCGCTACGCGCCGGTCTTCATGGACGAGGCCCTCATCAAGGCTGACGCGCACTTCACCAAGCGGGCGATCGGCGCCTGGCGCGGGCTCGGCTTCCAGCTCGTCATCGGCGCGCCGAATGACAAGTACAGCGCGATCGAGCCGCACGTCGACGTCGAGTACGACATCCTCAAGG
>JAZBLS010000066.1:0-16693 GCA_037033365.1 Actinomycetota bacterium | reverse complement strand
GGGGCCGGGAAGGCGGCGAAGGCCCGGTCCAGGGCCTGCGCGGCATCCGCGGATGCCGTGATGCGACCCGCGGCATGCAGAGCGGAGGCCCGCACCGCGCCCGCGTAGAGCGTCGAGAGAGCGGAGACGTCGAGCTCGGCATCCGGCTCTCGGCCGTCGACGCGCTCGACCTCGGCGGCGCCTGCGGCGTCGATGCGGAGGCGCCAGTCGCCCTCCGCGAAGCCGAGCGGGTCGCGGACCCGGAGCACGAGGTCCTCCGGGGCGGAGTACGTCCGCGCGGACAGCGCCGCGGGGACGTCGAGGACCCGCAGCCAGCCATGGTCGTGCACGACCTGCGTGACGCCGCGCGGATCGGTGACGAGCCACGGGAGCGGGTCGTCGAGCGGACGCAGGTCGGCCGTGATTTCGTCGACCAGGTCGTGCTGCAACGCGAAACCCCACAGCGCGGCCGTCGCCTCCGGCGTCTCCGCCACGAGCAGCCGCACGTGGAGCGCGAAGCGGAAGGATCCATCGCGCTCGCTCAGCGTGAATGCGAGCACACCGCGGACGTCGCCCTCCGCGTCGAGATACCGCACCCCACGCACCTGATCCTTCTCGGTGTCGGCCGGGGACAGCCCTGCGATGCCCGCCCATCGACCGCTCCAGCCCGGGATCTGCCCCGAGCGCAGCCCCTCGGCGCGCTCGTGCACGGCTCCGAGATCCGCCGCCAGGGTCTCGCGGTCGATGTACTCGAGCCGGCCCTGCAGCGGGGGTCCGGACCAGCCGGCGCGGCGCGTGTCGACCGTGAAGCGGCTCGTCGGGATCGCCGAGCCGAAGCCGTAGCGGCCGTAGATGGTCGCCTCGGAGACAGTGAGACCCGCGATCGGGATGCCCGCTCCGACTGCCGCGCGCAGCTCCCCCTCGAGGAGCGCCCTGGCGATGCCGCTACGGCGGTGCGTCCCGGCGACCGTCACGCCGCTGATGGCCCACATGGGCAGGCGCACGCCGCCGGCGACGGTGACCGGGGTGACCCACGAGTCGATCGTGGCCACGGGTGCGGAGCCGTCTGCGGCACCGCTCTCGTAGACCCCGATGTTGCGTCGGGAGTCGACCGCCGATCTTCCGAAGGCGAGCGCCTCGGCTGTGGGTTCGCCGCCGAGGAAGCCTCGGGCCATGGTGCGCTGGAATGCAGCGGTGCGCGGGGCGTCGGCCGTGTCGATCGTCCGGTAGTCCAGAGCCCCCGCGGCCAGAGCGGCCGCCGAGGTCGGATCTGCCGGGATGTCGCGTGAATCGATGTGCGTCATGTCCCCACCCTAGGGGCGGACACCGACAGCGCTCATCCCCCGCCCTGGCATGCCGGGCGGAGACGTGTCAGTGCTGGACCGACTGGACCTCACGCAGACGCGCGAACACCTGGTCGCGCAGCTCCTCCGGGGCGGTCTCCTTGCAGGCCCGCGCCACGACCTCCGTCAGCGTGGTGGCCACCAGGGCCTCGTCACGGCACGAGGGGCAGTTGTCGAGGTGCTCGCGGATCTCGGCGTGCTCGGTCTTGCACACCTCGTTGCGGAGGTACTCCTCCAGGTCCTGACGGGCTTTGTCGCAGCCGCAGTCGCTCATTTCTCACTCCTCGGTTCGGCCGCGGAGATTCCCCGCTCCGCGGCGTAATCGGCCAGCAGCTCCCGCAGCATCCGCCTGCCCCGATGCAGACGGCTCATCACGGTGCCGATGGGGGTCTTCATGATGTCGGCGATCTCCTGGTAGGCGAAGCCCTCGACGTCCGCGAGGTACACCGCCAGACGGAAGTCCTCCGGGACCGCCTGCAGCGCGTCCTTCACGACGGACGCGGGCATGTGGTCGATCGCCTCGGCCTCGGCCGAGCGGCCGTGCGATGCCGTCGTGGACTCCGCGCCGCCGAGCTGCCAGTCCTCCAGCTCGTCGATCGTGCCCTGGAACGGCTCGCGCTGCTTCTTGCGATAGATGTTGATGTAGGTGTTCGTGAGGATCCGGTACAGCCACGCCTTGAGGTTCGTGCCCTGCGTGAACGATGCCCAGGAGCCATAGGCCTTCACGAAGGTCTCCTGCACGAGGTCCGCGGCATCGGCGGGGTTACGGGTCATGCGCATGGCGGCGGCGTACAGCTGATCCATGAACGGGATCGCCTGCTCCTCGAATTCGCGTCGAGGGTCGCTGACCGTGTCTGCGGTTGCGGTGTCATCCATCACCGGCCAGTCTAGGCCGACCAGGTCCACCGACTCGCGTTCCAGCGTGGCGAGCATGCTCTCTCCTTGTCGACGAGCGGAAGCCATTCGATCGACCGCCACTCGTGTTTACTAAAGTGGGAACCGATGAGCGCCAACAGGTATTCCCCGTCCCCTGTCCAGGGCGTCTACGTGGCGCCGACGATCTCCGACGCCGTGCACGCGACCGTGACGATCCCCGGATCGAAGTCGCTCACGAATCGCGAGCTCATCATCGCGGCGATCGCCGACGGACCGGGCCGCCTCATCGCCCCGCTGCACTCCGACGACTCCCGCCGCATGGTGGAGGCGCTGCGTGCGCTGGGCACCGGCATCGAAGAGGTCGAGGGCACCGGCGAGTTCGGTCCTGACCTCGTCGTCACGCCCGCCAAGCTGCTCGGCGGCACGACGGTCGACTGCGGGCAGGCCGGCACAGTCATGCGCTTCATCGCGCCCCTCGCCGGCCTCGCACAGCACGACGTGCACCTCACCGCCCACGAGACCGCCCTGCACCGCCCCATGGGCGGGCTCATCAGCGCGCTCCGCGACCTGGGCGTCGACATCGACGACGAGGGCACCTGGGCGCTCCCCTTCACGATCCGCGGCCACGGACGCATCCGCGGCGGCCGCGTCGAGATCGACGCCTCGGCCTCCAGCCAGTTCGTCTCGGGCCTGCTGCTCGCCGCTCCTCGCTTCGACGTGGGACTCCACCTCGTGCACACGGGCGAGCACCTCCCGAGCCTTCCGCACATCGACATGACGATCGAGGCGCTGAGCCGTCGCGGCATCCGCATCGAGCGGCCCGCGACCGGCGAATGGCTCGTCGAGGCCGGCGTACCCCGCGCCAAGGAGATCGCGATCGAGCCCGACCTCTCCAACGCCGCCCCCTTCCTCGCTGCGGCGCTCGTCACCGGCGGTTCGGTCTCGGTCACCGGGTGGCCGGTGCACTCGACGCAGCCCGGCGCCCTGCTCCCGGAGATCCTGCAGGCGATGGGCGCGCACGTCGGCCGCCACAGCGGAACTCTCACGGTCAAGGCCGGCTCCGAGATCCGCGGCCTCGATCTGGATCTGTCGGCGGCGAGCGAGCTCACGCCGACCCTCGTCGGGCTCGCGGCGTTCGCCTCCGGCCCGACCACGATCCGCGGCATCGGGCACATCCGCCTCCACGAGACCGACCGGATCGCGGCACTCATCGGCAACATCCGCGCGCTCGGCGGCGAGGCGGAGGAGCTGACCGACGGACTGCGGATCCTCCCCCGCCCGCTCCACGGCGGTGCCTGGCCCGCACACCACGACCACCGCATGGCGACGACCGGCGCGCTCATCGGACTGCGCGTCCCCGGGGTGGAGATCGACGATATCGGCACGACCGCGAAGACGCTGCCGGAGTTCACCCTGCTGTGGGAGCGGATGCTGCGGGGCGGCGCGTCCGCGTGAGCTGGCTCGACGACTCCGACGACCTCGAGGACGACTTCGAGGAGTACGACGAGAGCAGCATCCGCGCTCGCCCCAACCCCAAGGCGAACCGTCCGCGCACCAAGCGCCGGCCCGCTCACGAGGACGCGCAGATCGGGCGCGTCCTGGGCGTCGACCGGGGCCGGTACAGCGTGCTGCTCGGCGAGGGCACGGACGAGGAGCACACGATCACGACGGCCCGCGCGCGGGAGCTGCGGCGGACTCCCATCGTCACGGGCGATCAGGCGAGGGTCGTCGGCGACACGTCGGGAGACGACGGCACCCTCGGCCGCATCGTCGGCATCGTCGAGCGCACATCGCTGCTCCGACGCAGCGCCGACGACACGGACCAGGTCGAGCGCGTCATCGTCGCGAACGCGGATCAGATGCTCATCGTCGTCGCGGCCGCGGACCCCGAGCCGCGCGCGCGACTCGTGGACCGGTACCTCGTCGCGGCGCTGGATGCCGGCATCCGCCCCCTTCTGGTCGTCACCAAGACCGACCTGGCCGATCCCGGGCCCTTCCTGTCGCACTTCGACGGCCTCGACCTCCGCGTCTTCACCAGCGCGCGCGACGAGATGCCCGTCGACGAGATCGCCGAGGCGCTCGTCGGCCACTCGACCGTCTTCGTCGGCCACTCCGGCGTCGGCAAGTCGACGCTGGTGAACGCACTCGTGCCGAGCGCGCTGCGGGCGACGGGTCACGTCAACCAGGTCACCGGTCGCGGCAGGCACACCTCGTCATCGACGGTGTCGCTGCGCTACGAGGGGCCCCAGGGTGCCGGGTGGGTCATCGACACCCCGGGCGTCCGGTCCTTCGGGCTCGGACACGTCGACCCCGCGAACATCCTCGCGGCGTTCACCGAGCTCGCCGTCATCGCGAAGGACTGCCCCCGTGGGTGCACGCACCTGGCGGATGCTCCGGACTGCGCCCTGATCGAGGCGGCCGAGCGCGGCGAACTCAGCGCGACGGCGCTCGCGCGGCTGGATTCCCTCCAGCGCCTGCTGCAGACCTTCGCGGACAAGGCCGAACAGACGCCGGGTCGATAGGCTGGAGGCGTGACTGTGCGCCTCGAACCCGGAAACCCCGCTCCCGACTTCTCCCTCCTCGACCAGGACGGGCAGACGGTCCGCCTCGAGGACCTCCGCGGTCAGAAGACCGTGCTGTACTTCTACCCCGCGGCGATGACCCCGGGCTGCACGACGGAGGCCTGCGACTTCCGCGACAGCATCTCCTCGCTGCAGGGTGCCGGATACCGCGTGATCGGGGTGTCCAGGGATGAGCCGACGAAGCTCGCCGAGTTCCGTGACCGCGACGGCCTCACCTTCACGCTGCTTAGCGACCCCGACCACGCGGTCCACACCGCCTACGGCGTGTGGGGCGAGAAGATGAACTACGGCAAGGTCGTCGAGGGCGTGATCCGCTCGACGTTCGTCCTCGACGAGGACGGCATCGTCACCCTGGCCCAGTACAACGTCAAGGCGACGGGACACGTCGCGCGGCTCCGCAAGATCCTCGGCATCGAGGCCTGAGCCTCGCTCAG
This sequence comes from Actinomycetota bacterium, assembly GCA_037033365.1. Taxonomy (GTDB): domain Bacteria; phylum Actinomycetota; class Actinomycetes; order Actinomycetales; family Microbacteriaceae; genus Microbacterium. Next base: position 11,479 of record JAZBLS010000066.1, on the reverse strand, counting down.
ACCCCCACCGCGGGGCTCACTCTGCGGCGCTCTCGTTCTCGGCACGCGTCGTGGCGATCAGCAGTGCGAACCCGACGATTCCCGGCAGTCCCGTCGCGAACGTGAAGAGCCACACCACGGGCTGCGTCGTGAGGGAGGCGAGCGCGAGCACGACCGCGAGCACCTGGATCACGATGCCGCCGGATCGCGCCCAGGAACGCCCGGAGCGAGTGCCGATCGCGAACGCGAACAGGGCGACGGCACCGATGAGGGTCAGGACGATCAGCGCGATCGCGGTGGGGGTCGACACGGCGTCGCCCGCTCCGAGTCCGACGAGCTCGATGAGCGCGAAGACGACGAGCGCCGCTCCCTCGAGAGCGAGGACGGCGGCGGCCGCGAGAGCCAGCCCTGGTGAGCGCACGATGTCTCCTGAGAATCGAATGAGAAGCGAGGAAACCCTTGATTTCGCCGATTTCATGTAACAGAATAGACAGCGTCATGTGCTCCCACAGCGGCGTGGGGCGGGCTTCCTGCCCGCATCACAAATGCGGGCATCCGTCCGTATCTCATCAGGGTAGCTGAACCCGATCTGCACCCGAAATCGAGACGTCGTGTCACGACATCTCACGAAAATCCACACTGAGGAGCCCCCATGGACTGGCGCGACAAGGCCGCCTGCCTGACTGTCGATCCCGAGCTGTTCTTCCCCGTCGGGAACACCGGCCCGGCCGTCGACCAGATCGAGAAGGCGAAGACCGTCTGCGCCACCTGCACGGTGACCGAGATCTGCCTGCAGTACGCCCTCGAGACCAGCCAGGACTCGGGCGTCTGGGGCGGCCTCTCCGAGGACGAGCGCCGCGCGCTCAAGCGCCGCGCGGCCCGCGCACGCCGCGCCTCCTGAGATCCACGAAAAGCGCCCCGAGACATCGTCTCGGGGCGCTTTCTCGTTCTCCGCACGCGTCAGGCGGTGAGCCAGCGCAGCGGGATGTCGATGACGACCTCGGTCCCCTCGTCTTCGCTCCCCCGCCACTCGATCGATCCGCCGAGCTCCCCCTGGATGAGGGTGCGGATGATCTGCGTGCCGAGTCCCTGACCGATGCGCCCCTCGGGGAGACCTCGGCCGGTGTCGCGGACGATCACGCGGAGGTTCTCCTCCGTGCGGGCGGCGTCGATCGTGACGATGCCCTCCTGGCCGGCGAGGCCGTGCTCGACGGCGTTCGTGACGACCTCGGTGAGCGCGAGCGCGAGCGGCGTCGCGTACTCGCTCGGGAGCACACCGAAGCGGCCGGTCGACTGCGTGCGCGCCCTCGTGTTCGGCGCCGAGGCGACCTCGGCGACGAGCTTCAGCACGCGGTGGAACACCTCGTCGAAGTCGACCTTCTGGGTGAGCCCCTGTGCGAGGGTGTCGTGCACCACGGCGATCGAGTCCACGCGGCGCATGGCCTGCGTGAGTGCGTCGCGCGCCTCATCGGAGTGGGTGCGGCGTGCCTGGATGCGCAGCAGCGACGCCACCGTCTGCAGGTTGTTCTTGACGCGGTGGTGGATCTCGCGGATCGTCGCGTCCTTCGTGATGAGCTCCTGCTCCTGGTGACGCAGCTCCGAGACGTCGCGGCACAGCAGGATCGCGCCGATGCGGGTGCCGTGGTCCTTGAGCGGGATCGCGCGCAGCGAGACCGTGACGCCCCGCGCCTCGATGTCGGTGCGCCAGGGGGCGCGGCCGGTGACGACGACCGGCAGCGACTCGTCGACCTGACGGGACGGCGGGACGAGGCGCGTGGTCACCTCGGCGAGCGACTCCCCCTCGAGCTCGTCGTCGAAGCCCATGCGATTGAACGCGGAGAGCGCGTTCGGGCTCGCGAACGTGGTGATGCCGTCGACATCGATGCGGATGAGCCCGTCGGAGGCACGCGGTGCACCGCGGCGCGGCGAAGTGGGAGCCGCGAGATCGGGGAAGCTCCCGTCGGCGATCATGCGGAACAGGTCGTTCGCGCACTCGTCGAAGGTGATCTGCTGCCGCGACGGGGTCCGCGCCTCCCCGAGGTTCGTGTGCCTGGTCACGACGCCGATGACGGACGGCGGATGCTCCGCACTCCCCCGCTTGTTCACGATCGGCACCGCCCTGACCCGGGTCGGGGTCTCCTCGAACCAGTCCGGGGAGGAGGAGTCGACGATCTCTGCGGAGTCGAACGCCCCCTGCACCTGTGTGCGCCACTGGGGCCGGACGCGCTCCCCGACGATGTCGCGGTAGAACAGCGTCGCCGCTCCGCTCGGTCGCGCGTGCGCGACCGCGATGAACGAGCCGTCCTCGGTCTGGATCCACATGACGATGTCGGCGGAGGCGAGGTCGGCGAGGAGCTGACCGTCGCCGGCGAGGCGGTGGAGCCACTCGACGCCGTTGTCGGTCAGGAGCCCTTGGGCGTGGGCGAGATCACTGAGGGTTGACACCCCTCCAGCCTAGAGCGCCCCGACTCACAGGATGGCCAGGGACGTGGCGCGCCAGCGACGGTCGAGACCCTCGAGACGGATCGCGACCGCCCGGGTGCGCCCGGGGCCGGCGACGACCACGACGGCCTCGATCTTGCCGTCCGTGGGCTCGGTCACACGGATCGATCGGATCTCGAACGTGGGACGAGCCGGCGGGACGCCGCGCGCGCTGCGCGCCCGCGCGGAGAGATTCGCCCTGGTCACGAGGTTGCGATACGCGTCCTCGCTGAACCAGCGCGCGAGCTGATCCACCTCCCGCACACCGGCCAGCACCTCGAGCACACCATGCGTCAGGCTGCGCACCAGCGGGTGCGGATCGGGAAGCTCGGAACGCGGCGTCGGCTGAGGCGCGAAGTACTCGTGAAGGCTCATGGCGGCACTCTCCTCGGGGCGGGTCGGGCAAGTAGAGCACGCAGATGGTCACCTCTCTGAGCACAAAAACGACGAATGTGGATAACTCACGCAGCGCATATCGGTCCTCGCCTAGGTTGGGCTCGTGCACTGGGACCGACTGTTCGAAGACCTGGAAGGCCAGCTCGCCTCGGAGTGGGAAAGCGAGCGTGCCGCGCTCGACGCGGAGTCGGAGCGGCTCCGCATCTCACGGCTCGAACTGCGCTCGCGCCTGCGGATGCTCTGCGCCTCCTCCGCGTCGGCGACGCTCGATCTGCCGGGCGGACACCGGATCCGAGCCCGGCTGCACGCGCTCGGCGCGGACTGGGTGGCGGCGTCCCTCACCGAGGCCGAGGGAGCCTCATCGATGCGCACCACCCAGATGATCCCTCTCACCGCGATCCGTGGCATCAGCGTCGATCACGGACTCGTCCTCGCGAGCGTCGAAGACGTCGTGGACGCGACGCCGGTCCTCCGGGAACGGATGTCACTCGGTTTCGTCCTGCGGGACCTCGCCCGACGCCGGGTGCCCGTCACCGTGACGACGATCGACCGCATCGAGCTGCACGGCACCGTCGACAGGGCGGGTGCCGATCATCTCGATCTCGCCCTCCACGATCGAGGCGAGGCGCGCCGTGCGAGTGCCGTGAGGGAGTTCCGCATCGTCCCGTTCTCGGCGCTGGCGTCCGTGAGGACGCTCGGGGATCAGATGCCGTGAGGAGCGGAGCCCCACATCTCGGGGAAGCTCGCCTCGTTGGCCTGTCGCCACAGAGCCATCCGTCGGGACTCCTCGGTCTGAGCGGCGAGATACTCCGAGAGGCTTGACTCCTCGACCCGCCACCGCGCCGGGGCGCCGAGCTGCGAACCGCGCAGCTGCCCCCGGTGGACCAGGTCGACGACCTCGTCCACCTCGATGCTGAGGAGCTCGGCGACCTGCGCGGGGGCGAGGAAGCGCAGACCGGCGGGGGGAGATTCGGGCATGCTCCCCATTCTCCTCCCGGCGAGGACATCGGGTCGCTCGATGAGGTCGCTGTGGATAACCGGCCCGGCCGCCGCGCGATCTCTGTGAACATGTCGGCATGAACACCTCGACCCGATCGCGACGGCCATTCTGGGGAGACGCGCGCTTCCTCACGGGCATCGCCCTGATCGCCGTCTCCATCGGCGGAGTCTGGTTGGTGGTCTCCTCCACGGGCACCACGGCACCGGCGCTGCAGGCGACCCGAGTGATCGTGGAAGGAGAAGCGGTCACCGCCGACGACTTCCAGGTCGTGGAGGTCCACCTGGGCACGCTGACAGACGACTACCTCGCACCTCATCAGCTCGAGGCGGACAGCATCGCCACGAGGACCATCCGCGCCGGCGAGCTGATCCCCGGAACCGCCCTGGCAGAAGCCGCATCGAGGCGGAGCACGACCATGGTGATCGACAGCAGCACCGCGATCCCCGTCGACGTCGCCGCAGGTACGGTCGTCGAGATCTGGCACGCGCCACCGCTGGACGACACCGGAAGCTTCGACATTCCGCGCATCCTCGTCGCGGAGGCGGTCGTGTCATCGATCCCGGAGCCGGAGGGGATGCTCGCGTCCGACGGCACGTCCGCGGAGCTGGTGATCGATCGCGCGGACGTCGCGGACGTCCTCGCCGCGGTCACCGGAGGGTCGGCACTGTCGCTGATCCCGATCGGCACGACAGGATGATCTCGGTCCTCGTCGCGTTGCCCGAACCACGCGCCTCGTCCCTCGTCGCCGAGCTGGAGCTGGAGGGGATCCACGCCGTCGCGGCTTCCCCCGCCGGCGCACTGCCCCTGCAGCCGGGGACGGATGCCGTGATCGTGCCCGCGACCCGCGGCATCCTGACGCCGACCTTCGTGGCGACCTGCGACCGCGCCCGCATCCGCATCGTCGCGGTCGGGGACGGCGACTCGCGGTTCCTGGGCCGCTACGGCCTGGCGCCGACGCTTCCGGCCGCGGCACCGGGCTGGCAGGTCGCCCAGGCCCTCACCGTCGACACGCCACCGCGGCGGCCGGTGGAGCTCCCGCATCGGGTCACCGTGGTCTGGGGTCCCCACGGCGCACCCGGTCGCTCGACCGTCGCGGTCGGACTGGCGGTCGAACTCGCCCGCCGCGGTCGACGAACGGCGCTCGTGGACGCCGACACCGTCGCGCCCTCCCTCGCGCTGCTGCTCGGTCTGGACGATGACGCACCCGGCATCGCCGCGGCATGCCGCCGCGCCGAGTTGGACGCCCTCGACGATGCCGAGCTGACCCGCCTCGCGACGCCCGTCGGCACGAGCGCCGGCGACCTCGACGTGCTGGCGGGGATCAATCGTCCGAACCGGTGGCCGGAGCTGTCGTCTGCCCGTCTCCGGACAGCGCTGGCCGCATGCCGCACCTGGTCCGAGGAGACGGTCGTCGATGTCGCGAGCGCGTACGACGCCGACGACGAGGCGACCTACGACCTCACGGGACCACGACGCCACGCCGCGACGTCGGCGGCGCTGCAGGAGGCCGACGCGATCATCGCCGTCGCCTCGGCCGACCCGCTGGGGATCAGCAGGTTCCTGCGCGACCACGCCGAGCTCCGGCGGCTCACGTCGCCGACCCCCGTGAGCGTGGCCGTCAACCGCGTGCGCCCCGGCCCCCTGGGCCTCGACGCCCGCGGTCAGATCAGACGGACGCTCGAGCGCTTCGCGGGGATCGAGGACATCGTCTTTCTGCCTTACGATCAGCGCGCTGCCGACGCCGCGCTCCTGCACGCGCGACCGATGTCGGACGTGACGCCTCGCTCAGCGCTGGTCGCGGCGATGCGTCGCCTCGCGGCGACGCACCTGCCGCAGCCACCCGCGGGGATGCCGACTACTGCCGATAGCTCGAGAGGAAGTTCCCGAGCCGCTCGACGGCTTCCGCGAGCACACGCGGCTCGGGGAGCGTGACGAGACGGAGGTGGTCAGGGGTCGGCCAGTTGAACCCGGTCCCCTGCACGAGCAGAATGTGCTCGGAGACGAGCAGGTCGTACACGAGCTTGGCGTCGTCCCTGATCTCATGGACGTTCGGGTCGAGGCGCGGGAACGCATAGAGCGCTCCGACCGGCTTGACGCAGGACACGCCGGGAATGGACTCGAGCCCCTCCCAGGCGATGTCCCGCTGCTCGTGCAGACGCCCGGTCGGCGCGATCAGCGCATCGATCGACTGCACGCCGCCGAGGGCGGCCTGCACGGCGTACTGCGCCGGAACATTGGGGCACAGTCGCGTCGAGGCGAGGAGGTTGATCCCCTCCAGGAATCCCTTCGCGTGCGACTGCGGCCCCGTGATCACGAGCCAACCGGAGCGGTATCCCGCGACCCGGTACGTCTTGGACAGCCCGTTGAAGGTCAGGCACAGCAGGTCGGGGGCGAGCGTCGCGGTCGGGACGTGCACCGCGTCGTCGAAGAGGATGCGGTCGTAGATCTCGTCGGAGAGCAGCAGCAGCTGGTTCTCCCGGGCGATCTGCACCATGCCCTCGAGGATCTCGCGCGAATACACGACGCCCGTCGGGTTGTTCGGGTTGATGATCACGATCGCCTTGGTGTGCGGAGTGATCTTCGACCGGATGTCCTCGAGGTCCGGTTGCCAGCCGTTCTCCTCGTCGCACAGATAGTGCACGGGCGTGCCGCCTGCCAGGCTCGTCATCGCGGTCCACAGCGGGTAGTCCGGCGCCGGGATCAGAACCTCGTCGCCCTCGTCGAGCAGGGCCTGCATGGTCATCGTGATGAGTTCGGAGACGCCGTTGCCGAGGAACACGTCCTCCGGGTCGAACCGCGGGAAACCCTCGATCTCCTCGTACCGGCTGACGACCGCGCGTCGGGCCGAGATGATGCCCTTGCTGTCGCTGTATCCGTGTGCCGTCGGCAGCGCCGCGAGCATGTCGTGCACGATCTGATGGGGTGCCTCGAACCCGAACGTCGCCGGATTGCCCGTGTTCAGTTTGAGGATCCGATGGCCCTCCGCCTCCAGCCGCGCCGCCTCGACGAGCGTGTTCCCACGGATCTCGTACAGGACGTTCTTGAGCTTCGACGACTGGTCGAAGTGGCGCGTTGGTGTCATCGCCCAAGCCTACATTGACGACAGGAGGGCCAATCCGCGCGGACTGGCCCTCCTGTTCGACGGTGCTGCTACTTCTTCTTCTTGCTCTGTGCGCGTCGCTGCTCGCGGTTGCCGGCGGCGGGCGCCTCGGCATCCGTGCGCTGTCCGAAGGCTCCGCGAGGAGCCTCCTCCGCCGGCGCCTGCTCGGCAGGAGCGTTGCGAGCGGCAGCAGCCTTGCGCATCCGCTCTGTCGCCGCCTGCTGGACCTGACCGCGGTCGTCGCGGACCTCGACCTCTCCGGCGTCGTTCGCGGCGGAGTATTCGAGACGCTGGTCGCCTGCGCCGTCGGCGAGACCCTTGGCCTCGACCTCCGCGGTCTCGGCGTCACCCGCGCGGCGCACCTCGACCTCGAGGTTGTAGAGGTAGCCGACCGACTCCTCCTTGATCTGCCCCATCATCGACTGGAACATCGAGTAGCCCTCGCGCTGATACTCGATGAGCGGGTCGCGCTGGGCCATCGCACGCAGGCCGATGCCGTCCTTGAGGTAGTCCATCTCGTAGAGGTGGTCACGCCAGCGACGGTCGAGCACCTGCAGGACGACGCGACGCTCGAGTTCGCGGGTCGCGGCCTCGCCGAGCGACTCCTCGCGCGTCTCGTAGGCGATCTTCGCGTCGGAGAGCAGCTCGCGGGTGAGCCCCTCGGCCGTGATGCCGCCCTTGCGACCTGCAGCCTCGGAGACGACCTCGTCGATCGTCACGCTCACGGGATAGAGCGTCTTGAGCTCGGTCCACAGGGCGTCGAAGTCCCAGCTCTCGTTGTGACCCTCACCGGTGTGGTCGCGCACGACGCCGCTGATCGCGTCCTCGATGAAGTGCTGCACACGGTCGGCGATGTCGTCGCCCTGGAGGATGTGTCGACGATCGGCGTAGATCGCCTCGCGCTGACGGTTGAGGACGTCGTCGTACTTGAGGACGTTCTTGCGCATCTCGGCGTTGCGCGCCTCGACCTGCGACTGGGCGCTGCGGATGGCCCGCGACACGAGGCCCGACTCGATCGGGACGTCGTCGGGGAAGTTCGTCCGGGAGAGGATGGCCTCGGCCGCGCCCGACTGGAACAGCCGCATCAGGTCGTCCGTGAGGCTCAGGTAGAAGCGGCTCTCGCCCGGGTCGCCCTGACGGCCGGAGCGACCCCGCAGCTGGTTGTCGATACGGCGCGACTCGTGGCGCTCGGTGCCGAGGACATAGAGCCCACCGGCTTCCTGCACCTTGGAGGCCTCCTCCGCGACGACGGCCTTCATCGCCTCGTAGGTCTCGTCCCACGCGACCTCGTACTCCTCGGGCGTCTCGACGGGGTCGAGTCCCTTGCCCTTGAGCTCCTGCACGGCGAGGAACTCGGCGTTTCCGCCGAGCATGATGTCGGTTCCACGACCGGCCATGTTCGTCGCGACCGTGACGGCACCCAGGCGACCGGCGCGGGCGACGATCTCGGCCTCACGCGCGTGGTTCTTGGCGTTGAGCACCTCGTGCTTGACGCCCTTCTTCGCGAGCAGACGCGACAGGTACTCGCTCTTCTCGACGCTCACGGTGCCGACGAGGACAGGCTGTCCGGCGGCGTGACGCTCGACGATGTCCTCCACGACCTGCGCGAACTTCGCCGTCTCGTTCTTGTAGACGAGGTCCGACTGGTCCTTGCGGATCATCGGACGGTTGGTCGGGATCGGGATCACGCCGAGCTTGTAGGTCGACATGAACTCGGCCGCCTCGGTCTCGGCGGTACCGGTCATGCCGGCGAGCTTGTCGTACAGACGGAAGTAGTTCTGCAGCGTCACGGTGGCGAGGGTCTGGTTCTCGGCCTTGACCGGCACGCCCTCCTTCGCCTCGATGGCCTGGTGGATGCCCTCGTTGTAGCGGCGTCCGACGAGGATGCGACCCGTGTGCTCGTCGACGATCATGACCTCGTCGTTCATCACGACGTAGTCGGTGTCCTTCTTGAACAGGGCGAGCGCCTTGATCGAGTTGTTCAGGAACGAGATCAGCGGGGTGTTGGCGGACTCGTACAGATTGTCGATGCCGAGGTAGTCCTCGACCTTCTCGATGCCGGGCTCGAGCACGCCGACCGTGCGCTTCTTCTCGTCGACCTCGTAGTCCTCACCCGCTTCGAGCGTGCGGGCGATCTTCGCGAACTCCGCGAACCAGCGGTTCGCCTCGCCCGACGAGGGGCCGGAGATGATGAGCGGCGTGCGCGCCTCGTCGATGAGGATCGAGTCGACCTCGTCGACGATCGCGAAGAAGTGCTCACGCTGGACGAGGTCGTCCTTGCGCCAGGCCATGTTGTCGCGGAGGTAGTCGAAGCCGAACTCGTTGTTCGTGCCGTACGTGATGTCCGCGGCGTACTGCTCCCGGCGGTGAGCCGGGGTCTGCCCCGAGACGATGATGCCGGTCGACATGCCGAGGGCGCGGTACACACGGCCCATGAGCTCCGCCTGGTAGCTCGCCAGGAAGTCGTTGACCGTGATGACGTGCACGCCCTCACCGGCGATCGCGTTGAGATACGCGGGGAAGGTCGCGACGAGCGTCTTTCCCTCACCGGTCTTCATCTCGGCGATGTTGCCGAGGTGGAGCGCCGCGCCACCCATGATCTGCACGTCGTACGCGCGCATGCCGAGCGTGCGCTTCGCAGCTTCTCGCACCGCCGCGAAGGCCTCGGGCATCAGCTGATCGAGGGTCTCGCCCTTGGCGTAGCGCTCGCGCAGCTCGACGGTCTCGTTGCGCAGCTCGTCGTCCGTGAGCTTGGAGATGTCCTCTTCCAGCGCGTTGACGGCCTTCACCACCTGGTTCAGGCGACGGATGACCCGTCCTTCTCCGGCGCGCAGCAGCTTCTCAAGAGGATTGGCCACAGATGTCATCTCCCTGTCGGACGGTTCCGGCGTCGACCCGTGATCGGGCACGCGCCAGGCATACCTCGCCATGTTACCGGTCTGTGACCTGCGCGTCGCCTGCATGGCGCGTCGACCGACCGTTTCCCGGTATGTATATATTTGTCCTCGACTCCAGGAGGTCGCCGAATGTCGGTCCGTCAGAGCCTGCTCGCGATCCTCGCCCAGGGCCCGTGCTACGGGTACCAGCTGCGCCATGAGTTCGAGAGGCGCAGCGGATCGACCTGGCCGCTCAACGTCGGGCAGATCTACAACACTCTGGAGCGCCTGGAGCGCGACGGCCTCGTCGCGCGGGGATCCGCCGACGCGCAGGGGCACGTGTACTGGGAGATCACCGACGCGGGCTCGGCGGAGGTGGACGCCTGGCTGGTGTCCCCGATGGACCGCGCGCCCGCGGTCCGTGATCCGCTCGCGCTCAAGATCGCGATGGCCGCGACACTCCCCGGCGCCGATGCATCCGAGCTGATCGCGACGCAACGGGCCGCCTCCGACGCTCTCCTGCAGGGCCTGCGCGCGCAGCGGGCGAGCCACGAGGACGCGACCCCGGAGGGCCTCGCGCGTGCGCTCGTGCTCGAGTCGCAGATCTTCGCCGTCGAAGCCGAGCTGCGCTGGCTCGAGCACACGGCGGGCCGCCTCGCCGAGCACCCCCACCACACCCTGGCGCTCGAGCTGGACTCGGCCCGCCCCAAGCGCGGGCGTCCGGCCCGCGCCCGGGTCGACGCGATCGTCTGACATCCGTTCGCCCGGAGCCCATTCGCCCGGAGCCCGTTCGCCTGAAGCGGATGCACAGCCGGGATCCCGGTCCGGGAAACTAGGATCGGTCTATGGCTGGAATATGGGGCAGGCGAAAGCGCGAACAGGAAGAACTCGCCGCACAGGATGCCGATCTGGCACGCCGTGCGGAGCAGGCGCTGGTGGCTGCCGACGAGCGGATCCGCTCCACCTCCGACGAGCTGGTGTTCGCAGAGGCCGAGCTCGGCGAGTCGCTCACCGGTGACCTGCGTCGGGCGCTCTCCGCAGTGCGCACGCATCTGCGCGAGGCGTTCCAGCTCCACCAGCTGAACCACGACGAGATCCCGGACACCCCAGAGGAGCTGCGCACGCGCAACGCGCGTATCGTCCAGCTCTGCGACTGGGCGCAGGATCTGCTCGACGACAAGACCGACGAGCTCTCGGCGTCGATCGCGAAGGTGCGCCGAGCCCCCGAGATCATCGCGCAGGTGCGGGCGGATGCCGCGCAGCTGAGCACCCGTATCCCGCACACCAACGAGACCGTCGCCCGCCTGTCTGCGCGCTATTCGGACTCTGCGATGCACCAGATCACCGCGAGCGCCGCCGAGGCCGAGCAGCTGATCGCGTTCGCGACCCACGGTGCCGACGTGTCCGAGCGCCGCCGCGCTGCCAAGCAGAACGAAGAGGCCAATCTCGCGCTCGAGACCGCGACCGAGGCGACGCGTCGCGCATCCGCCCTGCTCGACGCCGTGGAGGACTTCGAGATCGAGGCGCTGCGGGCCGAGTCGACCCTCGCCGAGGTCGTGGCCGACTCCCGCGGCGACCTGATCGCCGCGCGGACGGCCCCGCAGGTGCCGGCCGTCGCGGCAGCCGTCACAGCGCTGCAGGACGCGC
>JAZBLS010000065.1:0-16699 GCA_037033365.1 Actinomycetota bacterium | reverse complement strand
CCGCGACGGCGGATGCGCAGGTCGCGTCCGTCGTCTGTACGCACACGTCGATGAGATCCCACAGGGCCGCGATCGCGATCGCCGGGTCGGAATCGGCCACGGCATCCGGTGACGGCACAGCCTCGGGATGTGGAGCCCCCGTGCCCGACGAGCTCACGCGGACATCGGGACCATCGCCTCGCGCGGACGGGGATGCCGATGGGGACGGCGTGCGCACCTTCTCGGTGCTCGCGCCTTCCACGGTCTCCCCCTGTGGCCACAGCAGACCGAGCCCGAGGACGACGGCGCCCGCGGCGCCTGCGATGACGACACGCTTGGGTCGGCCCGTGCGCGTGCGGTGTCCCACCCCGACCCCACTCGATTCACCGGACGACCGCAGTCGTCGACCTGCCACAGAGCCGTCGCGATCCGAGGTGAGATACGGCACACGTGCACGGAGTGTGGCGACCAAGGCCGCGGCGCGTTCCCCGGGAATGTTCGCCCCATCCCGTCGGGTCCCCCGGCGCCGTGCCGATCGTGTCGCCGAGCGGGTCATCACCGCGCCACTGCGACCGGCGGTCGTGTGGAGCGGAAGCGGCGGCATCCTGCTCACGAGTTCGATGTCTCGGACCCGCTCCGGACCATGGACGTCCGTACGCAGCGGGCGCGGTGCGGCGATCGCGAGGAGTTCCGTCTCCCATCCCGCGAGCAGCCGTGCCGGCAGCTGCGGCCGCTCCACGTCCCCGAGACCCGCAGCCACGGTGCCGAGCACCCGGACAAGGGCGCGATCGGTGCTGTCTGTGCCGAGTCGGTCGACGAGGCGTGCAGCCCCCGAGCGGGCATCCGTGCCCACACCGATCACGAAGAGCGGACGCCCTCCGTCGCTCAGCCACCATTCCCCGACCCGCTCGACTCCTGTCGCGCTCCCGAGCTCCGCTACTCCCCGGAGCAGGCTGCCGACCAGAGTGCTCACCTCTCCGGCCGAGAGCGGATCCTCCGCGGCACGCCGTCGACCGAGGAACGCCGAGACCCCCTCGGTGCACCACGGCAGGAGCACATCGTGCCCGTCGGCGCGCCGCACGAGGTCGATCGGACCCGCGACATGCTCGTCGCCCGCGTGCGCCCACCCCGCCCATCCACTGACGGCTTCGGCATCCGTCTGAACCGCGATCGAGTCGCCCTGAGCGACGAGGGCCCCGGTGTACGGTCCTTCGCCCGTGTCGAGCATCCTGATGATGCGATGTGCCCCCGGCACCAGCCGGGCGTCGCGCATGGGGGTCTCATCCGAGGTCATCGCTCCATGACAGCCCATCCGCGCGCATGTCGACACCGGAACCGCGCCCACGTGAGCGGATTCGCGATGGTTCCGGTGATGTGCAGAGCGAGTGCGGCCCGGTCGAATCCGCCTGACGCGAACGACGACATCACGGCAGCGCGGAATCGGTATCCTTGGAACCATGGCAAAGAGCACGTCCGCACCCGAGAAGCGTCCGGGATTCTTCTCCCAGATCAAGTCCCTCTTCCGGTTCACCCGAGAGGTCTACCCCTGGCTTCCCTGGGCTCAGATCGCGATTCTCGTGATCGGTGTGCTCCTCGGACTCATCGCCGGGTACCTGATCCCGCCCTTCCAGGTGTGGACGCTCATCCTGTGGGGCATCTCGGGTCTGATGCTCGGCATCCTCGGTGCGATGTTCCTGATGACGCGCCTCTCGACCTCTGCGATGTACCAGAAGATCGAGGGAATGCCCGGCGCGACCGGTCACGTGCTGAGCACGAGCCTCGGCCGTAACTGGCAGGCGTCGGAGACGCCCGTCGGCATCAACCCGAAGACGCAGGATGCGGTGTACCGCACGATCGGTCGCGGCGGCGTCGTCGTGGTCGGCGAGGGCTCGCGCGGGCGTCTCACACGCCTCGTCAACGACGAGCGCAGCAAGGCGGCTCGCGTGGCCCACGGTGTGCCTGTCACGGTCCTCTACGTCGGCCAGGGCGAGGACGACGTCAAGATCGCCGACCTCGCGAAGACCATCAAGAAGCTTCCCAAGGCGATCGACAAGGCCACCATGGGTGCCGTCATCCGCCGCGTCGACTCGGTCTCACAGTCGCTCTCGTCGCTGCCGATCCCGAAGGGCATCGACCCGACGAAGGTCCGCGCACAGCGTCCGCGCTGAACCAGCGCCCCGCTCTTCCACGAAGCGGCCGTCCTCCTCGAGGACGGCCGCTTTCGTCCATACCGTCCCCGGCCACACGCATGCGGGGTCGAAAAGACACCCCGCAACCACGTTCCAGGCGCGATTTCGACCCCGCACCGACGCGCGGATGCGGTTTCGACCCCGCACCCGCCGACCGCGCCCCGCACGCATGCGGGGTCGAAAAGACACCCCGCAACCACGTTTCAGGCGCGATTTCGAACCCGCACCGACAGGCGGATGCGTTATCGACCCCGCACCGCCTCGCGGCACGCGGGCGACGACGTCACTCCGAGAGTGGCTGACGCGGGAGCTTGCGCACCTTGGCGCGGCGGCGACGGCGCTCCGGGACCATGGATCGCATCTCGTCGAGCTTGCCGAAGCAGAACAGGCGGTCGTCGGCCTCGAGCACGACGTGCTTGCGCGGGTTCGGGATCACGCTGACCCCGCGGTGCAGCGTCAGCACGGTGATGTCGCGCTCCCAGAGCCCGGCCTCCCCCAGCGTCTTGCCCACGAGGTCGACGGCGCCGTGCACCATGAGCTCGGCCACGCCGTAACCGGTCGAGACGGTCAGGCGCTGACGCACGTCGATCTCGGGGAACGCGACCTGTCCCGCGATGTAGTCGATGATCGCGCCGGCGACGTCGAGCTTCGTGGCGGTCTCGATGCCCTGCAGGCCCGGCGAGGAGTTGACCTCCATGACGAGCGGGCCGTCGTCGCCCTCGAGCATGTCGACGCCTGCGACGCGCAGGCCCATGATCTGCGCCGACCTGACCGCTGCGCGCTCGTACACGGGGTCGAGCTCGATGGCCTCGACGGACCCGCCGCGATGCACGTTCGAGCGGAACTCGTCACCCGCAGCAGACCGCCGCATGGCCGCGACGACGCGGTCGCCGACCACGAGCGCACGGATGTCCCGGCCCCGACTCTCGGAGATGAACTTCTGGATCAGCACGTTCTGCTTGGTCGAGTGCAGCGTCTCGATGATCGCCTCTGCCACCTTGACCTGGGGCGCGAGGATCACTCCGATGCCCTGGGTACCCTCGAGGAGCTTGATGACGACGGGCGCGCCGCCGACGCGCTCGATCGCGGGCCGCACGTCCGCCCGATTGCGGACGAACGCGGTCGGCGGCATCGCGATGTTGTGACGCGAGAGGATCTGGTTGGCCCGCAGCTTGTCCCTGGCGCTGGAGATGCCGTTGGCCGTGTTCGGGGTGTACACGTCCATCTGCTCGAACTGCCGCACGACGGCCGTGCCGAAGTACGTGATCGAGTTGCCGATGCGCGGCAGGATCGCGTCGTAGTCGCTGAGCTGGCGGCCCCGGTAGTGCAGGTCGGGTTCCTCCGAAGTGAGGTCGATCGCGAACCGCAGCGTGTTGAGCACCTTGACGTTGTGACCGCGCTGGAGCGCGGCGGCACGCAGACGCTGGGTGGAGTACGCCTGCGGCGCACGGGAGAGCACTGCGATCTTCACGGGGGAATACCTGCCAGGATGGTCGGGTGAACAAGTCTTCCCATTCAAACACTCTTATCGGGTGGCGAGAATGGGTGAGCCTGCCCGATCTCGGTGTCGATTGGCTCAAAGCCAAGATCGACACGGGTGCGCGCACGTCGTCCCTGCACGCCTTCGACATCCATGAGTTCGAGCGCGACGGCGTGTCGTGGGTGCGCTTCCGGGTCAAGCCCTGGCAGGACAGCCAGGAGGATGCCGTCGACGTCGAATCGCCCGTCCACGATCGCCGCGCGATCCGCAGCTCGTCCGGCCATGCGCAGGAGCGTTTCGTGGTGGAGATGCTCATCCGGCTCCACGACCGCGAGGTGCTCGCGGAGGTCACGCTGAGCAACCGCGACGAGATGGGATTCCGGATGCTGATCGGACGCGAAGCGCTCCGTCAGGGCTACGTGGTGGACCCCGCGCGCTCGTTCGTGGGCGGCAAGGCGCCTCGGGACGCCCGACGTCGCAACCGCGGCAAGGACTGACGCGCGACGCCGGCCGGGGCGGATGCCACGGTCAGGGGCGGATGCCGCGGTCAGGCGCGGATCAGCACGAGGCCCGGGAGCTTGTCGTGGATGCCCCGCTGGTCGGTGTCCCAGATCACCGCGGGGATCACGAAGACGAGCAGCAGCGTGCGGACGATCGGGCGCCAGATGCCGACCCAGCCGCCCTGCAGACGCACCACGCGCATGCCGAGGATACGGTGCCCCGGGCTTCCGCCGGCCGTCGGGATGAACAGGATCTGCAGCGCCGCGAAGACCGCCATGGGCGCGAACATCGTCAGCCCCGCCTCGGACGGGAGCGCGAACTGGTCGTACCCGAGAAAGCCCGTGGCGATGATCGTGGCGGCGATGTAGTCGATCGCGAGAGCCCCGATCCGACGGCCCGCACGGGCGATGCTGCCCGTCCCCTCTTTCGGCAGTCCGAGGCGTTCACCGGGGTACGTGTTCACAGCATCCGTCACATGTCCCAGCCTACCGGCGCGTAACATGCCGGAAACAAAGCGGATACCCACGGGAAACTCTCCGCACGTACTGTGCAGAATGGCCTAAGCCACAGATCCGCGATCCAGGAGTCGTACATGTTCAAAGATTCGTCCGAGGTGCTCGCCTACATCAAGGAGAACGACGTCAAGTTCCTTGACATCCGATTCACCGATCTCCCGGGTGTGCAGCAGCACTTCAACATCCCTGCGGCCACGGTCGACGAGGACTTCTTCGTCGACGGCCAGCTGTTCGACGGCTCCTCGATCCGCGGCTTCGCGAGCATCCACGAGTCCGACATGCAGCTGATCCCCGACGTCACCACGGCGTACATGGACCCGTTCCGCGAGGCGAGCACGCTCGTCATGATCTTCGACATCTACAACCCGCGCACGGGCGAGATCTACTCGAAGGACCCGCGTCAGGTCGCCAAGAAGGCCGAGAAGTACCTCGCCTCCACCGGCATCGCCGACACCGCGTTCTTCGCCCCCGAGGCCGAGTTCTACATCTTCGACGACGTCCGCTACTCGGTCACGTCCGGCGAGAGCTTCTACAAGGTCGACTCCGAGGAGGCCGCGTGGAACACCGGTCGCGAGGAGGAGGGCGGGAACCTCGCCAACAAGACCCCGTACAAGGGCGGCTACTTCCCCGTCAGCCCCGTCGACAAGACCGCCGACCTGCGCGACGACATCACGCTCAAGCTGATCGACGCCGGCTTCATCCTCGAGCGCTCGCACCACGAGGTGGGCACCGCGGGACAGCAGGAGATCAACTACCGCTTCGACACCATGGTGCACTCGGCGGATGACATCCTGAAGTTCAAGTACATCGTCAAGAACACGGCCGAAGAGTGGGGCAAGGTCGCCACCTTCATGCCGAAGCCCCTGTACGGCGACAACGGCTCGGGCATGCACACGCACCAGTCGCTGTGGAACGACGGCAAGCCGCTGTTCTACGACGAGGCGGGCTACGGCCAGCTCAGCGACATCGCGCGCTGGTACATCGGTGGCATCCTGGCTCACGCCCCGGCACTGCTCGCGTTCACGAACCCGACCCTCAACAGCTACCACCGCCTGGTGAAGGGCTTCGAGGCGCCGGTCAACCTGGTCTACTCGGCCGGTAACCGCTCCGCGGCCATCCGCATCCCGATCACGGGCTCGAACCCGAAGGCCAAGCGCATCGAGTTCCGCGCTCCCGACGCGTCCGGCAACCCGTACCTCGCGTTCGCCGCGCAGCTCATGGCCGGCCTCGACGGCATCAAGAACCGCATCGAGCCGCACGAGCCCGTCGACAAGGACCTCTACGAGCTCCCGCCCGAGGAGGCCAAGAACATCCCGCAGGTTCCGAACTCCCTGCTGGACTCGCTCGAGGCCCTGCGCACCGACCACCAGTTCCTCCTCGAGGGCGGCGTGTTCACCGAGGAGCTCATCGAGACCTGGATCTCCTACAAGTACGAGAACGAGATCCTGCCGATGGCCCAGCGCCCGCACCCGTTCGAGTACGAGCTGTACTTCGGAGTCTGACCTCCCCGCAAAAGCGCCGTGTCTCATCGGCACGCGCTCCGCGACAACACCCATGAAAGCCCCCGCAGGCCAGCCTGCGGGGGCTTTCCCGGTATCGGCACAACCACCTCGGTGGAACACGCACTCCCGCGACGCCGTCGCTCCCGAGCGCGGCCCACTTCTCACGCTACCTTCGGATATATGAGTCCCCACTTCGCCTCTCGAGTGCTCGCGAGCGCCGCGGCCCTGGCCGTCGTCATCGGCGTGTCCGGATGCGCGACCGCAGGGACGGGAGCATCCCCGGCCCCCACGTCCGTCTCGACACCCACCACCGCCACCCCCACTCCCACGGCGACGCCGACTCCCGCGGACACACCCAGCGCCGCCCCGGCGTTCGGAGAGTTCACCGGCGAGCAGTTGACGCAGATCTGCGTCGATCAGACGCGTTCCACCTTCAACTCTGATGTGGTCTTCGACCTCGGCGGCGCGCGCATCGAACGACGCACGGTGACCCCGGAATGGCTCGTCATCGTCCCCGCCCGTACCGGCGGCATCGATGCGCGATCGCTCTGCACGATCGGCGGCACGCCCGGTGCGCCGGTGGTCGAGCTGGCCTCCGGATCGATCGACGAGCTGCCGGAAGCCCAGATCCAGAGGCTGATCCGAGGCGAGAACGAAGGGACCAACCCCTGATGTGCGACGCCGAGGAGGACGCGTCTCCGCCCGGCAGGCAGCGGCAGCGAGGTATCTCCCGTCGAACGATCCTCCTCGCCACGGGCTTCGCGCTCGGAGCGACGGCTATCAGCGCTGACCTCTTCTCGAAGCCCCTCAGCGCGACAGCGGCAGGAACATATCTGCGTCCGTGCGGAGACGTTCCCATCTCCAGCACGTGGCAGGGACACCGCAACCGCAAGCCGCCGTCGGGCGAGCCCGGCACCGACTACGCGGTCCCCATCGGAACACCGATCCGTGCGGCCGCAGCGGGGGTCATCGTCGATCGCAAGGACACGACGACCTCGGCGACCGGTCGCTACATCGCGCTGCGGGCGGACGACGGCAACTACATCCGCTACCTCCACCTGTCCTCCAGCGCTGTCGGCAACGGCACACGCGTCAGCCGCGGCCAGGTCATCGCCTACTCGGGCGCCTCGGGCTTCGGCAGCGAGACCGGTTACGGGTCACACGTGCATGTCTCCCTCTGGCTCGGCGGCACACCCAACCAACTCGGCTTCCCCAACACCGTCAACTTCGAGAACTTCGTCGACGGCGGCCCCGTACCGATCTACCCGGAGGACGACCCCGTGCCCACCCATCAGTCGACCGATCTCGACACCAACGTCGCGCTCCCGGCGAACACATGGACCACGGTCGCCGTCGCGGCCGGCCAGCTCTACCTCGCGATGGCGGGGAACGGGGGCGTGGAGACCGGAGACGTGTCCCTCAACCTCAGAGCGAACGGACTCACGACGGGGCTCCAGGTGCGACTCGTCACGGAGAAGCTCGCGTCGAACTCGGGCCCCGTGGTTTCCACGGCCTACCAGCCCGTGACCGAGATCCGTGCCACCGCCGCCGCAGGTAGCCCGACTCAGGGACAGCATGCCCAGTCGTACCAGCTGGTCGGCCCGATGCGCATGTTCGTGCAGCTCATGGCCCTCAACAGCGGCGTGACGCTGACGCGGATCTCGGTGCGGAAGAACTACTGGCTGTCCTGACGCCGGTCTACGCGACGACCGGGTCGCTCACACCTGCCCGCACCCGGAACCAGAGGGTGAGTTCGGAAAGGGCCCGCGAGAGCGTCTCGGCATCGGCATCCGCGTCGAGATCGGCGAACGAGTCGCGATAGCCCTCCGGTGCGGCCGAGGCGTCACCGCGGAGTGGTTCGTAACCCATCGTCCAGTCCGGGAATCTGCGTTGCTCCGCAGGCTCCTCCAGCAGGACGCGCATGTCGACGTGCCGGGAGTCCTCCCTGATGGTGTCGGCGAGTGCGCGCACTGCCGCGCGCCGGCCCTCCAGGACCTGGATGAAGCGCCCGCCCCTGTAGAGAAGCATCCCGGTGATGTCCCGGGCCGTGTTGAGCCGACGACATTCGGCCAGAAGCGATGCCAGCTCGGGCTCGCGGAAGGATGCCGAAGCGGTGCTCGTGTAGACGAGGGAGACGAGCTCGGAATCGCGATCGGTCACCGCACACCCTCCGTGGAGTCCTCGCCCGCGACCGCGGACAACTCGACCTGGGCGACGGCTCGCGTCGCATCGGCGAGCTGCGCATGGTCGCCGAGAAGCGTGGATCGCGCGTCGAACGCGCGGTACGAGCCGTCGGGCTGACGATCGACGTACCCGAGGAAGTTGCCCCCTCGGCTGCCGACATGGAAACCCTCCTCGACGCACGCCCAGAGGACGTCGCCGAGATTCGCTGTGTCACTCACCCTCGAAGGCTACGTCGGATGCTCACGAGGCGAATCCCCCTTGCTTTTCCCCTCGTCGCATGCCTGCGTGGGCATGTACCGCCTCCGCGGCGCGATATCAACCCCTCACGCCATGATCAGCGGACGTGAGATTCTGGCAGACATGAAACTCGTCTCGTATGCCGGTCAGCAGCTCGTCACCACGGACGACGTCGCAGACGCTCTCGTCGAACTCGCGGCCTCCATCGCGAGCGAGGGCACATCGGAGGCCCTCGAGATCCCGATCCTCGTCGACGGCGAGAAGGACTGCGCGGACCTGATCGTCGGCGTGGGGAACGATCTCCTCGTCGGGCCGCAGGCGTCGGAGGGAGTCGACCCCGATTTCTCCGACGAGGCAGCGGCGCTGCGCGAGCACCGCCTGTTCCCCCAGCGGGCGGACGAGGGTGACGACGACCTCGCTCCCCTGCAGCCGATCGACTTCGGCATCGATCACGAGTACTGAACGGCGGCCGCATCGACGGCGCGCCCTGCGTGACCGCGGACCGTCACGGTGGTGAACTGAGTGGTCGGAACGAGAGAGTGGGGGCGGTCATGCGCCGCAGGAGTGACAAGTCGCAGCTGAAGAAGGTCCACACGACCGAGACCCCTCCGGCCCAGCCCAAGACGGCGGCCGCGGCGATCGCCCGCATCAACCCCTTCATGTTCGGGCTGCTCGGTGCGCTCGGCGTGCTCGTCGCGCTCGTGCTCGGCGGGATCGTCGATCAGCTCGCGACGGTGCTCGTCTACATCGGCGTCGCGATCTTCCTTTCCCTCGGGCTCGACCCGATCGTGACCTTCATCGAGCGGAAGCTGCCGCGTCCGGCGGCCGTCGCGATCGTGGTCCTGGCCGTGGTCCTGGCCTTCGCCGGAATCATCCTGGCGATCGTGCCCATCCTGGTGGAGCAGATCGCCAACCTCATCGAAGACGGTCCCGACATGATCCAGGACATCATGGCGTCCGCCTGGTTCAAGGACCTCAACGCCCAGTTCGGCTCGACACTGGAGGATGCCGCGAACGGCGTGCTCTCGTTCCTGCAGGACCCGGGCAACCTCGCCAACATCGGCGGCGGCGTCTTCGCCGTCGGCGCCGGGATCGCGGGCGGATTCACGGGCGTGACGATCGTGCTGATCCTCACGCTGTACTTCATGGCCTCCCTCCGCAGCATCAAGGGCGTCGCGGCCCGCTTCGTGCCCGCCTACCAGCGCGACACGTTCCGCGGCCTCCTGGAGGACGTCTCCGGCGCGGTCGGGCGCTATGTCATGGGGCAGGCGGGACTCGCGCTCATCAACGGCATCCTGAGCCTGATCGTGATGACCATCATCGGCGCCCCCGTTCCCGCGCTGCTCGCCCTGATCGCCTTCATCGGCTCCATGATCCCGCTCGTCGGAACGCTCAGCGCGTCGATCATCAACGCGCTGATCTGCCTCTTCGTGAGCCCCGTGACGGCCGCGATCGCCTTCGGCTACTACCTCGTCTACATGCAGATCGAGGCCTACGTCCTGTCGCCGCGCATCATGAGCAAGGCCGTCGCCGTCCCTGGTGCCCTCGTCGTGATCGCCGCCGTGGCCGGTGGCGCGCTCGGGGGAATCCTGGGCGCGCTGGTCGCCATCCCGGTGGCCGCCAGCATCATCATCATCGTGCAGAAGGTCGTCTTCCCGACGCAGGACCGCAAGGTCGTCCCGCCGGGAACCCTCAGCGACCGGTGAGACCGCTCAGCGGACGGTGAGAGCGCCCGCCTGGACGCGCACCGAGAACTCCGTGACCTCGCCGACCTCTTCGCCGTCGATCTCGAAGATCTGCGGTGACGCGAGACGAACGCTGATGCGCTCGGCCGCGATGTGCGTCGTGGAGTCGGTGCTCACGGCCTGATCGACCGCGCCGAAGGCCCGCCGGATCCCGTTCTCCCAGATGAAGGAGCGGACGGTGTCGAGCCACTGGAGCGGACCGTCGGCGCTCACGAGCAGCATGTCGAGCTGTCCGTCGTCGATCAGGGCATCGGGCAGCAGCCGGATGCCGCCCTGCAGCATGCCGCAGTTGCCGATGAGCATCGTGTGCCCTCGGAGCTCCTGCGGCTCCTCCTCGTCCAGCGTGAGCGTGATGTCGGTCATCTCGGTGCCCGCCAACGCCCGCCCCATGGCCTCGACGTAGGCGATCCATCCGGCCCGGTTCTTCAGATCCTCGTCCGTCTCGACGAGCATCTGCGCGTCGATCCCGAACCCGACCATGACGACGAAGGCATGCTCCTCGCCGTCGCGCTCGACCCAGCCCATGTCGATCGCACGGGACTCGCCCTCGAGCACACGACGCAGAGCGGCAGGGATGTCGTTCAGCGGGACGTCGAGGTTTCGCGCGAGCAGGTTCCCCGTGCCCTGAGGCACGATGCCGAGCGCGACGCCGCTGCCCGCGAGTCCCTCCGCGACGGCGCGCACAGTGCCGTCACCGCCCGCGGCGATCACGACCTCGCAGCCGGCGGCGACGGCCTCCGCCGCCATTCCGCGACCCGGGTCCTCGACCGTCGTCTCCCACCACTGCACGGGTGATTCCGAGGCGACGGCGCCGAAGACCTCGTCCACCGCGGCCTTCAGCTTGTCGCCGTTGGGCTTCGAGGGGTTCCAGATCACACCGAGCTTGGAGATCGTCATGGAGTCAGCCTGTGGTATACGGGTACCGCGCGCAACTCGACGCGCGATCATCCGTAGAAGAGCTGCTCGAAGGCCCGGCGTGCGCGACGCGTGACGCCGAGGTAATCGTCCTCCAGCACGCTCGCCGACCGGTCGGGATAGCCGAGAAGGCGGCCGACCGCGTCGAGATCCCGCGGGTCGGTCGGCAGCACATCGCTCGTCTTTCCCGTGTACAGCGTGATGGCCGATCGCAGGCGACTCGACAGAAGCCACGCGTCGCGGAGGAGATCGGCCGACTCGGCGGGCAAGAGACCGGCGTCGACAGAGGCGTCAAGAGCGGCGATGGTCGACGTCGTCCGCAGTGCGGGGATGTCGTGCGCGTGCTGCAGCTGCAGCAGCTGCACGAGCCACTCGACATCGCTGAGGGTGCCCGGACCGAGCTTGAGATGACGACGCGGATCGACGCCCTGCGGCAGCCTCTCCCCCTCGACGCGCGCCTTGATGCGCTTGATCTCCCTCGTCCCCTGCAGATCGACCTCGGCCGGATAGCGGATGCTGTCGGCCAGCGCCGTGAACGCGGAGATGAGCTTGGAACTGCCCGCGACGCCGCGCGCACGAAGCAGCGCCTGCGCCTCCCAGGACAGCGACCAGCGGCGGTAGTACTCGGCGTACGCGTCGAGTGTGCGGACGAGCGGGCCGTTGCGCCCCTCCGGGCGGAGGTCGGCATCCAGGTCGAGGGGGACGCGGTGATCCGTGAGGTGCTCGCGGAGTCCGGCGACGATGCGCGAGGCGAGCGTCTGGGCGCGCTGCGGATCGACGCCGTTCGCGTCGTAGACGTAGAGGATGTCGGCATCCGATCCGAATCCGAGCTCCGCACCGCCGAAGCGCCCCATGCCGATCACGGCGAAGTCCAGCGCGTCGTCCTCCGGGGGCACGATCTCGCGCCGCACGGCCCGCAGCGCGGACTGGATCGTGGCGTCCGTGATCTCGGTGAGCGACGTCGCGATCTGCTCGATGGTCAGGACGTCCAGCACCCCTCCCATGGCGGTGCGCAGCAGCTCACGCCTGCGCATGGCCCGCACCGCCTGCAGCGCGTCGCCGACCTTGGCGGTACGGGTCTGGATCGCACGCGCCTCCTCGTCGAGCGCCGCGCCGCTGCGGGGGCGCAGCAGGTCGCTGCTGTCGAGCCAGGCGACGGATTCCGGGATCCACTCCATCAGCTCACCGACGTAGCGCGACGACGAGAGGAGCCGTGTGAGGCTCTCCGCCGCGCCGGACGAGTCGCGCAGCATCCGGAGGAACCAGGGCGTGTCCCCCAGCCTCTCGCTGATCCGGCGGAAGGCGAGCAGCGCGTAGTCCGGGTCGCTGCCGTCCGCGAACCAGCGGACCATGATCGGCATGAGATGGCGCTGGATCGTCGCCTTGCGGCTCAGTCCCGTCGTGAGGGCACCGATGTGGCGCAGAGCACCGGCCGGATCGCGGAAGCCGATCGCCATGAGGCGGTCGTGCGCCTGCGCGGTCGACAGCGTGCGCTCCTCTTCGGGAAGCGCCGCGACCGCACTCAGCAGAGGCCGGTAGAAGAGCTTGGTGTGGATGTCGCGGACCTCACGCCGGAGGGCCTCCCACCGCGCCCACACGGCCTCTCCCGACTCTCCGAGTCCCGAGCTGCGGGCCAGGACGCGCAGACCCGCCGGTGTTCGCGGCATCAGGTGCGTGCGGCTCAGCTCCCTGAGCTGCAGGCGGTGCTCCATGAGCCGGAGGATCCGGTAGTCGTCGGCGAACGTCCCCGCTTCGGCGCGGCCGATGTAGCCGCCCTCGACCAGGGCGTCGACCGTCTCCAGCGTTCCGCGCGTGCGCAGCCGCTCGTCCGTCAGGCCGTGCACCAGTTGCAGCAGCTGCACCGTGAACTCGATGTCACGGAGGCCGCCGGATCCGAGCTTGAGCTGGTAGGGCGCGTCCTCGGGGTCGATGTGCTCCATGACCCGCTCGCGCATGCGCTGCACGCTGTCGACGAAGTTCTCGCGCGCCGCACTGGAGAACACCTTCGGCTGCACGGCGGCGATGTACTCGGCGCCGAGCTCCGGGTCGCCGGCGAGCGGACGCGCCTTGAGCAGAGCCTGGAACTCCCAGCTCTTCGCCCAGCGATCGTAGTAGGCCAGGTGCGAGGCGAGCGAGCGGACCAACGCTCCCTGCTTGCCCTCCGGGCGGAGGGCCGCGTCCACCTCCCACAGCGGGGGTTCGACCTCGATCCCGCTGAGCCCGCGCATGGTCTCGCGCGCGAGCCGGGTGGCGATGTCGATCGCCCGCGGCTCATCGACGACCTCCTCGTCGAGCGTCCCGCCGACGAAGATCACGTCGACGTCGCTGACGTAGTTCAGCTCGCGCGCACCGGCCTTGCCCATGCCGATGATCGCGAGCCGTGTCGCGCCGACCTGCTCCTCGCCGTACGTTCCGGCGAGTGTCCGTCGAGCGATGGCGAGCGATGCCTCGAGTGCTGCCCCGGCGATGTCGGCGAGGGCCGCGGCCACGTCGCCGACGATCGCGATCGGGTTGTGCGCCGTGAGATCGAACGCGGCGATCTCGGCCAGATCGCGTCGGTAGGCGACGCGCAGCGCGACGATCGCAGCATCCTCCC
This sequence comes from Actinomycetota bacterium, assembly GCA_037033365.1. Classification (GTDB taxonomy): domain Bacteria; phylum Actinomycetota; class Actinomycetes; order Actinomycetales; family Microbacteriaceae; genus Microbacterium. The sequence goes on along the minus strand of JAZBLS010000065.1, from coordinate 2,856 downwards.
CCGACTCGGCGAAGCCGTCGCGGGCGCCGACCGCGTCGAGCAGACGCTCCCGTAGCTGCGCGGACGTCGGCAGCGCCGAGATCGACGCGCCGAGCACGGAGATCTCCGACGGATGCCGGAGGAAGAAGTCCGCGAAGCCCTGGGAGGCGCCGAAGAGCCGCCACACCCGCCGCGCGCTCCCGAGGTCGGTGAAGAGCGCGGCGATCGGCGCCGCGTCGCGACGGGCCACCCGCAGCATCCCGTGCACGGCCGCATCGGGATCCGCGGCATCCGCCTGCGCGAGAAGCGCCGTGCGGTCCACCCCCAGCAGGGATGCGAGCTCAGCGAGGTTCTCTGCGGCCTCGCTGAGCTCGGCGAATCCGAGCCGGGCCAGAGCGGACAGGGAGACGGAGTCGTCCGAACGGGCCATGCGCGACTCTCAGAGGAGCTCGAGGTTGTTCTTCAGCTCCAGCGGCGTGACCTGGCCGCGGTAGGCCTCCCACTCCTTGCGCTTGTTGAGCAGCACGTAGTTGAAGACCGACTCGCCCAGGGTCTCGGCGACCAGCTCCGAGCTCTCCATGTACTCGAGCGCGTGGTCGAGGCTCGCCGGCAGCGCGGAGTAGCCCAGCGCACGGCGCTCGGCGTCGCTCAGCGACCAGACGTTGTCCTCCGCCTCGGGCGGGAGCTCGTACTCCTCCTCGATGCCCTTGAGGCCCGCGGCGAGCATGAGCGCGTACGCGAGGTACGGGTTCGCCGCCGAGTCGAGGGCTCGGTACTCCACGCGCGACGACCCGCCCTTGTTGGGCTTGTACATCGGGACGCGCACGAGGGCCGACCGGTTGTTGTGGCCCCAGGTCACGAAGCTCGGAGCCTCGTCGCCGCCCCAGAGCCGCTTGTACGAGTTCACGAACTGGTTCGTGACGGCTGCCATCTCGTTGGCGTGCCGCAAGAGGCCGGCGATGAAGTGACGACCGGTCTTCGAGAGCTGGTACTTGGCGCCCTCCTCGTAGAACGCGTTGCGCTCGCCCTCGAACAGCGACATGTGCGTGTGCATGCCGCTTCCGGGGTGACCGCTGAGAGGCTTCGGCATGAACGTCGCGTAGACGCCCTGCTCGATCGCCACCTCCTTGATCACGGTGCGGAAGGTCATGACGTTGTCGGCCATGGTCAGCGCATCCGCGTAGCGGAGGTCGATCTCGTTCTGGCCGGGGCCGCCCTCGTGGTGGCTGAACTCGACGGAGATGCCGAGGTCCTCCAGCATCCGCACCGAGCGACGACGGAAGTCGTGCGCCGTGCCGCCGGGGACGTTGTCGAAGTATCCGGCCGAGTCCACGGGCACGGGGCCCTCGGGGCCGAACGACGACGACTTGAGCAGGTAGAACTCGATCTCGGGGTGCGTGTAGAACGTGAACCCGGCGTCTGCGGCCTTCGCGAGCGTGCGCTTGAGGACATGACGCGGATCGGACACGGCCGGACGGCCGTCGGGCGTCGTGATGTCGCAGAACATGCGCGCGGTCGGGTCGATCTCACCGCGCCACGGCAGCGTCTGGAACGTGGTGGGGTCGGGCTGCGCGAGCAGGTCGGACTCGTAGCTGCGCGTGAGCCCCTCGATCGCCGAACCGTCGAAGCCGATGCCCTCCGCGAATGCACCCTCGACCTCGGCCGGGGCGATCGCGACGGACTTGAGAGTGCCGATCACGTCGGTGAACCACAGGCGGACGAACTTGACGCCACGCTCTTCGATCGTCCGGAGGACGAAATCCCTCTGCTTGTCCATCTACTCGGCGACCTTGCCGGTTCCGGCGTCCCAGCCGTTCTCGGCGGCTTCCTCCTCGGCCCAGGCGCGCGAGCGCTCCTCGAGCTTCTGGGGTGCGTGCGCGGCCTCCTGCTCGGTGTCGAACGGGCCGACGCGATCAGCGGATGCCGAGATCATGCCGAACTCGACCTGACCGGTCACCAGGTTGTACCAGTACTTCTCATCGCCGTTCGTCATGGCCGAACCCCTTCATCACGTGGTGTCATCGATCCTATCGGCGCTGGCGGTGCTCGCTAAGCTATCGATCATGGCAAAAGCGATCGGCGTCGACATCGGCGGCACGGGAATCAAGGCAGGCATCGTCGACCTGGAGCACGGCATCATGGCATCCGACAGGGTGCGCGTACCGACGCCCGAGGGAGCATCCCCCGAGGATGTGCTGATCGCGGTCAAGACGGTGCTGAAGACCCTCGACGTGCACGAGTCGACCCTTCCCCTCGGCGTGGCGTTCCCGGCCATCGTCAAGCGGGGCAAGACGCTCTCCGCCGCGAACGTCTCGAAGGAGTGGCTCGACTTCGACGCCGAGCACTTCTTCCGCGACGGACTCGGTCGCAACATCGTCTTCGTGAACGACGCGGATGCCGCCGGCGTCGCCGAGGCCCGCCACGGTGCGGCCCGCGACGTGCGCGGCTTCACGCTGCTCACGACGCTCGGGACCGGCATCGGCTCGGCGTTCCTCTACGACGGAGTGCTGCTGCCGAACACCGAGCTCGGCCACCTGAACTTCGGCGAGTACGAGTCCGTCGAGACCTTCGCCGCCACCTCGGCGCGCGAGCGCGAGGGACTGTCGTGGGCCGAGTGGGCCGAGCGCCTGCAGGCGTTCTACTCGCACATCGAGTTCCTGTTCAGCCCCGACCTGTTCGTGGTCGGCGGCGGCGTCTCGAAGAACGCCGGCGACTTCCTGCCGCTGCTGGACCTCAAGACCCCGATCGTCCCCGCGATCCACCGCAACAACTCGGGCATCATCGGCGCCGCGTCGCTCGCCGGCGACTGACCCTTCGACAGGCTCAGGGACCCGGGGGGGGCTCGGCCCTTCGACAGGCTCAGCCCTTCGACAGGCT
>JAZBLS010000064.1:0-16855 GCA_037033365.1 Actinomycetota bacterium | reverse complement strand
TGGGTGAGGCGCTGCGCGCCCGGTTCTGACCCCTTCCGGCTGACCCACTCCGGGTGCCGACACGCCACATGTAGGACCGTTTCGACGAGTCCGTCCGACATCTGGCGTGTCGGCCCCCGGTTTCGTTCGAGAATGGATGCCGTGGCCGTACCCCTCTCCGATCTGAACAGCATGCCCGACCCGCAGCAGGTGTACGCCGCAGACGGCACACGCCTCGCGACCTACACGTGGGGCGAGCTCGACGCCCCCGTGGTGGTGATCGTGCACGGCTTCGCCTCGAGCGCGCGCGACACCTGGGTGCTCACGGGATGGGTGCGCGAGCTCACCAAGGCCGGCTATCGCGTGCTCGCTCTGGATCAGCGGGGGCACGGACTCAGCGAGAAGCCGCATCAGGCGGACGCGTACGGCATCCGCACCCTCGCGACCGATGTCGAGACGGTGATGGACGCGTACCTCGTCGACGACGCGTTCTACGTCGGCTATTCGCTCGGCGCCAGGGTGGGCTGGGAGGTCGTGCGCGACCTCCCGCAGCGGATCGGACGCGCGGTGCTCGGAGGAGTGCCCGACGGCATCCCTCTCGCACGCCTCGACCTCGATCAGGTGCGGGCGTATCTCGCCGATGGGGCTCCCGTGAGCGACCCGACGACCCAGAACTACATCGCGCTGACGGAGCGCGTCCCGGGGAACGATCTGGCCGCGCTCGTGGCGCTGGCCGAGGGACTGCGGTCTTCGCGGACGATCGACCCGGATCCGTCGAACGCCCCGGCATCGCCGATCCTCTTCGCGACCGGATCGAAGGACGCGATCATCGAGGGGTCGCGGGCGCTCGCGTCGGCGGCACCCGCGGGGCGGTTCTTCGAGATCCCGGATCGCCACCACTTCAACGCTCCGGGATCGTGCGCCTTCAAGGAGGCGGCGCTGACCTTCCTCGCCGAGGCCTGAGCCCCGGCGAGGCGGGCGTCAGACGGTCGCGCTCTCCTCGCGCTTCGGCAGCACCCATCCCGCACGCGGGAAGTGGCAGGTGTAGCCGTTGGGGTACTTGATCAGGTAGTCCTGGTGCTCGGGCTCCGCCTCCCAGAACGGACCCTCGGGCTCGATCGTGGTGACGGCCTTCGCCGGCCACAGTCCGGAGGCGTCGACGTCGGCGATCGTGTCGCGCGCGACGGTCTCCTGCTCGGGGGTGAGCGGGAAGATCGCCGAGCGGTAGCTCGAGCCGATGTCGTTGCCCTGACGGTTCAGCGTCGACGGGTCATGGATCTGGAAGAAGAACGCCAGGATGTCGCGGTAGGTCGTCTTGGTCGGGTCGAACACGATCTCGACGGCCTCGGCGTGACCCGGGTGGTTGCGGTACGTCGCGTGATCGTTCTGCCCGCCGGTGTAGCCGACGCGGGTGTCGAGCACGCCGGGCTGGCGGCGGATCAGGTCTTCCATGCCCCAGAAACAGCCGCCGGCGAGCACGGCCGTCTCGGTTCCGGGGGTGCGGGTGATTGTTCCGTTGTCGGTCATGACTGCTCCTCGGAGTCGGTGGTGTCTGTTGCGGGGAAGAGGTGGCGGTAGCGACCGTACCCCTCATCTTCCAGGCTGTCAGCCGGGATGAAGCGGAGGGCCGCGGAGTTCATGCAGTAGCGGAGGCCGCCCTGTGCCGCGGGCCCGTCGTCGAACACGTGGCCGAGGTGGCTGTCGGCGCCGCTCGAACGGGCCTCCGTGCGCTTCATCCACAGCGTACGGTCTGTGCGGGTGGTGACGGCGGACTCCTCGATGGGTCGGGTGAAGCTCGGCCATCCGGTTCCGCTGTCGAACTTGTCGGTGGAGGCGAACAACGGCTGGCCGGAGACGACGTCGACGTAGATGCCGTCATCGTGGGTGTTCCAGTAGGCGTTGCGGAACGGCGGCTCCGTCGCATCCTGCTGGGTCACCTCGTACTGGAGGTTCGTGAGGGCGCTGACCGCCTCGGGTGTCCTGCGGAAGTCGTTCGACATGATCTGTCTCCTTGTCCGACGCGGCTGGCTGCAGCGTCATAGAGAAGAACCGTCTCCCGCCCGGTTTTGGTCCCGTGGGGCTGGGAGCGGGCTGTGAGTTTCGCGGCAGTCGATAGAGTTGCTCCCCGACACTCACCACAGGGAGACCCACATGTCGGTTGGACTGCTCGCCGTCGTCGATGACATCCTCAGCGCGGCGATGAAGGCCTCGGCCAAGGCCGCGGGCGTCGTGATCGACGACGCCGCGGTGACGCCGCAGTACGTGCAGGGGATCACCCCGGCGCGCGAGCTGCCGGTGGTCGCGAAGATCGCCCTCGGATCGCTCGCGAACAAGTTCGTGATCATCATCCCGATCGCGCTCCTGCTGACGGCGTTCGCGCCCTGGGTGCTGCCGTACCTGCTGATCCTCGGTGGCGCCTACCTGTGCTTCGAGGGTGCCGAGAAGGTGCTCGAATGGTTCGGCGTGCAGCACGGTCATGCCGACGAGGGCGCCCGCAACGAGAACAAGCTCGTGTGGGGTGCCGTCCGGACGGACCTGATCCTCTCGACCGAGATCATGCTCATCTCGCTCGCGAACCTCGAGGCGGGCCTCGACATCTGGACCACCCTCGCCGTCCTCGCCGTGATCGCGCTCATCATGACGGGCGTCGTGTACGGCGCCGTCGCTCTCCTGGTGAAGATCGACGACATCGGGCTCAAGATGGCGAAGAACCCGGTACAGCGCGTGCGCCACACGGGGACGCGGATCGTCCGGTCGATGCCGGCGGTCTTCCGTTTCATCAGCATCCTCGGCACGGTCGCGATGCTGTGGGTCGGAGGGCACCTGCTCCTGGTCAACCTCGGCGAGGTCGGCGTGCACTTCGGCGAGGACATCCTGCACGCCATCGAGCACGCGCTCGAGCCCGCCGGCGGCGTCATCGTGTGGATCGGCGACACCCTGTTCTCGGCTGTCGCAGGACTCGCGGCAGGGCTGATCATCGTCGGAGTGATCCTCGGGATCGGCCGCCTGGTCGGCAAGAAGCCCAGCTTCCACGAGGGCGAGGAATCCCCCGCCGACGTGCACGTCTGACCCCGCGCACGACGACCCTTCACGCCGCCATGTCATAGCGCGCCCGACCTCCCAGGCGCGGCGTGCGATGCGGATCGACCCCCGTCGGCGGTATGAGCCACACCCGGGCGGCATGGCCTACCCCGTCGATGCGGATCTCCCACCCGTTGTCGTGCACGCGATGGTGGCATGACTCGCAGAGCAGCACGCCGTTGTCGAGATCGGTGGGTCCTGCGTCCCTCTGCCACCATCGCAGGTGATGAGCCTTCGTCATCTGTGGCGGGAGGGCGCACATCACGCAGCCGCCGTCGCGTTCGGCGAGTGCTCGGCGCTGAGCCCGGGTGAAGAGCCGCTTCTCACGACCCCAGTCGAGGATCTCGCCCTTCGATCCGAGGACCACCGGGATGACCCCGCCCGAGGCCGCCATCCGCCGGCACGAGCTGACACTCACGCGGTGGTCGCTGCCGTCGATCGTGGCACTGCCGGTGCCAGAAGTCAGGTCGTCGAGGTTCACGCGCACGATAACCGTGGCGCCCGTCGACGGCACGCCGCTCTCGCGGCACCCGATGACGTGGTCGCAGATCGCGGCGAGCGCGTCGGCTTGGATCATCGCCACCGTGCGGTGATCGGCATCCGCGGCGTCGGGGTCCGGGGCATTCCGTCGAGCCCGGAAGGTGGCGGTCACGTAGTCCTGGATCGCCGCCTTGATCGACGCGCCCGTGGCGACATCGATCTGCAGAGCGAGGTGCAGGGAGCCGTCGCGCTCGAACATCGTGAGCGATCGACGGTCGCGCGCTTCACGCTCCTTCGGCTCGATTCCGTCGGGGTCGAGCCAGGCCTCGGCCCGTGCGAGCAGCTTGCGGACGTCGTCGAGCGGCATGCCTGCGGCACGGGAAGCGAGCAGCTGCTCGGCCTCCCCCACCGCGACCGCGCCGATCTTCAGTCGAAGCCGTTCGAGCAGCGTGATGATCAGCGCTGCCGCCTGCAGGCCGAGGGACCCCTCGGCGAGTGCCGCGGCGAGCGCGGGAAACCGTGCGGGCAGCAGGTCACCGAGCAGATTGCGTCGAGGGGCCACCGCCTCCCCGACCCTGACGAATCGCGCGGCATCGCCGCGGGAGACGCCCGTGGTCGCCGCGAGGAGCGTCGCCGCACTGCGGTAGCCCTGCTGCTTCGCGAGGCCCTCGGCCCCGAGTTCGGCGCGTGATTCGAACGACACCGCAGCGGCGAGCTCGGCCTGGATCGCATCGAGATGCCGCTGCACGGCAGCAGCTCCTCCGACGCACTCCAGCAACGACGTACGGCTCAGGTCGGATGCCCCTCCCGCCGCACCCCACGCCCCGTCGAGGCGCGAGAGCGCTTCGACGAGGGGCTCGAGGCGAGGGTTGGTCATGCCTCAAACTTAGAACAAATCTACGAATGTCGCGGAGCTCATCGGTATACGATCACAGCCGCACGAAGGGCCTCAGCGCCGGTGATCCTCGCTCCGCAGCCACTCCTCGAACCCGATGCGCCCCTGCACGGCATCCGGTCCGCCTCGGAGGGCGCCTGACGCGAGGCCACGCCCGTAGAGACCCGGCAGCCGTACCCCGAGAACCCACCAACGGGACCCCTCGAAGGCGAGCTGCCTGCGCGCGACATCCACGAGCACCTCGTTCTCCGGTCCGACGAGATCCCGCGCGCGCCCGACAGCACCGCCCTCCGCCAGGCTCACCAGGTGCGCGCCGACCTCCCGCGCGGCCACCGGCCGCATGAGGATCTTCGGCATCACGGCGACCGGCCCCGACATCTGGGCGAGCAGCTGACCCGCGAACTCCAGGAACTGCGCCGTCCGGGCGATCGTGAACGGCACCGCACCCGCCGCCACTGCTTGCTCCTGGGCGAGCTTCCCCGCGTAGTACGAGGCATCGATGCCGTCGATGCCCACGATCGACAGCGCCACGTGGTGCCCGACGCCTGCGCGCTCCTCCGCAGCCAGCAGCTGCGCCGTCCCGGTCTCGAAGAAGCTCTTCGCCTTCGCCGACGACAGAGTGGTCATGTTGGTCACGTCGATAACGGCATCCGCCCCCTGCAGCGCATCGACGAGCCCCGCGCCCGTCAGGACGTCCACCCCGCGCGACCGCGTGAGAACGACGGCCTCATGGCCGGACTCCCGCGCCGCGTCGACCACATGCCGGCCGACCGTCCCCGTACCTCCTGCGATCGCGATCTTCATCCGCTGCCCTTCCGACGTCCCGAGTCGAGGGCCGCAGTCCGCAACCCTCCCACAGGACATGACGAGACGGCATCCCCAGATGTGAGGCTCACACCCGACGTCGGCGCCTCGTCATATCCTGCGAAGGCTGAGATACCGAGAAGGAGCAGCATGGACGACGATCTCGACGAGGTGTTCCGCGAACGCCGCCGACTCCTCGCGCTCGGCTACCGGATGACCGGGACGCTCGCGGATGCCGAGGACATCGTCCAGGAGACCTATCTCCGCTGGTACCGCCTGAGCGACGCCGAGCGCGACGCGATCGTGAACCCGGCGGGGTGGCTCACGACCGTGGCGGGGCGCATCGCGCTCGACCTCCTCGGGTCCGCGCGCCGCCGCCGTGAGACCTACGTCGGGCAGTGGCTCCCCGAGCCGGTCCCCGCGGAGCTCTTCCACAGCACCGCACGGATCGATAAGAGAGGCGAAGGAAGCGACCCCCTCGATCACGTCACCCTCGACGACGACGTCTCGACCGCGCTCCTCGTCGTCCTCGAGGCCATGACGCCGGCCGAACGCGTCGCCTTCGTCCTGCACGACGTCTTCGACGTGCCGTTCCCTGAGATCGCCGAGGCGGTGGGTCGGTCCTCCGCCGCCGTGCGGCAGCTCGCGGCATCCGCTCGCCGTCACGTCCGCGAGAACAGGGCGACGGGCGTGCCGCGGGCCGAGCACGACCGCGTCGTCCGCGCCTTCCAGGAGGCGGCTCGTTCGGGCGAGATCGCCGAGCTCATGCGCTTCCTCGCCCCCGACGTCGAACTCCGCAGCGACGGCGGCGGTTTCGTCAGCGCCGCCCGCAACGTCGTGTACGGGGCGGACAACGTGGCGCGATTCCTCTTTGGCATCGCCGCCAAGCGCCCCGCGCTCGTCATGGAACAGCAGCAGCTGAGCGACGGCCTCGGCCTGGTCTTCCGCGAGCACGGCACGGTCATCGGGGTCGTGAACGCGCTCGTCGATCGGGGCGCCATCACCCAGCTCTGGATCGTCCTCAACCCCGAGAAGCTCACGCAGTGGCGCGAGCCGACCGTCGGCTGAGAGGGGGGCCTGACAGGCAGAGCACCGGCATCCTGCTACCGTCGTCCCGTGCGCACCCGAGCGCACCCGCAGGAGCCCCCGATGACAGACCCCCGGATCAGGGATGCCGAGACCGCCGACCTCGAGGCGATCATGGCCATCCACAACCATGCCGTCGAGCACACGACCGCGATCTGGAACGAGGATCCCGTCGACCTCGCCGACCGCACCGCCTGGTTCGACGATCGTCGACGTCAGGGCTTCCCCGTGATCGTGGCCGAGGATCACACGGGCGTCGTCGGCTACGCGTCCTACGGAGGCTGGCGGCCGCACACGGGCTTCCGCCACACCGTCGAGCACTCCGTCTACGTCCGCGACGACCAGCGCGGCCGCGGCATCGGCAAAGCCCTCATGATCGAGCTCATCGACCGCGCGCGCCGAGCGGGCGTCCACGTCATGGTCGCCGCCGTCGAGAGCGGCAACCTCGGATCCATCGTCCTGCACAAGCGCCTCGACTTCCTGCAGGTCGGACGGATGCCGCAGGTCGGCGCCAAGTTCGGGCGCTGGCTCGACCTGACGTTCCTGCAGCTGATCCTGGATGAGCGCCCCTTCCCCGACGATCGCCCCGCAGACGGAGAGGCCGAGTGAACCTCCTGCTCTGGCTCACGGACGCCTTCAACTCGCAGTGGGTGCTCCCCGGCGGGCAGACCCTGCTCGTGCGGGAGGTCGTCGGCAACGCGTTCGGTCTCGCGAGCGCGCTCGGCGGCATGCGACGCAAGGTCTGGGCCTGGCCGGTCGGGATCATCGGCAACGTGCTGCTCCTGACGGTCTTCCTCGGGACGATCCTCAATCCCGATCACTCGCTCCCGCACCTGCTTGGACAGGCAGGGCGGCAGGTGATGTTCATCATCGTCGCGATCTACGGCTGGGTGCGCTGGCGCCAGGCGTCCTCGGGCGGCGGCCGCGTGACTCCGCAGTGGGCTCCGAACAGCGCCCGCGTCGGGCTCGTCCTCGTGCTCGTCATCGGCACGGTCGCCCTCACCCCGCTCTTCCGCGCGCTCGGGTCGTACGAACCGGTCTGGGCGGACGCCTGGACCTTCGTCGGATCACTGCTGGCGACCTACGGGATGGCCAAGGGCTGGACCGAGTTCTGGCTCATCTGGATCGCGGTCGACATCGTGGGCGTACCGCTGCTCTTCAGCTCCGGCTTCTACGCCACCGGGTTCATGTACGTCTTCTACGGCGTCTTCACGGCGGTCGGGTTCGTGGTCTGGTGCCGCGCGCAGGCCAGCGCGAAACCCCAGGTCGAAGTGATCCTGCCGGATCCTCGACTGAAAGCATCCGATTCTCCGGAGTGATCCGCAGCAGGTTTGTTGCGCCCCGTGACGGCGCCCCTGGCCACGAACGGCTCGTCCGGGTTCTCCTTGAGGCATGACCCGTCAGATCCGCTTCAACGCCTTCGACATGAACTGCGTCGCCCACCAGTCGTCCGGCCTGTGGCGGCATCCTGACGACCGATCGCGCCAGTACAACACGATCTCGTACTGGACCGACCTCGCGAAGCTCCTCGAGAGCGCGACGTTCGACGGCATCTTCATCGCCGACGTCCTCGGCACCTACGACGTGTACGGCGGCACGAACGAGGCCGCGATCCGCAACGGCGCCCAGGTGCCCGTGAACGACCCGATCCTGCTCGTGAGCGCGATGGCCGCCGTGACCGACCACCTCGGATTCGGCATCACCGCCGGCACCGCCTTCGAGCACCCGTACCCGTTCGCGCGACGGCTCAGCACGCTCGACCACCTGACGCAGGGCCGCATCGGCTGGAACGTCGTGACCGGCTACCTGCCCAGCGCCGCGCGCAACATGGGTCAGGACGACCAGCTCGCCCACGACGACCGCTACGACCACGCGGACGAGTACGTCGAGGTCCTCTACAAGCTCTGGGAGGGCTCGTGGGAGGACGACGCCGTCATCGAGGACCGCGAGCGCGGCATCTTCACCGATCCGTCGAAGGTGCACCCGATCGGCCACGAGGGCAAGCACTTCAGCGTGCCCGGCATCCACATCTCCGAGCCGTCGCCGCAGCGCACCCCTGTCATCTACCAGGCCGGGGCGAGCCCCCGCGGTGTGCGCTTCGCGGCCGAGAACGCCGAGGCGATCTTCGTCGCGGCTCCCTCCAAGGAGGTGCTGGCCGGAACCGTGAAGCGCATCCGCGACGCGCTCGAGGCCGCCGGCCGCGACCGGTACGACGCCCGCATCTACACGCTGCTCACCGTGATCACCGCGGCCACGAGCGAGGAGGCGACAGCCAAGCACGCCGAGTACCTCTCGTACGCGAGTCCCGAGGGCGCTCTGACGTTCATGTCGGGCTGGATGGGCGTCGACCTCTCGCAGTACGAGGAGCACGAGCCCGTCGGCAACGTCGAGTCCAACGCGATCCAGTCGGTGCTGCAGCATCTGAAGGAGGAGGCCGATCTCGGCCGCGAGTGGACGGTCGGCGACTTCGGCCGGCACAACTCGATCGGCGGCCTGGGCCCGACGATCGTCGGCTCGGGCGAGGAGATCGCCGACGAGCTGCAGTCGTGGGTCGAGGAGACCGACATCGACGGCTTCAACCTCGCGTATGCCGTCACGCCCGGCACGTGGCAGGACGTCATCGAGCACGTCATCCCGGTACTCCGCGAGCGCGGCGCCTACCCCGAGGAGTACACGCCGGGGACGCTGCGGCACAAGCTCCAGGGCAAGGGCGACCGCGTGCAGGACACGCATCGGGCAGCGAAGTACCGGATCGGCGCGAAGGCGCCGGTCGCCTAGGACGCCTCTGCCGGCCTCAGTCCGCCTCAGTCGGCCTTCGAGCTGAACAGGCCGCGGATCACGAGGAAGACCACGACAGCGACCACCGCCACGATCGCGAGCTTCGCGATGAACCACAGCAGCGAGAACAGAGCGCTCACGATCCACCACGCGATCACCACCGCGAGAACGACGGCGACGACGGTCCAGAGCGAGTTCTTGGTCATGCCTCCAGCCTAGGGAGTGCGAGCGTCGTCACAGATCGCGTTGCTGCGGCGTCAGTACTGAGGAGGACGCACCTCGCGTCCCGCAGTGAAGGAGATGACGTGTCGCACGTGAACATCGGCAAGGCATACGCAGCGCCCTACCAGGCGATGATGGAGTTCAGCGCCAGAGCCGCAGAAGCAGGGGCGGATGCCGGGCTCTCACCGCTGCTCGTCGAGCTGGTCAAGATCCGCGCCTCCCAGCTCAACGGCTGCGCCTTCTGCCTCCGGATGCACAGCGCGGATGCCGTGAAGGCCGGCGAGACCGCGGATCGGCTCGCCGTCATCGCGGGCTGGTGGGAGTCGCAGTACTTCACGCCGGAGGAGCAGGCGGCGCTGCAGATCGCCGAGAACGTCACGATGATAGGCGACCACGGGCGGCTCGTCGATCGCGGCGTGGACGTCGACGGCATCCTCACCGAGAAGCAGATCGCGGCCGTGACCTGGCTCGCCGTCGTGATCAACAGCTGGAACCGCATCGCGATCACGAGCCACTACCCCGTGCACGCCTGATCCGCTGCGCTGCCGCGCCGCCGGCCGGGACGGTCGCGGCAGCATCCGTCTTCCGTCTTCCGCACTTGGCGCGCGGCGTCACGGACCTTCACGTCACGCAGAACCCCAGCACGTCATTCGATGCAGACGCAGTCGATCTAAGCCTGTTCGGCCGGGGTACATCATCACCTCAGGCATAGCCTCGGCGATGAGCGTTGCGTCATTCACCGCGGGCGTTGTGAGCACTGGTCTCGCGATTGCGGCCTTCCAGGTGAAGGTTCCCGTAGTCGCTGCCCCGCTGCTGGCGTTGGCGACGGTCGCCGGATGGGCAGCAACCGCGTGGTGGTATGTTCGGGACGCTCACCGGAGGGGTGATGTTTTTGACGTCGCTTCCGGGCGCAGCGAGGAGACCTGAGATTGACTGGTGACACTGAGGACTGGAGGAACTCTCCACAGCATGCCGATCGGCCCAACGACCACTTATACGCGTAATATCGCGTTCGCTTCGCAAGCGCTATTGGGTCTTTTCTGCTTGGTCGGCCCCTCGCTGCTGGGAACTCCCGTGTCGACTAGGGCCTTCGGATGGGTGGCAGGAGCCGTCCTGTTTGCGATCGTCTACGTGGCTGCTAGACGTTGGAAACCCCTGCTTCGGCGGATGGATCGGGAAGCCGGGCGCGTCAACGCCACTCCGCTGTTCGCCTATATGCAAGCTCAACTCACGGATGGCAATCTTCGGAAACCGCGCTATGAGGGGGCAGGGTGGGCGCTGCTGGACGACAGTCTCGTCACATTCGTATCCCAGACAGCTCATAACCGCGCCGGCGCTCCGTTGAAGCATTCAATCCCTCTGAACGGGATTAGCGAGGCGGCCTTGGATGCCACCGATGCCCAGTACTTCAACCGTCTCCGGATCGAGCTGGTTGACGGCGGGGTCCTTCTGTTTAATGTGGTTCCAGGGAATGGCTCTGCGCTGCGAGGCGCGACGGCCACGGAGATTGCCGCGATTGCTTCCCGATTGATCCCGCACGAGAGCCCCTCGTAAGCGCACGATGTTCCTACGCCGATAGGCGGTGCCGATGCTTCTCGTGAGTTGCGACATGGGTTGCGCGAAAGCGGCGCGAGTCGCAACTCGGGCCCCTTCAGGGAGGCGCGGGATCAAGCTCGAGCAGCAGCACTCCGCCAGCTGGGCGGTGCCATGCCTGGCCGGTTTCAGCATCGGATCAGCCGACGCCCGCCGGTGCGTACCTCGCAGTTGGCAGAGTGTCTCGGGCGTGGGTCGGAGCCGGTGGGGGCATTAAATCTGAGGCACTCGCCCGCCGGTCATGCAACCTTCTCGGAGGTCCGCGAGTCGTTCCGCCAATCGGTGAAAACGCCGCCGGGTCGGTCGCGGCAGCATCCGGCATCCGCCTTCCGCATCGGACGCGCCGCGTCAAGTCCCTTCCGAGTACAGCAGGGAGGGCGGATGCTCGTGTCACCGACCGATGGGAGCACTCCAGTGTCCGCGCCTGCCCTCACCTCCATCTCCGCCCTCGGGATCACCCCGCGGGGGCCCGCCAGTGATGCCGTCCTGCGCCGCCTGAGCGGCGATGTCGAGGCCGACCACCGCACGCACGCCGAGGTCGCGCTCGAGGCATCACCCGACATCCTGCGCGACGACGACATCCAGCTCGCGCTGTTCCTGCTGTACGCGTCGTCCTACGGATCGGTGCCCGGCATCGACCCGGACCTCGAGTGGGACCCGGCACTGATCGCCACCCGCCTCCTGATCGAAGAGCACTTCGAGCGCGGGCTGCGCGCTGTCGTGCCCCAGCCCGAGCTGCCGGAGCCCACCGTCGACGCGGTCGCCCGCGCCCTGTTCGCACTGGCCGCAGCCGACACCGGGCCCAGCCTCTCGCGCTACGTCGCGAAGAAGGCCACGCGCGAGCAGATCCCCGAGTTCTTCATGCAGCGCTCGATCTACACGCTGCGCGAGGCCGACCCGCACTCCTGGGCCATCCCCCGCCTGCACGGGCGGGCGAAGGCTGCGCTCGTCGAGATCCAGTCGGACGAGTACGGCGGCGGGCGGCCCGACCGCGTGCACCAGACGATCTTCGCGCGGGCCATGCGCGGCGTGGGCCTCGACGACACGTACGGCGCCTACATCGACGACGTCGCCGCGATCACCTTCGCCTCGCACAACACGATGTCGCTGTTCGGGGTGAACCGTCGACTCGTCGGCGCGATCGTCGGTCACCTCGCCGCGTACGAGATGACCTCCTCGACCCCGTGCCGCCTGTACGCCGACGGCCTCCGCCGCCTCGGGTATCCGGAGGAGGTCACCGACTACTTCGACGAGCACGTCGAGGCGGATGCCGTGCACGAGCAGATCGCCGGGCGCGACCTCGCCGGAGCCCTCGCCGAGGACCGCCCCGAGCTCCTCGCGGACATCATGTTCGGCGCATCCGCCTGCCTCACCGTGGACGGCTGGATGGCCGGCCACATGCTCGACACCTGGTCGCGCGGTGAGTCCTCGCTGCGGTCGAGGTCGGACGCATGAGCGCGCGCGGAGATCACGTCACGATCACGCCGTATCCCGACGGACCGCTGCTGGTCCGCGGGGCGGCCGAGCTGCAGGGCGAGGACGGCGAGCCCATCGAGGTCACTCGGCGCACCGTCGCCCTCTGCCGCTGCGGCCTCTCGATCATCAAGCCGTTCTGCGACGGGACGCACAAGGCCGCCGGGTTCCGTACCGACGTCTGAGCCCGTGTGAGGGCGCGAGCTAGTGCCCGACCGCGGGCAGGCAGCCGCCGTCCATGATGTATCCGCCGATCTCGATCGTGACGAGATCGGCGGTCACCGCACCGAACACGCACCCGCCCTCCGGCGCCGAGACGCCGAACTCCACGGCGCGCTCATCGCCCTGGACCTCCGGATACGGCAGGCCCGCCCGGGTGATCGCCTCCGCCACGGCGTCGACCGACAGCGAACCGGACGAGCGCACACCCTCGAGCGCCGTGCGGATCTCCTCTGCGGGTCCCCGAGCCGCCGCGGTGGACTCCGCCGACATGTCCATCCGGTCGCGGTAGCGCTCGTTCTGCGCCATCGCCTGATCGGGGTCGTACGGAGCGCATTCGGGAGGAAGGTCCACACCCTCGACCACGGGACACGCTGCCGTGGGCGTCGGACTCGGCGTCATGCCCGCCGGCACCTGGTCGGCCGTCTGCGGCACGCAGCCGGCCATCATCATCGTCGCCACCAGCACGAGCGGCAGCACCCCTGCTCGGCCCGACCTGTCCCCCCGGATCCACGTCATGCGCTCATGCAATCACACCGGACCTCCTCCCGCGGCGACCGGGCCCCGCTTCAGCGCGGATTCAGCCTGCGCCCACCACACTGGAGGAATGCGGATCCTGGTAGTCGACGACGAGGTGCGCCTGGCGGATGCCGTGAGGCGGGGCCTCGAGGCCGAGGGCTTCGCCGTCGATGTCGCGCACAACGGCACCGACGGCCTGTGGCGTGCCCGCGAGACCCGCTACGACGCGATCGTGCTCGACCTCATGATGCCCGGCATGAGCGGATGGAAGGTGTGCGAGGCCCTGCGCGCCGAGGAGAACTGGACACCCGTGCTCATGCTCACAGCCAAGGACGGCGAATGGGATCAGGTCGAGGCGCTCGAGACCGGAGCCGACGACTACGTCACGAAGCCCTTCTCCTTCGCGATCCTCGTCGCCCGGATCCGCGCCCTCGTGCGGCGAGGAGCGGTCGCACGCCCTGCGGTCCTGGAAGCCGGAGACCTGAGAGTCGATCCGGCGGCGCACCGCGTGTGGCGCGGCGAGACGCCCGTCACGCTGACCGCGCGCGAGTTCGCCGTGCTCGAGCACCTGATGCGCCATCGCGGCCAGGTGCTCTCGAAGCGCTCGTTGATCGAGGGCGTCTGGGACGACGACTTCGACGGCGATCCGAACATCGTCGAGGTCTACGTCGGTCACCTGCGACGCAAGCTCGACAAGCCGTTCGGACGCGAGGCGATCGAGACGATCCGCGGTGCCGGATACCGCCTGGCGGCCGACGGTGGCTAGCCGCGGGTGGAGGTCGGTGCGTGCCCGGACCACCCTGGGTGCGACCC
Source organism: Actinomycetota bacterium (assembly GCA_037033365.1). GTDB lineage: Bacteria > Actinomycetota > Actinomycetes > Actinomycetales > Microbacteriaceae > Microbacterium. The sequence goes on along the minus strand of JAZBLS010000064.1, from coordinate 2,913 downwards.
TCGTCGTGGCCCTGGCTCTGCTGATCGGGGCGTTCTCGTTCTACGGCATCCTGAGCTCCAGCATCCACGCCAGCGCCGAGCGCGCCGCCGAGCAGCGACTCGACGAGCTGACGGAGCGCCTGGATGGACCGGGCGGTCGTGGCGGAGGCCGCGGCATCGACACCCTCGACGACGAGCTCGTGCAGATCATCGGCGCCGACGGCTCGATCCGCTCGGCGAGCGAGGACGCACGCGACGATCTGGGCTCGAGCACCCTCCCGATCGCCGACCATGCGGTGACCGTGACGATCGACGGCACACCCATGCTCGTCGTCTCGGACGACATCGAGAACGACGAGACCCTCGTGCTCGCGGTACCCGTCGAAGCCGACGACGAGACCCTGTCGACCGTCGTGGTGCTGCTCGCGATCGCCGTCCCCCTGCTCCTCGCGCTCGTCGCGGTCACGACCTGGCTCGTCGTGGGTCGCGCGCTCGTACCGGTCACGCGCATCCGCGAGGAGGTCGAGGGCATCACGGCCGAGCACCTGCACAACCGCGTCGAGGTTCCCGGTTCTGCGGACGAGATCGCGGCGCTCGCGACCACCATGAACCGGATGCTGGATCGGCTCGACGCCTCGGCGACGGCCCAGCGGCGCTTCGTGTCGGACGCCTCACACGAGCTGCGTTCCCCTCTCGCGACGATCCGCCAGCACGCCGAGCTCGCACAGGCGCACCCCTCGACCACGAGCATCGGCGAGCTCGCCGACGTCGTCTCGGAGGAGGGCCTTCGCCTGCAGGGCATCGTCGAGTCGCTTCTCCTGCTCGCCCGCCTTGACGAGGGCGTGGGCACGAACGTGGAGCCCGTCGACCTCGACGACCTCGCCCTGGCCGAGGCCCGACGGCTGCGCGCCTCAGGGCTCGAGGTCGACGGTTCCGGCATCCGGGCCGCCCGCGTCGAAGGGGATCCGAGGCTCCTCGGCCAGATGCTGCGCAATCTCGCCGACAACGCCGCGCGGCACAGCGCCGGTCGCCTGGCGATCAGCGTGATCTCCCAGGATTCCCATGTGTTCGTGACCGTCGAGGACGACGGGGCCGGAGTGCCCGACGGCGAGCGCGACCGGATCTTCGAGCGCTTCGTGCGACTCGACGAAGCGCGCAGTCGGGACGCCGGCGGCAGCGGCCTGGGCCTCGCGATCGTCCAGGGCATCGCGACGGCCAGCGGGGGCGCCGTGTCCGTCGACGCCTCTCGCTGGGGCGGGGCGCGGTTCGTCGTGACCCTCCCCCTCGCGCCCTGACCCCCTCTCCCCCGCCCGTCTATTTCTGCCGTATGGCAGGAATAGAGCCTCTATTTGTGCCGTCCGGCAGAAATAGACGGGCGGGTGGGGGCTGAGGCACCCCGTGGGAGCATGGAGCACATGCAGACGCCCATGATCGACTACCTCAACCTGCTGCTCGAATCGTGCGGGGAGGATGCGGGCGAGGTGGCGTCCTACATCCCGGAACTCGCGCACGCCGACCCCGACCGGCTGGCGATCGCGGTCGCGACACTCGACGGGGAGGTCTACGTCGCGGGGGATGCCGACGTGGAGTTCACGATCCAGTCCATCTCGAAACCGTTCACCTATGCCCTCGCGATCGCCGACCAGGGCCTCGACGCCGTGCTCGAGCGCATCGACGTCGAGCCGTCCGGCGACGCGTTCAACGAGATCTCCCTCGAACGGGAGACCGGCCGCCCCCGGAACCCGATGATCAACGCGGGCGCGATCGCCGCACACGCGCTCGTGCAGGGATCGGATGCAGATGCGCGCACCGACCGCATCGTCGACCTCTACAGCCGCCTCGCCGGCCGCCGGCTCTCGATCGCCGAGGACGTGTTCGAGTCGGAGCTGGCGTCGGCCGACCGCAACATGGCCCTCGCGTACATGCTGCGGACGGTCGGCACGCTCGACGCCGACCCCGCCGATGTGGTTCGCGGCTACACCCGCCAGTGCTCGGTGTCGGTCACGGTCCGTGATCTCGCCCGCATGGGATCGGTGCTCGCCGCGGGCGGACGCACCCCCGACGGCGAGCAGGTGGTCGACCCGACCGTCAACCGTCAGGTGCTCAGCGTGATGACCACGTGCGGCATGTACGACTCGGCGGGCGACTGGCTCACGTCTGTGGGCATCCCGGCGAAGAGCGGCGTGGCGGGCGGGCTGATGGGCGTGCTGCCCGGACAGGTCGGCATCGCCGTGTTCTCGCCCCGACTCGACCCGCACGGCAACAGCACCCGCGGGGTGCGCATGTTCGAGCGCATGAATCACGATCTCGGGCTGCATCTGATGACCTCGACGGATGCGGCACGCTCGGTGTCGCGGCGGGTCGAGCACGACGGGGCGACCGTGCATGAGATCGCAGGCGATCTGCACTTCATGGAGGCCGAGCGCGTGCTGCGCGGGTTCGCGGAGGAGCCCGTGGGCGAGGAGCCGGTGATCGTCGACCTGGACCGGGTGCAGCGCGCCAACGACATCGCGAAGCGGATGCTGCTGGAAGGCATCCGTCGACTCCACCTCGACGGACACGACGTGCGGATCGTCGACCCGTGGGGCGTGCTCGGCAGTGCGGAGACCAGATCGGGCGAGCTGGTGCACGGCGAGCAGGCGCACGGCGGCTACGTGCCCGCATCTTTCCGCGACGTGGCCAGCGCAATCCAGGGCTGAGTCCCGCGCTTCCCGCGCTTCCTGAAAGCCGCTTCAGGAGGCTTCAGGGTGGCTTCAGCACCCGCGCGAGAGCATCGGGACATGGACGACAAGACCCCGAACCCCGACCAGACGCCCGAGAACCTCCCCGCGAACGCGACGCCGCCCGCACCGCCTGCACCGCCCGCACCGCCCGCACCGCAGTCGGCCCCGGCATCCGACGCCGAGACCGTCCCCGTCGCGCCGCTCGCCGCCG
>JAZBLS010000063.1:0-16963 GCA_037033365.1 Actinomycetota bacterium | reverse complement strand
CAACGCGCGTGACGTCGAGGTCGGCGGGGTGAGCTTCCCCGTTCTCGGCAACGTGAACACGGTGTCCTCGGTCGCCGCGGAGCTCGGGGCCGACACGATCATCGTCGCGAGCCGCCCGGAGGGCGAACCCGACTTCGTGAAGCAGCTCAGCTGGCGGCTCGAGGGCACCGCCGCGGAGCTCGTGCTCTCGAGCCGACTCACCGACGTCGCCGGCCCCCGCATCTCGTTCGCGCCGGTCGAGGGCCTGCCCCTGATCCAGGTGCAGATCCCGTCCTACGAGGGCGGGCAGCACATCCTCAAGCGCGCGCTCGACATCGCCGTGGCGACGGTGGCACTGATCCCCATCGCGCTCATCACGCCGGTCCTTGCCCTCCTGGTGAAGCTCGACTCTCCGGGACCGCTCTTCTTCTTCCAGGAGCGCGTCGGCCGTGACGGTCGCACGTTCAAGATCGTGAAGTTCCGTTCGATGAAGACGGATGCCGAACAGCAGCTCGCTGCGCTGCAGACCCAGAACGAGGGCGCCGGCCTCCTGTTCAAGATGAAGGCCGACCCTCGCGTCACGCGCGTAGGCAGGATCCTCCGCAAGCTGTCGCTCGACGAGCTCCCCCAGTTCTGGAACGTGCTCGTCGGCGACATGAGCGTCGTCGGCCCCCGTCCGCCGCTGCCCAGCGAGGTCACGGCGTACGACGGCACCGTCTTCCGTCGCCTGTACATCAAGCCGGGCATCACCGGCCTCTGGCAGGTCTCCGGTCGCAGCGACCTGTCGTGGGACGAGAGCGTGCGCCTCGACCTGCGGTACGTGGAGAACTGGTCTGTCATGAACGATCTGCAGATCATGTGGCGCACCGCGAAGGTCATGGTGCAGCCCGCAGGGGCATACTGAATCCATGAGCAAGGGGAACGCCCTCACCATCGCGATGGTGGGGACACGGGGGGTGCCTGCGGCCTACGGCGGGTTCGAGACGGCTGTCGAAGAGGTAGGACGGCGACTCGTCGACCGCGGTCATGACGTCGTCGTGTACACGCGAGGCTCCGCGAGCCGCGAGAAGGAGTACCTCGGCATGCGGGTGGTCCACCTGCCCGCCGTGCCGGTGAAGCAGATCGAGACGCTCAGCCACACGGGGCTCTCGACCCTGCACCTCATCTTCCGACGCCGCCCCGATGCCGCGTTCGTCTTCAATGCCGCGAACTCGCCGTTCCTGCCGTTCCTGCGCCTGCGCCGCGTGCCGACCGCTCTCCACATGGACGGCCTGGAATGGCGTCGCTCGAAGTGGGGCCCACGCGGCAAGGCCTACTACCGGTGGGCCGAGCAGTTCGGCGTGCGCACCGCGGACGCTCTCATCGCGGATGCACCCGGCATCGCCGACTACTACGCCCATCAGTTCCACGTTCCGACCGAGATGATCCGGTACGGCGCACCGATCCTCGACACGGCGACGGACCGGATCGGTGAGTTCGGACTCGCGGCCGGCGGATACCATCTCGTGGTCGCGCGCTTCGAACCGGAGAATCATGTGCTCGAGATCGTGGAGGGATATCGTCGCAGCGCGGCGACCCTGCCACTCGTCGTCGTCGGATCGGCGCCGTACAGCAGCGACTACATCCAGCGGATCCAGGAGGCGGCCGACGGCGACGAGCGCATCCGTCTGGTCGGCGGCGTCTACGACCAGGAGCTGCTCGACGCCCTGTACTTCCATGCCCTCACCTACGATCACGGCCATTCCGTCGGCGGCACCAATCCGTCCCTGCTGCGAGCCATGGGCGCCTCGACCGCGGTGATCGCCTACGACGTCGCCTTCAATCGCGAGGTGCTGGGCGACGACGGGTGGTTCTTCGCCAGCTCCGACGGTGTCGCCGCAGCGTTCGAAGACGCGGAATCCGACCGTGCGAGCACGGCGGAACGCGGAATGCGCGCCCAGCAACGCGCCCGCACGGCCTTCCGCTGGGAGGATGTCACGGACGCATACGAGCAACTCGCCCGATCGCTCGCGCGAGGGGCTTCCATCCATCGGATCGCGCGCAGAGCCCGGCGCAGCACCGCCGACTGGGAGAGCACGTCCCCGTCGGAGTCACGGACCTCATGAGCGCCGCCTCGCGCCGCACCGTACTGCTCGCGCACCCGGGTGCAGAGATGTTCGGATCCGACCGCATGCTGCTCGAGAGCGCGATCGGCCTCGTGGACGCCGGCAACAGGGTGGTCGTCGCACTCCCCGGGCGTGGGCTCCTCGATCAGGCGCTGCGCGCGGCGGGTGCGGAGGTCGTCATCGTCCCGATGCTCGTGCTGCGCAAATCGCTGCTCACCCCGCGCGGGCTGCCGGTCCTCGTGCGCGACGCGCTCCGAGGCCTCGGAGCGGCGTGGCGCCTGATCGGGCGGCTGCGCCCCGACGCGGTTTACGTGTCGACGATCATCGTCCCGCAGTGGCCGCTCGTCGCCCGCCTGCGTCGGGTGCGGTCGGTCAGCCATGTGCACGAGGCGGAGGCCTCGGGCAGCCGGATCGTGAACCGCATTCTCTACCTTCCGCATCTCGCCTCGCATCGCACGCTCGTCAACAGCCGGTTCAGCCTCGAGACGATCCGGTCCGCTCTGCCGTCCCTGGCCGAGCGGTCGATCGTGGTCTACAACGGCGTCGCGTCCCCGGACGACCCGCCCGCGCCTCGCGAGCGCGTCGACCAACCGCTGCGCGTGCTCTACGTCGGCCGCCTCTCGCCTCGCAAGGGTCCGGATCTCGTGATCGACGCGGCCTCCATCCTGCGGGCTCGAGGCCTCGACGTGACCGTCACGCTCCTCGGGGCGGTCTTCGCGGGCTACGAGTGGTTCGAGGAGCAGCTGCGCGAGCAGTCCCGAGCGAGCGGCGTGACCGTCGAGTTCGCAGGGTTCCATCCGGAGATCTGGCCGTTCCTGGCGGATTCCGATGTTCTCGTGGTCCCGTCAAGAGTCGATGAGCCCTTCGGGAACACAGCCGTCGAGGGTGTGCTCGCCCGGCGCCCGGTGATCGCGAGCGACAGCAGCGGGCTGCGGGAGGCCGCCGGCGGGTACGCATCGTCGCGGCTCGTCCCCGCCGGTGATCCGGATGCCATCGCCGATGCCCTCGTCGAGATCAGCGACACCTGGTCCGAGACGGGCGCCAGCACCGAGAGCGACCGTACAGAAGCGCTCCGCCGACACGCGCCTCCGGCCTATCGTGCGACGATCGCGGCCGCGGTCCTCGGCTGAGCGTCAGACCTGCCGTTCAGCCGAGCGGGGAGCCGCCGGCAGTTCGGAGGCGGCGTCCGGCTCGGAGGCGCCACCGCGCGGCGAAGTTCCGCTGTACGCCTGCGTGAACATCGACACGGCTTCCGACACCGTCCGATAGACCTCGTCATGCCGCCGCGTGTCGCCGATGTGGGCATCCGGGATCGCAATGCCGTACTCGGCCTTGAACGGCGAGAACCGCAGGCGATGACGCACCGGCGGGAGGTCGACGATGCCCCGCTGCGCATGCATGCGTGCCGCCAGCTCGGCGAGCGTTATCCCCTTGGCGTCAGCGCCGAGCGCCCTGGCGCTGTGCGCCGCCTCGACGAGCGTGAAGACGCGAGGCCGCGCGCTGGGGTCGAGGACGGCGACGGCCGACCGCTCGGCCTCGGACGCCGTCAGGATCAGATCGGAGCTGGCGATGCTCTCGGCGTCCAACCGGGCCGCCGAGTGTTCCGCGCCGAACTGCTCCACGCCCGCCAAAGCTGTGATGCGCTCCTCGGTGAACCTGCAGAGCGGGTCCCCCGCCCTCGCCGTCACACCGAGGCTGCTCACGGATGCGTTCGGCAGAGCCTGGCCCAGCAGGAACTCCGCGAATGGCGACCTGCAGACATTCGCCGCGCAGACGACCAGCAGCGAGCCGTCGGTTGCTTCAGACACAGCGGAGACTCCAACTCGGCTAGAGTAACGACAGGGGACAAGGGGCCATCTTAACAGGCCTGTTTTGGAGGGGATATGACGGTCGGGGACTATCTGCGAGCCATCGTCCGCAGTTGGCTCGTCGTCGTGATCCTGGCGGTCGTCGGCGCGGCAGGCGGCTACGGCTACGCCCAGCTCACGCCGGACACGTACCGGTCGACAGGCGCGGTGCTGGTGACGAGCGACCGCGGCGACAGCACCACGGAGCTCGTGCAGGGCAGCGCGTACGTGCAGAACCTCGTCGCCACCTACGTGCTCCTCGCGCGGTCCGAACTCGTCCTGCAGCCCGTGATAGACGAGCTCGACCTCGACACCACGCCCCGTGCCCTCGCTTCGACGATCACCGCGTCATCCCCGCTCAACTCGGTCGTGATCGAGGTCAGCGCGACCAGCGGATCGCCGAGACTCGCACAGAAGATCACGGAGGCCGTGATCGAGAGCCTCGCGACCGTGGTCTCGAACGAGGTCGCACCGCAGGCCGATGGCCAGCCGACCGTGCGGCTCACGGTGATCCAGAACGCGGACCAGCCGCGTTTCCCGTTCGCGCCGAGCACGCGGAACTACGTGCTCCTCGGCGGCCTGATCGGGCTCGCGCTCGGCATCGGCTACGCGGTCCTCCGGGCCTTCGCGTGGCAGACCGTCCGCAGTCGCGCCGACATCGGACGACTCACGAGCATCCCCGTGCTCGGGGAGGTCGTCGAGACACGACGCGGTACGCGCCTGCCTGCGGCTGTCCTCAAGGATCGTCTCGGCATCGAGGCCGAGTCGGTGCGAGCGGTCGCCGCGAATCTCAACTTCCTCAAGGTCGACGGCGGCCTCAAGTCGCTCGTCGTCACCTCTGCCGCATCCGGCGAGGCGAAGAGCTCTCTCGTGATCGCGCTGGGGATCATGGTCGCCGAGTCGTCGCGACGGGTTCTGCTCATCGACGCCGACCTCCGCAGCCCCTCGCTCGCCGACTACACGCAGCTCGACGGCGGCGTCGGGCTCACCAACGTCCTGATCGGAGAGGCCTCCCTCGCGGAGGCCGTGCAGGAGTGGGGCGCCGAGGGACTCCGCGTCCTGACGAGCGGAGCCGACGCCCCGAACCCGAGCCAGCTCCTGACGAGCCAGCGCATGACGGATCTGCTCGAAGAAGCGCGGGCCGAGTTCGACTTCGTCGTCATCGACTGCGCACCCCTGCTCGCCGTGACCGATGCCACCTGGCTCGGCAATCAGACGGACGGCGCGCTGCTCGCGGTGCTGTACGACAAGACGAGGACGCACAGCCTGGAGAAGGTCGTGAACGCCGCGGCGGTGGGCGGCCTGAACCTTCTCGGCGCCGTTCTGACGCGGGTTCCGCGTCGCGGTGTGAGCCGATACGGAGTGGGCAGCTACGGCACCCGAGCACCCTCGGACGTCGAGCGGCTCAGGCGCAGGATCGACCCGCGCGAGCGCTCCCGTACGTCTTCCTGAGCGGCTTCGCTCCCAGGCGGCACCCAGGGTTTGCCGAGCCTATGTTCAGGTTGCGCGTCTCGTGAGGATGCTAGGTTCGGCGGTGGCAGGGGGACCCGACATACGGAACTGCTCAGGAACTCGATGCTTTCTCATACCCATACATCTCCCCTTTTTCGACCCTTCACCCGAACCTCAGCCGTCATAACCCTGGCGATCGCGCTGGGGGCAGGCACCCTCGGGGTGGCCACTCCGGCTCACGCCGAGACCGGATCCGGCACCTTCGCCGAGGACCACTTCGACCGCTCTGCGAGCGGCAGCTGGGGCACCGCCGAGACCGGCGGCTCCTGGTCCAGCAACAACGGCTCGACTCTCACAGCGGATGCCGGCACCGCCGTCTTCCGCCTGCGCCCCTCGTCGTACGCGGTGAACACCCTTGCGGCGGCGCCCGAGCGGGACTCCGCGGTCGGATTCACGTTCTGGCCCTCCGCGTTGCCGACGACCGGCAACGGCGTGACGACGTCGGCCGTCCTCCGAGCCGCCGACGGCCACTCGTACCAGGCGCGTGCCCGCATCTCGTCGTCCGGGCGCGTCACGATGACGGTCAGCCGCTACGACGGGCGGACGTCGCAGGAGACCGTGCTGGTCAAGGACACCCTGGTCATCCCCTCGGTGACGGCTTCCGACCGGTTCTCCATCGAGTTCTCCGCCACGGGCGATGCCAAGGTGGCTCTGGCCGCCCGCGTCTGGAAGACCGGAACTCCGACTCCTGACTGGCAGCTGACGTACACCGACGACTCCGCGCAGCGCATCACGACGGCGGGAGCCGCCGGTGTCGGCGCGTACCTCTCGTCCGGCACCTCCGCGCTCGACCTGCGCGTCGACGACTTCACGGCACGACGCGCGACCGCGCCCGTTCCGGCCCCCGAGCCCCAGCCGAACCCGAACCCGAACCCGCAGCCGCAGCCGCAGCCCCAGCCGAACCCGCAGCCGCAGCCACAACCGGTGCCGGCGCCCACCGCTCCTCCGGCGTCGTCGGCCGGATCCGCGGCTGTCGGATCGACCACGTATGCCGTCCCCTCGGGAGCCGTGTTCGTGAAGGCGGGTGCAGCATCGACCGGAACGGGCTCGTCGTCCTCGCCATACGCCACGATCGCGCAGGCTGTGACCAAAGCTCCCTCCGGGTCCACCCTCGTGCTTCGAGGCGGCACCTACCATGAGAGCGTCACCATCCCGCTCGGCAAGAAGCTGACAGTCCAGTCCTATCCCGGAGAAGCCGTATGGCTCGATGGAGGCTCCACCGTCACCGGCTGGCAGAAGTCCGGCTCGACGTGGGCCGTGAGCGGCTGGAAGTACGCGTTCGATCGCAGCGTCTCCTTCAGCAAGGGCAGGGATGACACCTCCCGGTGGACCGATGCCACGAACCCCTACGCGGGCTACCCCGACCAGGTCTGGATCAACGGCGTCGCTCAGCGCCAGGTCGGCAGCGCCTCACAGGTGACGGCGGGGACGTTCTTCGTCGACACCTCGCAGAAGAAGCTCGTGCTCGGGTCGGACCCGACGGGCAAGAACGTGCAGGCGAGCACGCTGCAGAAGGCTCTGACGATCGCCGGCACCGGATCGACCGTGCGCGGCCTCGGCATCCGTCACTATGCGACGACCGTGAATCAGATGGGCGCCGTCACGGCGGAGGTCCCGAAGATCACCCTCGAGAACCTCGTGATCACCGAGAACGCGACGACCGGCCTGTACGCCTGGGCGGCCGATCACCAGTTCCGCAACCTCACAGTGACGGAGAACGGTCTGATGGGTATCGGCGCGAACAAGGCCGATCGCCTGTCGCTGACGAACTCCCGCATCGACCACAACAACGTCGAGCACTTCAAGCCGGCGCCCGTGTCCGGAGGGATGAAGATCACGGCATCCGCCGACGTGGTCATCGAGGACAACTCGTTCTCGAACAACACGACGGCCGGCCTCTGGTTCGACATGTCGGCCTACAACACGACCGTCATCGGAAACACCTTCGACGGCAATGGCCACTACGGACTCGAGTACGAAGCCAGCGACAAGGCGGTGATCGCGGACAACGTCTTCGCGAACGCGGGTCACACCGCTCTGATGATCTACAACTCGGGGAACGTGCAGGTGTGGAACAACACCTTCGCGGCGAACGCGCGGTCCGTATGGTTCATGCAGGACGAGCGTCGACAGACCGATGCGTCCCTCGTGTCCCGGATCCCCTGGGTCGTGCGCAACGTGACGGTCAAGAACAACGTGATCTCCTATGGTTCCGGCTCGTGCCCGATCCTCAGTCAGGATCTCGAGCGCAAGTGGGATGGGAACGACTTCGGCATCACGATGGATTCGAACATCTACCACCGCGCGAGTTCGACGTCGCCGAGCAACTTCGCGTGCTGGGCGAACGGATCAGCCGGCACGAGGAGCTTCAAGACCCTCGATGACTTCCGCGCCCACACCGGCGGCGACAAGAAGTCGAAGCTCCTGCAGGGCACCAGCCCGCTCACATCCACGTTCCAGCTGACCGCCGCCGCGGCAGGGCTCGCGGCCGAGGTCGCGAGCCCGCTCCCCTCCGCGATCGCCTCGCGGATCGGAGGGGTCGTCGGGTCGCCGATCGGACGGATCGTCGTCGGCGGCTGACGCGCTCCACGCGGCGGCGCTGAGCCGTCGTTGGTAGGCTTCAATCGCCACGCATGCAGCGTGGGACTGCTGGGGCGGTGGGAGGTGGTGGCCGGTGTCGTCTGCACCCGTCTTCTTCTCGCCGTCCCGGTTCCTGCCGCGTAACGAGGTCCGCTCACCGGCCGCGCAGGCCGTCGCGCTCGCCGTGACCGTTCTCATCGCGATGCGCATGGACCTGCAGTTCGCGCTGACCGTCGGCGGCGCGGCCGCTCTCGTGCTCTCGCCGCTCTGGTTCGGCACGGCCGTGCGCAACCGCTGGGTCAGCTTGATCGGGGCGCTCGCGATCATCGCGACGGCATCCGGGGCGGTCCTGACCATGGTCAACTCGTCCGACCACTCGCAGATCACCTTCGATCTCGCCGCGCGCGCGGTGTCGATCCTCCAGCTCGCCGCTGTCATCGGCTTCCTGGTCTGGGCGCATCACGTGACCTCCCTGGCGAAGACCTCGATCGCATTCGCGCTCGGGCTCGTGATCTCGATACCGCTGCACGTCAGCGACGACCCGAACTTCTGGCGGTTCACGCTGTCCGTACCGCTCGGCGTGTTCATCCTCGCCCTGTGCTCGCTGACCGATCGGCTCATGCTCACGCTCGGCGCCATCGGGGGTCTGGCCGTGATCGGCCTGCTCAATGACTCCCGCTCCAACTCCGCCTTCCTTCTCCTCACGGGAGTCGTGCTGGTGTGGCAGCGGTTGTCCGTCGCCGACTCCCGACGCACGCGTGGGTGGGGCGGTGTGCTGTCGCTCGCCGCAGCGGGCGGGCTGATCGCGATGCTGCTGCAGGGGGCGATCCTCGAGGGCTATTTCGGCGAGGTGACGCAGGCTCGCACGGCCGAGCAGATCCAGCGGGGCGGCAGCGTGGTGGTCGGCGGCCGCCCGGAGCTCGCAGCCAGTCTCGCCCTGATCGCGCGCTACCCGTTCGGGCTGGGATCGGGCATCAGAGCGAGCTACGACGACATCCAGGCGGCGAAGTCCTCGATGGCAGGTATCGGATACGACCCCAACAACGGATACGTCGAGCGATTCATGTTCGGCAGCGGTATCGAGGTCCATTCCGTGATCGGAGACTTCTGGATCTGGTATGGACTCGCCGGAGTCGCCCTCGTGCTGGCCGTGCTGATCCTCCTCGTCACCGCCATCAAACGGGGCTACGTCGCCGGCGCGCTCACCCCTCTCCTGGTCTACCTCGCCCTGCGCGCGATCTGGGACCTGCCTTTCAGCCCGTTCGATTCGGCATTGCGGCTCTGGCCGCTCACGCTCTCCCTCGCGATCGCCTATGCGGCGTACTCCTTCACCCATCCGCGCGCCTCGCTCGACGTCATCGTCCCGGCGGCTCCGACCCGATCCGAAAGGAAGGTGCTCGCATGAACGCCCCCGCGAAGACACGGATCGACTGGGTCGACGCCGGTCGCGGACTCGCCATCGCACTCGTCGTGCTGTTCCACTCCACGAACTGGCTCGGCGAGGCCGGATTCGGCGTGGCCGGATGGGAGTTCTTCGACGAGACGATCGCGTCGATCCGACTACCGCTCTTCTTCACCATGTCCGGGTTGTTCGCCGTGAAGTGGATGCGCGCGAGCTGGGGCGACCTGTGGCGTTCGAAAGTGTCGCTCTTCGTCTGGGTCTTCGCCGTCTGGAGCGTCATCGCCACGTTCTCGTTCATGCTGGGACTCAATGTGCAGGGCGCGGAGGGGAACTACCTCGGTCAGCTGAAGAACCTCCTCTGGGCGCCGTTCCTCCCGCGCTTCGAACTCTGGTTCATCTGGGCGCTCGCGCTCTTCTTCGTCGTGGCCAAGCTGATGTCCCGGCTCCCTGTCGCCGTGCAGCTGGCCCTCACCGGGATCCTGTCGGTGGTCGCGCTCTCGGATGTCTTCGTCGGCAACGCCGGGTGGGTCGGCAGCGCGAAGTACTTCTTCTTCTTCCTGTGCGGGATCCTGCTGCGCGACCGTATCATCCGCTGGAGCAATGCGGCGGGGCCGACGCCGTTGGCCTCGGTCTTCGTGCTGTGGGTGGCGCTCGCGCTCGGAGGTACCGCACTCGGGCTGCGAGAGCTGCCGGGGTATTACTTCGTGTGCTGTGTCATCGGCGTGTTCGCCGGTGTCGCCGTGAGCCGCGTGCTCGCGCGCATCCCGGGTCCACGCTATCTGGGCACCCGCACGCTGCCGGTGTATCTCACGCACACGACGATCATCCTCATCGTGGTGTGGATCCTCGCGCGCGCCCTCCCGATGCCTGAGCTCTCCGTACTCGGTACGGTCCTCCCCCCGATCCTCGCCGCGCTCGCGATCGCCGCGTCGCTCGGGCTGAGCCGGCTCGTGGCCCGCAACCGGGTGCTGCGGTACGCCTACGAGCAGCCGGCCTGGTTCGCCCGTCGTCCGACGGACGCGGAGTCAGCCACTCGTCACTGAACGACGGGCTCCGGTTCCACCGCGGCGAGACGTCGCCGCCGCACGTCGAGCCGGACATAGATCAGGTTCGGCACGACCTGGCAGATCGCGACGGCGAAGGAGACGGCGATCAGGTTGCCCGCGGCCCCGAGCTCCGGGATGAGCAGCCACGACCCGCCGAGGGCGATCGGGATCATGATGATCGTCGGCAGCACCTGGAAGCGCAGACCGGCGAGGTCGGTCATGTACATGCCGACCGGGTATTTCGCGGACTGCAGCGCGACGAACACCACGAACGCGATGATCAGCGGCCAGGGCAGCTCGATCTGGCCGTCAGAGATCACCGAGGCGAGCCACGGCGAGATCGCCGCCATCCCCCCGGCGATCACGAGACCACCTCCGAGGAACCAGAACGTCGGCACCCACGGACTCTCTACCCGTCCTGCCGCCCTGGCGCGGGCGAAGATCGGCCAGAGCGCCACACCCGCGGCCGAGATGGTCTGCAGGGCGATCCCGAAGATCTGGTAGCCGAGGTTGTACTCGGCGAGCTCCGACACACCGCCGAGATGGCTGACGAGGATGCGCCCCGTCTGCATGGCGACCGGCAGCGCGAGCAGCTGCACGAGCATGGGCCACGCCATGTTCACCACGGGAACACCCGGCGCCTTGCGCACGTGCATCACCTCGCGGGCGAGGAGGCCGAGCTGCGGCGAGATGAGACGTGCCGCGATGCTCAGGGCGATCACGGCGACGACCGTCGACGCGAGATAGGCCGCGACGGCGATGTACTGATCCGCCTGCACCCCGAACAGGACGCACGCACCGATCATCACGAAGATCAGGGGCGCAGTGATGACCTGGGTTGCGATCTGGGTGGTGTTGCGCCCGAGACCGATGAGGATCCGCGGTCCGAGGGTGAGCGGGAGGCTGATGCCGAACAGGGCGAGACAGATCCCGGCGACGACATTGCCCCCGGGGAGGAGACCCTCGCCGAGGATCACCGGCCACGCGTCGAGCAGAGTGAGGAGGAAGGCGACCGCGACGATCACGGCGCTGGCCACCAACAGCAGCCGCACGGTGCTGACGAGGGCGCGACGCATCTTCGGGTCGCGTCGCGGATCGTCAGACTCGGCCACGGCGTTGATCACGACGGCGGCGAGTCCGAGATCGGCGAAGGGCAGGAGAGTGGGCAGGCTCGCCAGCAAGCCGTACTGGGCGTACGCCTCGATGCCGTAGCCCTGGATGATCATGCGGCTGGTCACCAGGCCGATCAGCCCCGTGACGCCCATCACCGCGACCTTGACGACCGCAGCGGACCCGACGTTGCGCCACATGCTCATGCGCGGTCCGCCGGTCGCACGATCCACCGCTCGGCCTCTGCTCGGCCGTCGCGTTCGGGGAGGTCTGCGGAGACCTCGGCCGGGGTGCGCTCACTCCGCAGAGCCCTCACCATAGCCGCGGCGAGTGCGTCGACATCGGCGGATGCCGGGACGACCTCGTGCCCGTGCGCGTCCAGCCACTGCGCGAGGCCCGTCTCATCCGACGTCACGATGAGGCAGCCGTTGCCGAGTCCTTCCACAATCGGGAGACCCACTTGCTCCCGCCAGCGCGGACGCGGCCGAGACGGGAGCGTCAGCACCTTACTCTCGGCGAGGAGCCCGAAGATCGTCGATCGGGGTGGGTCAATCTCCACTCGCACTCGGTCGTCGCTCAGCCCGAGGGCGCGTGCGGAATCCGCGCCGTCGCCCTTGCCGATCAGCACCAGCCGAGCCTCGGGGACCTCGTGCGCGACGGTCTGCCATGCGTCCACCACGAGCGGGAAGCCCTTCCGCTCCGAGAACTCCCCGAGAAACGTGACCACCGGGGCACGTCGGTCGTCCGCGCGCACGGGCTCGGCCACCGGCAGTGCGGGTATCAGACGTTGCACCGCTCTCGTGTTCCCGAGCAGCCGTCGGTACAGCTCCTGCGCCTGCGAGGTTCCGAACGCGACGCGGTCGAGACGCGTCCACACTCCACGGACGAAGAGCCGCTGCGCCCTCAGCTTGAGTCTCGCCCTGATCGGCAGACTCGTCATCCCGTCACGGGGGTCCTTGTTCTCGATCGCGTAGGACACGACGTCCACGTGCGTACGACGGATGCCGGCGCGGATCCGAGCGCCGATGATGGCCGCGAAGGACCGCGGAGCCGCTCTCACCAGCAGCGGCTCCGCGACCTCGAGAACATCGATGTCGTGCGTCAGGGTGTACCAGAAGGCTCCTGCCGTCCCCGCCCTCCGAGCACCGACCCTGGCTGCCAGAGCGGTGTCGAAGTCGTAGCGACGCTGGGAGTAGAGGACGGTCGTGCTCGCACCCGATCGGATGATCCGTTCGAAGTGGGCCGTGCGTGCCACGTCATACAGTTGCACATGTCTGACGGGACGCATGGCCTGCTTCTCGGGTCCTTCCTCCGTCACTGCCCTGCGGTCGGGTCCTTGACGGTGATCGAGTCGAACGATACTCCACCGCCCGTCGTCGTGTTCGGCACGTAGGCGAACACCGAGACGGCGCCGGGCGCCTGGAGCGCCGCGAGGGTGTTCGTCCCCTCGCGCTGCCACGCCGCGGGCTCCGCGTCGGACTGCTTCCAGACCTTCGCCTTCACCGTGGTGGGGCTGGTGCCCGTGACCTCCATGCTGACGACGTACTTCTCGCCCGGGACGATCGTGATCGGCACCTGGAGGACGGGAGCGATCGAGGTGGCACCGTCCTGCAGGAGGTACAGCTTCACACCTCCGTCGGCCTGCAGCCGCAGACGGGCGATGTAGTTCGCCGAGCCGACACGGCGGCCGACCAGAGCGACGTACTGCCCCTCCACCAGGGAGTCGACGCTGAACACCGCATCGATCCGGGTGTTGGTGCTGGAGACGCCGTTCAGATCCGCATAGACCGTGTTGGCCGCAGAGGCCGGCAGTGCGATCTTGCCGACGCCGTTCGCGACCGAGAAGCGGCTCGCCGTTCCTCGGAGCGTCCATGCGCCGCCGAGGTCGGCGGTGCCCCACCCGTTCGTGACCGTGCGGTTGAAGTCGTCGGCCGCGATCACGCCCACGACGGGCGCGGTGACCGTCACCTGGGCGGTCTTGGTCGCCGTCGCTCCGTCGTCATCCGTCACCGTGAGGGTGATCGTGTACGTTCCGCCCGTGCCGTACGTGTGGTTCGCGGTCGCGGTCGAGGCGGTGCCTCCGTCGCCGAAGTCCCACGCATAGGACGCGATCGTTCCGTCGGGATCGGTCGAGCCGGATCCGTCGACCGCGACCGAGAGACCGGTCGCCGTCGGTGCCGCGATGGCCGCGGTCGGCGCCTGGTTCGGGATCGGAGCGACGGTCACCTGTGTGGTCGTCGATCCGGTCGCTCCCTTGTCGTCGGTCACTGTCAGCTTGACCGTGTAGGTGCCGGCCGCCGCGTACGTCTTGGCCGCCGTGGCACCCGTGCCCGTCGTGCCGTCGCCGAACTCCCAGGCGTAGGACGCGATGCTGCCGTCGCTGTCGGTGCCGGCTCCCGTGAAGGACACGTCGAGACCGTTGACCACGGGAGGATCGATCGCCGCGGTCGGTGCCGCGTTCGGAAGGGAGCCGGTCGTTCCGACGCTGTAGTGCGAGCTCACACGCTCGGCGGAGAGCGCCGAGTTGTACACCGCGACCTCGTCGATCGAGCCCTCGAACTGCACGCTCGAGGGAGCGTCAGGCCATCCGTTGAGGTTGTCGTTGCCGACTCGCCAGTAGCCCTGGTATCCCTGCGCGGTCGTGGTGTCTGCGCGCTGCGCTTTAAGAGAGCCATCGACATAGAGCTTCATGCCGTCTGCCCCGAGCGTCGCGACCACGTGGTGCCACTGGCCGTCGCGGTAGGACTGCGTGGTGTTGATCGCTCGGACCGTTCCCGGGTACACCCCGAAGTAGATCTGGCCCGAGTTGCTCATGTAGACCTGGCGGTCGTACGACCCGGAGTTGGCGGTCTGCTCGCTGCCGAAGCCGATGATCTTGCCGCCGCTCGTCGTCGTGGTCTTGATCCAGCTCTCGACGGTGAACGTGTCCGTGCCCTGTTCGCGCACCGTGGAGTACGCGTTGCCGTTGTTCTGGCTGGCGATGGTGCTCGTGTTGAACGCGGTCGACTTGTCGGCATCGCCGGAGATCGCGCCGGTCTGCCCCCGGGTCACGCGGCCCGCGAGGTTGAGGTCGGATCCGCCGATGAGGTCGACCGAGTTGCCCGACGCCTCTCCCAGACGCCACAGGTGCGCGATGTCGTCGGTCGCCACGTTCTGCACGTACGGCGACGCGGTTCCGGCGGCGATCGTCGCGGGCGCCCAGTCGGACTTGAAGGTGTTGCCGTAGGGGTCACTCACGACCGCACGCACCTGATGCGTCGAGCCGGGGGCGAGGCCCGTGACGCTCGCCGTGAGGTTCTGGTACTGCCAGAACGGAGTGTCGAGCTTGAACTCCTTCACGAGTCCTGCCGCGTTCTCGGTGTCGAGGTAGAGGCGGTACGTGAGGTTCGTGTCGTCACGATCGAAGACCGTCGGGAACGAAGCGCGCAGCACGCCCGGGATCGCCGTGTTCACCTTCGGCGCCCACCAGGCGCTGAACGACTGGTTCGCGTCGTGCGCCACGCGCTCCTGCTCCTGCGACGGGCGAGGACCCTGCTTGTTCGGAGCGTTCGACTTGACGGTGTAGCGGACGAGCCCCTGCTGGTTGCCGCCGTTCACGGAGGTGAACTCGCCTCCGTACACGACGTACTGCTCGTTGCCGTCGACGGTCCAGACCGCCTGGTTCTTGCCCGTGTAGGTGCCGGAAGGCGTGTACGGGAACCAGTAGGTCAGCTGCGGGTGCGGCGTGCCGGGGTGGTCGGGGTAGCCGTACGGGTCGGACGTGTTGGTGCCGGAGACGGCCTTGGTCCACGCCGTGGAGTGATAGAACGTCCAGCCGCCCTGGTCGACCTGCGAGAACCCGCCCGAGTTGCCGCAGTAGTGGTGGTGCGACGCCGTGTAGACGAGGTCTCCGACCGACGCGATGTCGTAGTTGTCGCCGTGGCAGTCCTCGATCCAGTTGAGGTTGCCGCTCGTCCAGTCGATGGAGAAGGCGCCTTCGATCGTTCCGGAGCTGCCCCAGTGGCCGCCCGTGCCGTACGCGGAGGTGCTGTCAGAAGTGAGCGAGAAGATCCACGCGTTGCCCCCGGCGTTGCGCACGGAGCTGTTCGCGGGGAGGGTGACGGCACGCGATCCGTCGGCGGTGTCGAACATCGCGATGCCGTAGCCCTGCGAGTTGCCGTCGCGGCCGTTGGCGACGCTGTACGACGTACCGGTGCCGTTGGCGAAGGCCGCGCGGGTGAAGTTGCCGGCTGCCATGACCTTCGTGCCGTCGTTGTTCACCGTGAGGGCGAGCACCTGGTTGTCGGGGATGGTCGGCTGGCGGACGCCGTCGGCGTCGTTGAAGCGCGTGCGGAACGCGGCGACGATGTTGCCGTTCGTCAGGCGGATCGCGCCGAGTCGCGCGCTGCTCTCGCCGTTGACGGCACTGAAGTAGCCGCCGACGTAGGCGACGCTGTTCGTGAGAGCGACGGTGCTCGCCGGGCCGTTGAGCTCGGGGGTCTTGGAGAGGCTCGCGAGCTGACCAGTGGCAAGGTCGAAGACCGCGATGCGGTTGCGCGTCTGCCCGTTGACCTGGGTGAAGTTGCCGACGGCGACGAGCTTCGTGCCGTCCGGCGTGACCGCGACGTCCTTGACGACCGCGTTGAAGCTCGGAGCGAAGGGCAGCAGTTCACCCGTGGTGACGTTGAACGCCAGGAAGTTGCCTCGGGGCACCTCGTTGACACCGGGCGCGGCGCCTGCGGGTCGGGCGGTGCTGAACTCCCCCACCGCGTATGCGACGTTGCCGGAGACCTTCACACCCCAGATGACGCCGTTGCCGATCTGGACGGTCGGCAGAGCGTCGGCGGAGACGGGCTCCGGCCAGTCCTCACGGGGCAGCTGATCCACCCAGGTGGCGGCGTTCGCGGCGACCGGAACGACTGCGAGCAGTGTTCCGACGAATGCCGCGACGACGACGGTTGCCAGTGACTTCCACAACGGCTTGTGCGTGCGCATGGACGTATCCCCAAATGCCATGTGGCCGCTGAGCGGCCAATCCCCAGTAAGAATGCACCATTCCCCAACGGTGCAGGTCTGACTCTAGGGGTACGGAGGCGTCTTGTAAAGACCGGATGTGTCGGCATCCGATCTCCGTCAGCCGCGTCTCAGGACACGGCCCCCTCGAAGAGGACCACAGGAAGGTCCAGGGAGAGATCCAGCTCGACGAGGATCTGCCCTCTCGCGTCCGCCGGAACGCTGAAGGCGTACACGCCCTTCGCCGTCTCGCCCGGGGCCACCGACAGAGGGAGATCCTGGCGCGGACTCACCAGGATGTTCGCGGGCGTGCGGTCGGCGCCGTAGTAGACGTTGACGATGAGCGTGTCGGTCAGGGCGTCGTCGGACTTCGCGTTCTCGACGTTGACC
>JAZBLS010000062.1:0-17094 GCA_037033365.1 Actinomycetota bacterium | reverse complement strand
TTGACGTGACGACCAATCAGCAGGCCGACCCCCTCATCGGGCGGCTTGTCGACGGCCGGTACCGCGTCCGCGCTCGCATCGCGCGCGGCGGCATGGCCACGGTCTACGTCGCGACCGACCTTCGCCTCGAGCGCCGCATCGCCCTGAAGGTCATGCACGCGCACCTCAGCGACGACTCGGCGTTCCAGAGCCGTTTCATCCAGGAGGCCCGGGCTGCGGCGCGACTGGCCGATCCGCACGTCGTCAATGTCTTCGACCAGGGCCAGGACGGCGAGCTCGCCTACCTCGTCATGGAGTATCTCCCTGGGATCACGCTCCGCGAACTCCTGCGCGAGCAGAAGCGACTGACGATCCCGCAGACCATCACGATCATGGATGCCGTGCTCGCCGGGCTCTCCGCCGCGCACCGCGCCGGTATCGTCCACCGCGACGTCAAGCCCGAGAACGTGCTGCTCGCCGAAGACGGACGCATCAAGATCGGCGACTTCGGCCTCGCCCGCGCGACGACCGCGAACACGGCCACCGGGCAGCAGCTCCTCGGGACGATCGCCTACCTCGCACCCGAACTCGTGACCCGCGGTACCGCGGATGCGCGCAGCGACATCTACGCCCTCGGCATCATGCTGTACGAGATGCTCGTCGGCGAGCAGCCCTACAAGGGCGAGCAGCCGATGCAGATCGCCTTCCAGCACGCGACCGAATCCGTCCCGCGCCCGAGTGTGCGCAATCCCGGCGTCCCCGAGCAGCTCGACGAGCTCGTCCTGTGGGCGACCGAGAAGTCGCCGGACGAGCGGCCGGACGACGCGCAGCAGATGCTCGACCGGCTGCGCGAGATCGAGCGGAACCTCGGCATCGCTCCGGCTGTGGCCGCCGCCACCGCGCCGCAGCGCTCGCAGGCCGACTCCGCCGAGCTGACCAAGATCCTGCCGGCGACCATGGTGCTGCCGGACCCCACCTCTCCCGCTCCCCCGGCGATGGACAACGCGACCCTGCTGCGGCGGCGCTCGTCGAAGCGCCGTGCCCGCGGAGCCTTCCTTCTCACGCTGGTGCTGCTGCTCGCGACCGTCGCGGGCGGCGTCGGCTGGTGGTTCGGGTCGGGTCCCGGATCGCTCATCGCCGTGCCGACCGTGGCCGGCCTGTCCTATGACGACGCGGCGACCGCGCTGACGGCCGAGGGATTCGTCCCCGTGCGCGGCGAGGAGAACTCGATCGACGTGCCGCGCGAGCAGGCGATCCGCACGGACCCCGGCGAGGGCGAGCGTCTCGACAAGGGCGCCGAGGTCACGGTGATCATCTCGGTCGGCCCCGCCTCGCACACGATCGACGCCCTCAACGGCAAGACCGAGCAGGAGGCGCGGGACGCCCTCAACGGCATCCAGGTCAAGGTCGCCGAACAGGTCGTGACGCTGTTCTCGGATGCCGATGAAGGACGTGTCATCAACGCGTTCGTCACCCCGCGCGACGGCGGCGAGGTCTACGCGTGCGGCGACGGATGCGAGCTCCTCGAGGACGACAGCGTCGAGCTCTACGTCTCCGCAGGAGCCTTCCCCGACGTGTCGGGGATGAGCATCGACCAGGCCACCACGACTCTCACGGACAAGCAGCTGGTCGTGTCCGGCGAGTACCAGTACGCGTTCAGCGAGTCGGCGGCCAAGGATGTCGTCCTGGGGGTCGCCGATCGCGCCGAGGAGGGCAACTGGCGGCCGGGCGACACCGTGCAGCTCATCGTGTCCAAGGGCCCCGAGCTGTTCCCCGTGCCCGATGTCTCCGGGAAGACCCTGGTCGAGGCGCGGCGGATCATCGAGGACGCGGGATTCAAGAGCACCTACGCGGCGTGGGGCGACCTCCCCGGTTTCGCCGAGCTCGCCCGCGTGACGGGGCAGGACCCGGGGTCGGACAAGCAGCTGCCGCGAGGCGGCACCGTGAAGCTGTCGATCCAGCTCAGCGGCTGAGTGCTCCGCGCACACCCTCCATACACGGAAGAACCGCCCTCCCGATCGGGAGGGCGGTTCTTCGTCGTATGACCGGGGTCAGCGCTTCTCGAGCTCCTCGGCGACGAGGAAGGCCAGCTCCAGGGACTGCATGTGGTTCAGACGCGGGTCGCAGAGGCTCTCGTAACGGGTCGCGAGCGCAGCCTCGTCGATCTGCTCGGAGCCGCCGAGGCACTCCGTCACGTCGTCGCCCGTGAGCTCGACGTGGATGCCGCCGGGGAACGTACCGACGGTGCGGTGCGCCTCGAAGAAGCCGCGCACCTCGTCGACGACGTCATCGAAACGCCGCGTCTTGTAGCCGGTCGGCGTCGTGATGCCGTTGCCGTGCATGGGGTCGGTGACCCACAGCGGCTGGGCACCCGAGTCGCGCACGGCCTCGAGCAGCGGAGGCAGGGCGTCGCGGATCTTGCCCGCGCCCATGCGCGTGATGAAGGTCAGGCGGCCCGGCTCGCGGTTCGGGTCGAGCTTGTCGATCAGGGCGAGCGCCGTCTCGGGCGTCGTGGTCGGACCGAGCTTCACGCCGATGGGGTTCCGGATCTTCGAGAAGTAGTCGACGTGCGCGCCGTCGAGCTCGCGCGTGCGCTCACCGATCCAGAGGAAGTGCGCCGAGGTGTTGTACGGCGTGTCCGTGCGCGAGTCGATGCGCGTCATCGGGTGCTCGTAGTCCATGAGCAGACCCTCGTGGCCCGTGAAGAACTCGACGCGCTTGAGCTCGTCGAAGTCGGCGCCCGCCGCCTCCATGAACTTGATGGCACGGTCGATCTCGGCTGCCATGCGCTCGTAGCGCTGGTTCGCCGGGTTCTGGGCGAAGCCCTTGTTCCACGAGTGCACCTCGCGGAGGTCGGCGAAACCACCCTGGGTGAACGCCCGGATGAGGTTCAGCGTGGAGGCTGCCGTGTGGTACCCCTGCAGGAGCCGCCCGGGGTCGGCCCGGCGGGAGCCCTCGGTGAAGTCGTAGCCGTTGACGATGTCGCCTCGGTAGGCGGGAAGGGTGACGTCGCCTCGCGTCTCGTTGTCGCTCGAGCGCGGCTTCGCGAACTGGCCGGCCATGCGGCCCATCTTCACGATCGGCATCGAGGCACCATACGTCAGCACGACCGCCATCTGCAGGACGGTCTTGATCCGGTTGCGGATCTGATCGGCGGTGGCGCCGGCGAACGTCTCTGCGCAGTCGCCGCCCTGGAGCAGGAAGGCCTGCCCGGATGCGGCTCGCGCCAGACGGTCGCGGAGGTTGTCGACCTCGCCGGCGAACACCAGGGGCGGGAGCGCTGCGATCTGCGCGGAGACCTCGGAGACGCGCTCGGCGTCTGGCCACTGCGGCTGCTGCTTGATCGGGAGCGAACGCCACGCATCAAGCGCGTCGATGTGGTGCTGGAGCATGTGAACAGCCTAGTGCGCGCGCCGGGCGCCGAGCGCCTCAGGAGCGCTGTGTGACGCGCATGGGGAGGCGGTCCTTGACCGTGGACGCGTACACGTCGTCGTACTGCTGAGCGCCCAGCCGCTGGAGCGCGACCATGATCTCGTCGGTGACCGATCGCAGGATGTACCGGTCGTTCTCCATGCCCGCGTACCGGGAGAAGTCGAGGGGCTCGCCGATCACGATGCCGACGCGCACGACGCGAGGCACCCGCTGCCCGATCGGCATCGCCGTGTCGGTGTCGACCATGATCACCGGGATGACGGGGACTTTGGCCTCGAGCGCCATGCGGGCGAGTCCCGTCCGCCCGCGGTAGAGCCGGCCATCCGGGCTGCGAGTGCCCTCGGGATAGATGCCGAGGAGGTCGCCGCGGCCGAGCACCTGGAGACCGGTGTTCAGCGAGGCCTCCGAGGCCTTGCCGCCCGAGCGGTCGATGGGGATCTGCCCCGTGGCCTTCATGAAGAACTTCGTGGCCCAGCCTTTGATCCCACGCCCGGTGAAGTAGTCGCTCTTGGCGAGGAACGACATCGGCCGATCGATCATCAGCGGCAGGAAGATGGAGTCGGCGAACGACAGGTGGTTGCTGGCGAGGATCGCCGGACCGCTCCGCGGGATGTTCGCGCGACCGACGACCCAGGGTCGGAAGACTGCCTTGACCACGGGGCCGATCGCGACGTACTTCATGAGCCAGTAGAACATCGTGGTGAAGTCTAGCGCCGTGATCGGCATCCGCTCGCTCTCCGCCTCGAATGATCCCACGAGGCGACTGAGTGTCACCTCCTCTGCGACTGAATGTCATGCCCTAGACTCGTGTGAAACCCAGTGCCCGTCCGGTACCGAAGGAGCTGCCGTGGTCCAGTTTGAAGTCCCCGCCGTCGTCCCCGCCGACCCTGAGGGGAACGTCGCCGATCTGCTGGCGAAGCGCGTGAAGGCGACTCCGGATCGCCCTCTGTTCGCCGTCCCCGACGGTGAGGGATGGCGCGACATCTCGGCCGCCGACTTCGAGACCGCGGTCATCGCCCTCGCCAAGGGGTTCGTCGCCGCCGGCATCCAGCCCCGAGAGAAGGTCGGCTTCCTCGCGCGCACCACGTACGAGTGGACGCTGGTCGACTTCGCGCTGTTCTACGCCGGCGCGGTCATGGTGCCGATCTATGAGACGAGCTCGCCCTCCCAGATCCAGTGGATCCTGGAGGACTCCGGCGCGATCGCCCTCATCGTCGAGTCTGCGGAGCACTTCGCCCGCGTCGACGAAGTGCGCGGCGACCTCCCGCTGATCCGCGAGGTCTGGCAGCTGCACCTCGGAGCGGTCGACGCCCTCGCGGCGCAGGGCGCGTCGGTGGCGGATGCCGAGATCGAGCGACTCCGCAACCTGGCCGTCGGGTCCGACATCGCGACCCTCATCTACACGTCCGGATCGACCGGGCGCCCCAAGGGCTGCGTGCTCACGCACAGCAACTTCGTCGAGCTCTCCCGCAACTCGGCCAAGGCCCTCGACGCCGTCGTGCAGACCCCCGGGTCCTCCACGCTGCTGTTCATCACGACGGCACACGTCTTCGCGCGCTTCATCTCGATCCTGAACATCCACGCCGGTGTGCGCACGGGCCACCAGCCGGACACGCGTCAGCTGCTGCCAGCGCTCGGCTCGTTCAAGCCGACCTTCCTGCTGGCCGTGCCCCGCGTGTTCGAGAAGGTCTACAACTCTGCCGAGCAGAAGGCCGAGGCCGGCGGCAAGGGCAAGATCTTCCGCGCGGCTGCCGACGTCGCGATCGAGCATTCCCGCCTGCTCGAGGAGGGCAAGAGCATCCCCTTCGGCATGAAGCTGAAGTTCGCCCTCTTCAACAAGCTGGTCTACGGCAAGCTGCGCGAGGCGATGGGCGGCCGTGTCGTCTATGCCGTCTCGGGCTCGGCGCCGCTCGGCGCGCGCCTCGGCCACTTCTTCCACAGCCTCGGCGTCGTGATCCTCGAGGGCTACGGGCTCACCGAGACGACGGCACCGGCGACGGTGAACCTCGCGGACAAGTCGAAGATCGGCACGGTCGGCCCTGCGCTCCCCGGTGTCGGTGTCCGCCTCGCCGACGACGGCGAGATCGAGGTCCGGGGCGTCAACGTGTTCAAGGAGTACTGGAACAACCCGGAGGCGACGGCCGAGGCGTTCAGCGACGGAGGCTGGTTCCGCACCGGCGACATCGGCAGCTTCGACGGTGAGGGATTCCTCACGATCACCGGCCGCAAGAAGGAGATCATCGTGACGGCCGGAGGCAAGAACGTCGCACCCGCCGCGCTCGAGGACCCCATCCGCGCCAACCCGATCATCGGGCAGGTCGTCGTCGTCGGAGACCAGAAGCCGTTCATCTCGGCGCTCATCACGCTCGATCCCGAGATGCTGCCGACCTGGCTCGCCAACAACGGCCTCGACAAGGACATGTCCCTCACCGAGGCGTCCGAGAGCGACGCCGTCCGCGCGGAGGTCCAGAAGGCCGTGGACCTGGCGAACACCCGCGTCTCGCGTGCGGAGTCGATCCGCAAGTTCACGATCCTCGACAGCGAATGGACCGAGGCGTCCGGTCATCTGACACCCAAGCTGTCGATCAAGCGCAACGTCATCATGAAGGACTTCGCCGACGAGGTCGCGGCGATCTACGACGAGCCGGTCTCCACGACCAACGTCGCGATCGGCGGCTGACAGTCCGGACATGAGAATGGCCCCGCCGCGGCGGGGCCATTCTCATGTCCGGTTTGTGGTCAGAACCACGCGCTCTCGCGCACCTCGCGCATGGCGCGCTTGCGCGTCTCGGCATCCAGTCGCGACAGGTACAGCTTGCCGTCGAGATGGTCGGTCTCGTGCTGGAGGGCCTGGGCGAGGAGTCCCTCCCCCTCGAGCACGACGGGCCGACCGTCGAGATCGATGCCCTCCACGCGCGCCCACGGGTGGCGCAGAGCGTCATGCCAGAGGCCCGGAACCGACAGGCAGCCCTCGCCCGTCGGCACCGGTTCGCCGCGGACCTCGGTGAGGACCGGGTTGATGACGTAGCCGATGTCTCCGTCGATGTTGTAGCTGAAGGCGCGCAGCGCCACGCCGATCTGCGGGGCGGCCACACCGGCGCGTCCCGGCAGCTCGACGGTCTCCACGAGGTCGGTGACGAGCGCGCGCACGCCGTCGTCGATGTCGGTGATCGGGGCGCAGACCGTGCGGAGCACCGGGTCGCCGAAGACTCTGATCTCGCGAACCGTCATCAGGCGGCCTTCGACCGGAGACCTTCGACGAGCAGGGCGGCGAGCTCGCGCGCCGCCACCCGTGTCTCAGGCTGGAGGTTCGTGAACACGATGGTCCCACCGCCCGCGATGTGCGCGTCATACGGCATCCGCACGACGTGCTTCGTGCGCGTGCGGAAGTGGGACTCCAGCTCGTTCAGCCGGACCAGCGGCGCACCGGGCGTCGACTGGTTCAGCACGACGACGGCCTCTCGCGCCTGCTCCGCATAGCCGTTGGTCTCGAGCCACGTGAGGGTCTCGGAAGCGAGCCGGGCCTCGTCGACGCTGAGCCCCGACACGATCACGATCTGGTCGGCGAGGTCGAGCGTCGCCGACATGACCGAGTGGACGATGCCCGTTCCCGTGTCGGTGAGCACGAGCGAGTAGTAGTGCGCCGCGACGCCGGCGACGTCCCGGTAGTCGCTGTCGCTGAACGCCTCCGCGATGCGCGGGTCGGCGTCGGAGGCGAGGACGTCCAGTCGCGTGGCGTCCCTGGCGACGATCGCGGAGATGTCGTGATAGCCCCGCACCTCGTCGTGGATGCGGACGAGGTCGCGCACCGAGCGGTTGTGATGCGGACGGACGACGCGATCCGCCAGCGTGCCGCGGTCGGGGTTGGCGTCGACCGCGATCACGCGATCCTCGCGGGCGTCTGCGAGGGCCATCCCGAGCAGCGCGGTGATGGTGGTCTTGCCCACGCCGCCCTTGCGGGACAGCACGGGCACGAAACGCGCTCCGCCCACCAGCGGCGCCGCGATGCGCGCGGTCAGCGCCTTGCGCTCGCGTGCGCGACGACCGTCGCCGATGTTGATCCGTCGCCCGGAGATCGCGTACAGGAAATGGCTCCAGACGCCCTCGGGCTCGGGCTTCGTGACCCGGTGCGGGTCGAGGAGTCGATCCGCCGTGAGCAGGTCGGCGCTCTCGCGCGACGCCTCGCCGATCTCGTCGATCCTGCGGGACGTGAGCTGCATGTCGGCTCGCGAAGACCGCGTCGCGCGCGGTTCGACCGCCTTCGGCGGGGTTGCATCGGCCACGGCGGTGCTCTCCTTCTTCACGGGGGCGATCGTGGGCATCGCGGACGTGCTCTGGGCGACGGCACGGCGGGAGGCGCGGGACGCCTCGACGTCGGCATTGGCCTGGGCGATGAATGCCGCGGCCGCGGCGGCCTCGGCGGCCGCGTGCTCCGCCGCCGCACGTTCCGCGTTCTCACGCTCGGCGACCGCGGGATCGGGCTCGGGTTCGGGCTCCGGTTCAGGCTCCCGCTCCGGCTCGACGACGACGGCATCCTCGGGCTCGGATTCGCCGTCCTCGGGCATGGAGTCGACGGGCTCCTCGATCTCGATCTCGAGCACCTCGGTCTCGTCGATCACGATCGCGGGTGCCTCGTCCTCCGCGGAGGCCGGCGCGTCCGCGTCGTCGTCGAGGTCGGTGCCGGACGCCTCCTCGTCATCTTCTGCATCCTCGGCATCCGCGAGGCCGTCCGGCGCGGCGGCGTCATCCGCTGCGGGCTCGGCGTCCTCCTCCGCATCGGCGGTGATCTCGGCATCCGCCTCATCGTCGATCTCGGCGTCCTCCGCCTCGATCTCGGCGACGGGCACCTCGTCGATCTCCTCCTCGAGGGCAGACTCGACCTCGGCGGCGGGCTTCGGCTCGGGTGGCAGCTCGATCACGATGGGCGCCGACAGTGCGGCATCCGAGATCTCCGTCAGCGCGACCGTCTCCGCCGCCTTGGCTGCGGCGACCGGCTCGTCCACGATCAGATCGGCGACGACCTCGCCCTCGACGATGCCGTCGTCCTCCAGGTCGTCCTCCTCGTCCTGAGGAAGCTGGACGCTCACCTGTGCGGTGTTCCCGAGGATGCCGATCACGGCCGTGTCCAGGGAGGCGGCGTCGTCGAGCACCCCCCTGGATTCGTCGTCCGGCGGTTCTACCACGTTCTTCGGGGTCACGTCGTCACTCCAAGCTTGTGCGGGCCTCGGGTGCGCTGCGGTGAGCGCGGCCCTTGCCCGCCCAAGATTAGTGCGCCGGGCGGATCACGACCAAAAGATCCCCGGCGTCGACCTGCTGCGTACCGCCGATGGCGAGGCGCTCCACCACGCCGTCGACGGGTGTCGTGATGGCCGCTTCCATCTTCATCGCCTCGATGGACGCCACGGGCTCGCCGGCGCGCACAGCGGTGCCGACCTCGACCTTGAGCGTCACCACTCCCGAGAAGGGCGCGGCGATCTGGCCGGGCACCGAGGTGTCGGCCTTCTCCACCTCGTGCACGTCGACCGCGATCGAGCGGTCCCGCACGAAGACCGGGCGCAGCTGACCGTTGAGGGTGGTCATGACCGTGCGCATGCCCTTCTCGTCGGCGTCGCCGATGGCCTCGAGTCCGACGTACAGCTGCACACCGCGGTCGATCTCGATCAGGTGCTCCTGCCCCTGCACGAGTCCGTAGAGGTAGTCGCCGGTGTCGAGCACCGAGAGGTCGCCGTAGGAGTCGCGCACCTGTGCGAACTGCTTCGTGGGCGCCGGGAAGAGGAGCTCGTTGAGCCGAGCGCGTCGCGTGGCGCTGTCGCCCGCGAGCGCCTGCTCGTCGTCGGCGGAGATCTCGGTGAGACCCGTGCGGACCGACCGTCCGGCCAGCACCTTGGAGCGGAAGGGCTCGGGCCACCCGCCCGGGAGGTCGCCGAGCTCACCGGCCATGAAGCCGACCACGGAGTCGGGGACGTCGTACTTCTCGGGGTTCGCCTCGAAGTCGGCAGGGTCCGCCTTCACCGCCGCCAGGTGCAGGGCGAGGTCGCCCACCACCTTGGACGAGGGCGTCACCTTTGGCACTCGGCCGAGGATGCGGTCGGCCGCCGCGTACATGTCCTCGATCAGCTCGAAGTCGTCCGCGAGCCCCAGCGCCTTCGCCTGCTGACGCAGGTTCGACAGCTGACCCCCCGGGATCTCGTGGTGGTACACGCGACCCGTGGGTCCCGGGAGCCCCGATTCGAACGGCGCGTAGGTGCGGCGGACGGCCTCCCAGTACGGCTCGAGGTCCGAGACGCCGCCGAGATCGATGCCGCTGTCGCGCTCGGTGTGTGCGAGCGCCGCGACGAGGGACGAGAGCGAGGGCTGGCTGGTGGTGCCGGAGAGCGGGGCGGATGCAGCATCCACGGCGTCCACCCCGGCGGCACTCGCGGCCAGCAGCGTCGCGAGTTGCCCACCCGGAGTGTCGTGCGTGTGCAGGTGGACGGGGAGATCGAAGCGCTCGCGGAGCGCCGTGACGAGCTTCGCCGCGGCCGCCGGTCGCAGGAGCCCCGCCATGTCCTTGATGGCGAGGATGTGGGCGCCCGCCGCGACGATCTGGTCGGCGAGACCCAGGTAGTAGTCGAGCGTGTAGAGGTCCTCGTCGGGGTTCAGCAGGTCGCCGGTGTAGCAGAGGGCGACCTCCGCGACGGCGGTGCCGGTGTTCCGCACGGCCTCGATCGCGGGGCGCATCTGCTCCACATCGTTCAGGGCGTCGAAGATGCGGAAGATGTCGACGCCGCTCGCGGCCGCCTCCGACACGAACGCCTCCGTGACCGCGGTCGGGTACGGCGTGTAGCCGACCGTGTTGCGACCGCGGAGCAGCATCTGGATGGCGACGTTGGGCAGCGCCTTCCGGAGCTTGTCCAGGCGCTCCCACGGGTCCTCGCCGAGGAAGCGCAGCGCGACGTCGTAGGTCGCCCCTCCCCAGGCCTCGACCGACAGAAGGCCCGGCGTGAGCCGAGAGATGTACGGCGCCACAGCGACCAGGTCCCGTGTGCGCACGCGCGTGGCCAGCAGTGACTGGTGCGCGTCGCGGAAGGTCGTGTCGGTGATCGCGAGGGCCGTCTGCTCGCGCAGGCTCTTCGCGAACCCCTCTGGCCCGAGTTCGAGCAGGCGCTGCCGAGAACCGGGAGCGGGCTCGGTCGAGACGTCGAGCGCCGGGAGCTTGGTCCGGGGGTCCACGCAGCCGGGGTGCGCGCCGTTCGGCTTGTTCACCGTGACGTCGACGAGCCAGTTGAGGATCTTCGTCCCGCGGTCCTTCGACTCACGACCGCGGAGGAGTTCAGGGCGCTCGTCGATGAAGGAGGTGCTCACGTCGCCGGCGATGAACGCGTCATCCTCGAGCAGTGCCTGCAGGAAGGGGATGTTCGTCGAGACGCCGCGGATGCGGAACTCCGCGAGGGCACGCCGTGCGCGAGCGACCGCGGCCGGGAAGTCGCGGCCGCGACAGGTGAGCTTCGCGAGCATCGAGTCGAAGTGCGGACTGATCTGCGCGCCCTGATGCACGGTGCCGCCGTCGAGACGGATGCCGGCACCGCCGGGCGAGCGGTACGTGGTGATCTTCCCCGTATCGGGACGGAAGCCCTGCGTCGGGTCCTCCGTGGTGATGCGGCACTGCAGTGCCGCTCCCCTGACGTGCAGGGACTCCTGGTGGAGGCCGAGGTCGTCGAGCGTCTCGCCCGCCGCGATGCGCATCTGACTCTGCACGAGGTCGACGTCCGTGACCTCCTCTGTCACGGTGTGCTCGACCTGGATGCGCGGGTTCATCTCGATGAACACGACCTCGCCGGTGCGCTCCCCCGCCGTCTCCAGGAGGAACTCGACGGTTCCCGCGTTCTCATAGCCGATCGACCGCGCGAACGCGACGGCGTAGCCGTGGAGCGCGGTGCGGATGCTGTCGTCGAGGTTCGGCGCAGGCGCGATCTCGACCACCTTCTGGTGGCGGCGCTGCACCGAGCAGTCGCGCTCGAACAGGTGGACGGTCTCGCCGGTCTTGTCGGCGAGGATCTGCACCTCGATGTGGCGGGGCCGGACCACCGCCTGCTCGAGGAACATCCTCGCGTCGCCGAACGCGCTGGCGGCTTCACGCATGGCGGCGGCCAGCGCCGGGGGAAGCTCCGCCGCCGTCTCGACGCGGCGCATGCCTCGACCGCCGCCACCGGCGACGGCCTTGGCGAACAGCGGGAATCCGATCTCCGCGGCCTGGGCGACCAGAGCGTCGACGTCGTCGGATGCCTCGGTCGACCGGAGCACCGGGACGCCGGCCTCGATCGCGTGGCGCTTGGCCTCGACCTTGTTGCCGGCCATCTCCAGGACCTTCGCGGGCGGCCCGATGAACACGATGCCGTTGGCTGCGGCCTTCTCGGCCAGGTCCGGGTTCTCCGAGAGGAAGCCGTACCCCGGGTAGATCGCGTCGGCGCCCGCCTCCTTCGCGACGCGGATGATCTCGTCCACGTCGAGGTACGCGCGCACCGGATGCCCGCGCTCGCCGATCTCGTAGGCTTCATCGGCCTTGAGCCGGTGGACCGAGCCGCGGTCCTCATGCGGGAAGACGGCGACCGTCCTCGCTCCGACCTCGAATGCCGCGCGGAATGCCCGGATCGCGATCTCGCCGCGGTTCGCCACAAGGATCTTCTGGAACATGCACACCTCTGGGAGCTCGATGCACGACGATTCCGACGCACATGGGGCGGGGCTGAGTGTGCACCCAGCCTAGGGGAAGGTAACGTGGTGTTCGTGCACGTACTCAGCGTCAGCTCTCTCAAGGGAGGCGTCGGCAAGACGACCGTGACCCTCGGCCTGGCCTCAGCGGCCTTCGCCCGTGGGGTCCGAACGCTCGTCGTCGACCTCGACCCGCAGTCCGACGTCTCCACCGGGATGGACATCCAGGTCGCCGGCCGACTCAACATCGCCGACGTCCTGGCGAACCCGAAGGAGAAGGTCGTCCGTCAGGCGATCACGTCCAGCGGCTGGGCCAAGGTGCACCCCGGAACCATCGACGTGCTGATCGGCAGCCCGTCCGCCATCAACTTCGACGGACCCCACCCGAGCGTTCGCGACGTGTGGAAGCTCGAAGAGGCACTGGCCGCCGTCGAGGCCGACTACGACCTCGTCCTCATCGACTGCGCCCCGTCGCTCAATGCGCTCACCCGCACCGCCTGGGCCGCCAGCGACCGCGTGATGGTCGTCACCGAGCCCGGCCTCTTCTCCGTCGCCGCCGCCGACCGCGCGCTGCGCGCGATCGAGGAGATCCGCCGCGGCCTCTCCCCCCGCCTCCAGCCGCTCGGCATCGTCGTCAACCGCGTGCGCCCGCAGTCGATCGAGCACCAGTTCCGCATCAAGGAGCTGCGCGACATGTTCGGCCCGCTCGTGCTCTCGCCGCAGCTCCCGGAGCGCACGTCGCTCCAGCAGGCGCAGGGCGCGGCCAAGCCGCTGCACATCTGGCCGGGCGACTCGGCTCAGGAGCTCGCGGCGGACTTCGACCAGCTGCTCGACCGGATCATCCGCACCGGTCGGATCCAGGTCGCGGAGTCCAACGCGCAGGCCTGACCCTCAGACGCACGAACGGCCATCCTCTCGCGAGGGTGGCCGTTTTCGTCGGTTCCCTTGGGTCCCCTTGGGTCCCTGAGCTTGTCGAAGGGGGTCCCTGAGCTCGCCGAAGGGTCAGGCGGAGCGCTTCGCCCGGCGCGCCGACAGCTCGTCGACGGGGTCCGGTGCGGTGGGGTCGAACTCGACCAGCGTCGACTCGACCTCGCGGAGGACCTTGCCGACGGCGATGCCGAAGACGCCCTGTCCGCGGCTGACGAGGTCGATGACCTCGTCGTTCGAGGTGCAGAGGTAGACGGAGGCTCCGTCGCTCATGAGGGTGGTCCCGGCCAGATCGCGGATGCCGGCTCGCCGGAGCTCCTCGACCGCCGTGCGGATCTGCTGCAGGGAGATACCGGTGTCGAGGAGGCTCTTGACCAGCTTCAGGACGAGGATGTCGCGGAAGCCGTAGAGGCGCTGCGATCCGGAGCCGCTCGCGCCGCGGACCGTGGGGACCACGAGCTCGGTGCGTGCCCAGTAGTCGAGCTGGCGGTAGGTGATCCCTGCCGCACGGGCGGCGACCGCCCCGCGGTAGCCGACCTCGTCGTCCATGGCGGGGAGTCCGTCGGTGAAGAGGAGTTCGGTCACGAACCGCGGGTCGCCTGCACGCTCGTCCGCATTCATCTGAAGTCCTCTCTGGAGCCGGTACCTCCACGCTAGAGCAGCCCTCCGGCACCGGCAATGACATCCGTGCGACCCCGAAGGTGTGTCGCAATCAGTTCGTTACGAAAGGAGGCGCGACAGCGCGTCCTTGACGAAGAGCGACCGCACGTCGTCGATCTTGGCCGCCAGGTTCGGAGCCATGTCACTCGCTTTCGCCCGCGACGCGGCATCCGTCCGGCGCAGGAGCGCCGACATGGCCGACTCGATCAGTGCGACCTCGCGCTCGGCGCCCTGGCGCAGCGAACGGAGGTGACGGGGCTCGATGCCGTGACGGTCGAGTGCCACGAGTGCACGCAGCAGCGCGACGGCCGCCTCGGGGTACGACTCCTGCGCGGCGATGATGCCAGTGCTGATCGCATCGTTCAACAGCTGCGGACCCGCGCCGGCCGCGGCGAGGAGCTCCTCGCGCCGGTAGCGACGGGGCGTCGGCGTGATCGAGGGGGGAGGCAGCAGCGCGGTCGAGTCGCCGTTCGCCTCCGCCTCGTCGAGCTGCTCGCGGATGACGCTGAGCGGAAGGTAGTGATCTCGCTGCAGGGTGAGTCCGAGGCGCAGGCGCTCGATGTCGGCCTGCGAGAACTTGCGGTAGCCCGACTCGGTGCGAGACGGCGTGACGATCCCCTGGACCTCGAGGAAGCGGAGCTTGCTGGAGGTGAGCTCCGGGAACTCGGGAGTGAGTCGCGCGAGCACCTGACCGATGCTCAGAAGGCCCGCGGACGCCGAGCGTTCACGGGCGGCGGAAGCCGCCATCAGGCGTTCGCCGCGATGCGATCGACGGGGGACGCGAAGAAGTTGAGGCGGAACTTTCCGACACGGAGCTCGGAGCCGTCGATGAGCGGGCTGCGGTCGACGCGCTCGCCGTTGACGTAGGTGCCGTTGAGCGATCGCTGGTCGATGATCTCGAACGTGGATCCCGAACGGGTGATCTCGGCGTGACGCCGGGAGACCGTGACGTCGTCGAAGAAGATGTCGGCCTCCGGGTGGCGTCCGACCGTCGTGACGTCGGTGTCCAGGAGGTACCGGGCCCCCGCGAGTGCGCCGGAGCGCACCAGCAGCAGAGCCGATCCCGTCGGGAGCGCGGCGATGGCGCTCTGCTCGACCTCGGTCAGCTCCGCGCCGAAAGGCACGAAGGAAAGGTCCGAGTCATGCCCGAACGTCTGTGTCACGTCGTGCCGCTGCTCGCCGGGACGATGGAACGCGGCGTCACCGGCCGGTCGGCTGTCACTATCAGTCACTGTGCCCTCCTCAGCCTCCAGACTAACGGATGCTGAGGCACCCGAGGGAAGGCGGTTCGCGCGACGTCATCGCAATTTCGGCATACTCAGGTGCCCCATACCGGGACTTCATAGGCTTGAGCCGTGAAAACGACCGCTCGACGCCTGCCCGCAGCTCCGATCGCCCTCGCCGCAGCCCTGCTGACCGCGTTCCTCCTCCTCTTCGCACCGCTCTCCGCGTCGGCTCATGACAGCCTCCTCGCCTCCTCGCCCGAGGCGGACGGGACGGTGGAGGCGCTCCCTGCCGAGCTCACCCTGACCTTCAGCGCGAAGCTCATCGACGGAGAGGGCGCGACCGAGGTGGTCGTGACGGATCCGTCGGGCACCTCGGTGACGGACGGGGCGGCCACCGTGAACGGCGCGATCGTGACGCAGCCGCTCGCGAGCGACGGCACCGTGGCGGGGATCTACCACGTGATCTGGAAGATCGTCTCGAGCGACGGGCACCCGACCTCGGGCGAGTTCGACTTCACCGTGTCCACCGCCACGGAGCCCACAACGCCGCCGACGATCGAGCCGACCGCGACGGCCGAGCCCTCGGCATCCGCCGTTCCCGTCGAGACCTCCGAGCCGTCGGCCACGCCCGCTCCGGAGGAGGAGTCCCCCGCCGTCGCCTGGATCTGGGTGCTCGTGATCGCGGGCATCGCCGTGATCGGCATCGGCGCCGTGACGGCCTACTCGATCAGGAAGCGCGGCACCTCGGCGGATGCCCCCGCAGACGACTCCACGACCGGTTCCGACGCCCCCACTGAGCGATAGGGTTAAGGCATGCCACACTACGATGTCGTCATCCTCGGTGCAGGTCCTGGCGGATACGTCGCCGCCGTACGCAGCGCTCAGCTCGGACTGTCCACCGCCATCATCGAAGAGAAGTACTGGGGCGGTGTGTGCCTGAACGTGGGCTGCATCCCCTCCAAGGCGCTTCTGAAGAACGCGGAGCTCGCGCACACGCTCAACCACAAGGCCGACTTCTTCGGCATCTCGGGTGAGTTCACGATCGACTACGGCAAGGCGTTCGACCGCAGCCGCGTGGTCGCAGACGGCCGCGTCAAGGGCATCCACTTCCTGATGAAGAAGAACAAGGTGACCGAGTACGACGGTCGCGGCACCTTCACCGGCCCGAAGGCGATCTCGGTCGCCAAGTCCGACGGCTCGACCGAAGAGGTCACCTTCGACAACGCGATCATCGCCACGGGTTCGAAGGTCCGACTTCTTCCGGGCGTCCAGCTCAGCGACAATGTCGTGACGTACGAGGAGCAGATCCTCTCGCGCGAGCTGCCGAAGTCCATCGTCATCGTGGGCGCCGGGGCCATCGGCATGGAGTTCGCCTACGTGATGACGAACTACGGCGTCAAGGTCACGATCATCGAGTTCCTCGACCGCGCGCTTCCCAACGAGGACGCCGACGTGTCGAAGGAGATCGCCAAGCAGTACAAGAACTACGGCGTCGACATCCTGACCTCCACCAAGGTCGAGTCGGTCGTCGACAACGGCTCGTCCGTCACCGTCTCCTACACTGGCAAGGACGGTCAGCAGTCGTCGATCGAGGCCGACAAGGTGCTCATGTCCGTCGGCTTCGCCCCCAACATCGAGGGCTTCGGTCTCGAGGCCACCGGTGTGAAGCTCACCGAGCGCGGCGCGATCGACATCGACGACCACATGCGCACGAACGTCGAGGGCATCTACGCGATCGGCGACGTCACCGCGAAGCTGCAGCTCGCCCACGTGGCGGAGGCTCAGGGTGTCGTGGCCGCGGAGACCATCGGCGGAGCCGAGACCCAGACACTCGGCGACTACCGCATGATGCCTCGTGCTACGTTCTGCTCGCCGCAGGTCGCCTCGTTCGGTCTCACCGAGCAGCAGGCCAAGGACGAGGGTCACGAGATCAAGGTCGTCACCTTCCCGTTCATGGCGAACGGCAAGGCCCACGGCCTCGGCGAGCCCGTCGGATTCGTGAAGATGATCGCCGACGCCGAGCACCTCGAGCTCCTCGGTGCGCACATGATCGGCCCCGACGTCTCCGAACTCCTCCCCGAGCTGACGCTCGCGCAGAAGTGGGACCTCACCGCCCTCGAGCTCGCCCGCAACGTGCACACGCACCCGACGCTGTCGGAGGCGCTGCAGGAGGGCTTCC
>JAZBLS010000061.1:0-17704 GCA_037033365.1 Actinomycetota bacterium | reverse complement strand
TTCGACATGGGCGGCTTCTCGTTCTCGGGGCTCCCCGGCATCGTGATCGGCCACAACCAGCGGATCGCGTGGGGCTTCACCAACCTCACGACCGACGTCACCGATCTGTACGTCGAGCGCGTCGAGGGCGATCAATACTGGCGCGACGGCGCGCTCGTCCCCCTCGAGGAGAGCACGGAGACGATCAAGGTCGCGGGAGGGGACGACATCGAGCTGACGATCCGCTCGACGATCCACGGTCCGATCATCTCCGGACTGGTCGACGACTTCACCACGATCGCCGACGACCCTGCACCGGGGCTTGCGGCGGGCGGCGCCGAGGCGGCTCCGCCCGGGGTCGAGGGCGACGCCGAGTACGCCCTCAGTCTCCGGTGGACGGCCCTCGACCCCGGCACGGCCGCAACCGCGGTGTTCGCCCTGTCGACGGCCCAGGACTTCGAGGAGTTCCGCCTCGCGGCATCCCTCTTCGACGTGCCGGCGC
Source organism: Actinomycetota bacterium (assembly GCA_037033365.1). Taxonomy (GTDB): domain Bacteria; phylum Actinomycetota; class Actinomycetes; order Actinomycetales; family Microbacteriaceae; genus Microbacterium. The sequence continues at coordinate 17,223 of JAZBLS010000061.1, read as the reverse complement.
AGAACCTGATCTACGCCGACGTCGACGGGAACATCGGGTACCAGGCTCCCGGCCGACTGCCCGTCCGCGGAGCCGGCGACGGATGGATGCCGCAGCCCGGATGGGACAGCAGCTACGACTGGACGGGGTTCATCCCGTTCGCGGATCTTCCGATGGCGTACAACCCCGCGTCCGGCTACATCGTCACCGCGAACAACGCGATCGTCACCGACGACTACGACTACTTCCTCTCCCGCGATTGGGACTACGGCTATCGCGCCGCGCGCATCGTGCACCTGATCGAACGACGCGCCGCGGAAGGGCCGCTGACCGCGCAGGACATGCGCGAGATCCAGATGGACAGCGAGATGTGGATCGGCAAGCGCCTGACGGCGGCTCTCGACGAGGTCGACATCGACGGTCCCGCCGGCGACGCCGTCGACCTGCTGACCACGTGGGACGTGCAGAACGAGGCGTCCTCCCCGGCGGCGGCGTATGCCAATGTGCTGTGGTCGAACCTCGTGCAGAACCTCTTCGCAGAGCGCGAGGAGCCCCTGCCGATCGACGGCCAGGGACGCCTCTTCACGGTCGTCTCCGCGCTGCTCGACGACCCTGCGGACCCGCTCTGGACCAACCCCGCGATCGATGTCGACGGCATGGACGAGATGCTGGCACTGTCGGCCGAGGAGGCGTACGACGAGCTCTCCGGCCTGCAGGGCACGGATGTCGACGCCTGGCGCTGGGGCGACCTGCACGCCATCACGCTGACCAGCGACACGCTCGGCTCCTCCGGCATCGCGCCGATCGAGGCGCTGTTCAACCGCGGACCCTTCCCGGTGAGCGGCGGAGCGTCCGTGGTGAATGCGACGGGCTGGGAGCTCGGGACCTCCTACGCGACGACCACCGTGCCGTCGATGCGCATGGTCGTCGACCTCTCGGACTTCGACGCCTCGACCTGGGTGCACCTGACCGGAGCATCCGGCCACGCGTTCCACGAGCACTACACGGACCAGACGGAGGACTGGTCGGTCGGCATCCAACGCCCCTGGGCGTTCTCGGCGAAGGCGGTGGATGCCGCGGCGACCCAGACGCTCGTGCTGACTCCCGCGGGGTAGGCGCACGTCGCACCTGCTGCGGCCGATGCGAAGTTCTGCGGCCCCGACTCGCCAGTCGAGGCCGCAGAACCTCCGATTGGCCGCAGAAGTCGCGCTCGATTAGCGTGGACAGGTGGTCTCCAGCTATCTCGCCCCCAAGGGCACGCCTGTCAATCTGCTCGAGTTCGAGCACGCCGGGGCGACCTTGATCGCGGAGACGTTCGGCGAGGGGAAGACCACCTTCCTGCTGCTGCACGGCATCGGCATGGGCCGCAGCGTGTACCTCGACGTGGTCCAGCGGCTCGAGGGCCGCGTCATCGCGCTCGACCTCCCCGGGTTCGGCGAGGCGCCCGAGCCGACGCGCACGCTCACGATGGAGCGCCATGCCGACCTCGTCGCCGCGTATCTCCGTCATGTCGGCGAGGGACCCGTCGTCGTGATCGGCCACTCGATGGGCAGCCAGATCGCGGCCGAGCTCGCCGCCCGGCATCCGCTCCTCGTCTCCGGCGTCGTGCTCGCCGGCCCCACCGTCAACAAGGCGGCCCGCAACATCGGCGCGCAGGCCCGCTACCTGCTCACCGACCTCGTGGGCGAGCGCCCGCTGGTGATCTGGCGCGGTGCGCGCGAGTACCTGCGCGGCGGACCGCACCTCTTCCGCAAGATGCGCGCGACCATCGAGCACGAGCCCGAGAAGGCCTTCGCCCGCATCGACCGCCCCGTGCTGGTGCTCCGCGGCGAGAGCGACCCCCTCGCCCCCATGAGCTGGTGCCGCGAGATCCTCGACGAGATCCCCGGAGCCGACCTCGAGGTCATCCCCGACCACGGTCACGGCACGCTGATCAGCGACTCCGAACCCGCCGCGCGCCTGATCCAGAGCTTCGCCGACAGCATCTGACGCCAGGCCCCGTCACCTTCTGCGGCCACGCGCAGGTTCTACGGCCTCCAGACCGCAGTCGGGGCCGCAGAAGTTTTCCGAGCCCGCCGAACCTGAGCGGGCAGAAGACCGGATGCCGAAGGGCTAGCCCGCTCCGGGAGGCGTCTGCTTCGATTCGGCGAGTTCGTCGACGACAAGGCTCCGCTCATCGGTGGTGCCGTTGCGGTACGCCTGGCGCCCGACGATGTGGGCCGAGAGCGGGGCGGTCGCGAACTGCATCAGCACGATCGGCGCGACGAGGGCGAGGCCGACGAGGATGCCACCCACTGTCCGCATGGACAGGGCGATCGCGAGGCAGATCAGCACCAGGCCGAGCACCTGGGGCTTCGTGGCGGCGTGCAGCCTCGACGGCACATCGCGGAAGCGCAGGAGGCCGACCGCCGCGGACAGGCACAGGATCGCGCCGAGCAGGATGAGCACGAGGACGGCGATGTCGACGATGCCGTCGGGGATGCTGAGGCCGAACACGTTCATGGTGTCGTGTTGTCCCTTCTCGCGACGAACCGGGCGACGGCGATCGAGCCGAAGACCCCGACCGCGGCGATGATCAGCATGACGGGGATGTTGCGGGTGTGCCCGTTGATCGCCATCTCAGCGCCGATCACGCACATGACCTCGGTCAGCAGGACGTCGGACGCCACGGCACGGTCGAGGATCGACGGTCCTTTGACGATGCGGATGATCGTGAGGATCGCCGCGACTCCGAACACGACCATGATCGCCAGGAGGAGCACGCTCATCGGACACCGCCCTTCGCCGCTCGCGCCGCGCGTTCGTCGGCCTTGAGGGCACGGTACTGCGCCGGGGCTCCGAGCGCACGCACGACCCGTCGCTCCCACCGGAGGATCCCCGCGCGCTGCTTCTCGACGTCCTCGAGGGAGTGCACCCCGATGACGTGCAGGTAGAGGATCTGCCGGTCGCGGTCGGCCTCCACGATGAGCGAGCCCGGGATGAGAGACGACACGACCGACACGTGGGTCATCATCAGGTCGTCGGCGTAGCGCAAGGGCACGGCGATGATCGCGGCTCCCGGCTGGCGGCGGAAGTCGAACACCTGCGCCGTCACCGACAGCGCGCCGCGCAGCATCGCGAACAGGAACTGCACGATCAGCAGCGCTGCGTACCAGACGTTGATGCGTCCGGAGAGCTCGACGGTCGGCAGGCGGAAGACGCGGGTGACGAACACCGCGACGACGAGGCCGCTGATGAACGCGAGGACCGTGAACTGGCCCCAGAGCAGCATCCACAGCACGACGAGCCAGGCGAGGAACGGCAGCTGAACGCCGATGTCGCGCCAGAAGTGGCGAGTGGTCTCGGGGGTCATCCGTCCACCTCGTCTTCCAGCTGCACGAGGCTGACGGGGTCGAGCAGAGCGTCACCGATGCGGTCGCAGAGCGCGTAGAGAGGGCCTGCGAAGACGGTCAGCGCGACGGTCACGCCGACCATCCCGGCGGTCGCGACCGTCATGATCTTCGGGATGCGGCGCCGCTCCTGCTGCTCGTCGGCCGCGGGCGCGTTGCCCAGGTACGAGATCCGCGTCTCGGTCTCGGTCGAGTCCTCCTCCTCGCGCCAGAAGGCGAGGTTCCAGGCGCGCATCAGCGCGTACAGGGTGAGGAGCGAGGTCACGATGCCGCCGACGATCAGCACCATCATCAGAGGCGTGCCGACGGATGCCGCGGCCTCGAACAGTGCGAACTTGCCGATGAATCCGGAGAAGGGCGGAAGACCGCCGAGGTTGATCGCGGGGATGAAGTACAGCACCGCGATGACCGGCGCGACCTTCAGCAGCCCCTTCACGCGGAGGATCGAGGTGCTGCCGGCTCGTCGTTCGACGAGTCCCACCGCGAGGAACAGGGTCGTCTGCACCACGATGTGGTGGACGATGTAGTACACCGTGGCACCGATGGCCGCAGGTGTCGCGATCGCCAGACCGAAGATCATATAGCCGACATGGCTGACCAGGGTGAACGACAGGATCCTCTTGAGCTCGGCCTGCGCCACGGCTCCGAGCACGCCGACGACCATGGTGGCGAGGGCGATGATCAGCAGCAGAGTGTCGATGCTGTTGTCGGCGAAGAGCTGCGTCTCGGTGCGGATCAGCGCGTAGACGCCGACCTTCGTCAGCAATCCGGCGAACACGGCGGTGACGGGGGCCGGTGCGGTCGGATACGAGTCGGGCAGCCAGAACGACACCGGGAAGATGGCGGCCTTGATGCCGAACGCCACGACCAGCATGAGGTGCAGCACGAGCTGCGTCTCCTGCGGGAGCTCGGTCATCCGCTCGGCGATCTGCGCCATGTTGACCGTGCCGAGGGCGCCGTAGATCATCGCGATCGACGCGAGGAAGAGGATCGACGAGACCAGTGACACGACGATGTAGACGGCGCCGGTGCGGATGCGCGACTCGGTGCTGCCGAGCGTGATGAGCACGTACGACGCCACGAGCAGGATCTCGAAGCCGACGTAGAGGTTGAAGAGGTCGCCCGCGATGAACGCGTTGAAGATGCCGGCGGCGAGGATCAGGTACGACGGGTTGAAGATCGAGATCGGGGTCTCGTCCGTGCCGTCGGCTGCTCCCTGACCGATCGAGAAGAGGAGGACGGCCAGCAGCACGATGCTCGAGACGAGCACGAGGAGCGCTGCGAGGCGGTCGACGTAGAGCACGATGCCGAACGGCACGGGCCACCCGCCGACCGAGACCGCGAGCGGAGACCCGGCGTCGACCGCGACGAGCAGGACCGCGGCGATCACCGAGACGATCGCGAGGGTGACGACCGTCACCACGACCTGCAGACGCGCGTTGCGGCCGAACATCAGAGTCACGGCGGCGCCGAGCAGCGGCAGGGCGACCAGCAGGGGGACGAGAGCGCTCATCGGCGATCCTCCCCGTCGGTGTCGGTGTCGGTGGCTTCGGAGGCGGTGTGCTCCGGTGCGCTGTCGTCGGATGCCGTATCGGCCGCGGTGTCACGGGCGGCGTCCGCGGCATCCGTCTCGTGCGCGTCGGACGCATGGGTGTCGGCATCCGTCCGGAAGTCGGATGACCCGTCCGTATCGTCGGGCGGCGCCGATTCGTCGTCCAGAGCGGATGCCGCGGCATCCGCGTCCTCCCTCGCCTGCCATCCCGCCTGATCGCCGGAGTCGTCCGCGCGCGGGCCGTACGCGCGATCGACGGGCGCGTCATCGCTGATCGACGGGTGGTCGCGCATGTGCAGCACCGTGATGGGCGCGGTCTGCACACCCACGAAGTCCGTGGTGGCCTCGTCGTCGACGTCGGCCTCGTCGTCCATGAGGTCCTCGTCGGCATCCGTGCGCTCGCGGAGTGCGATGTCGGCCTCGTCGTCCTCGACCGTGTCGGCCTGACCCAGCTGCCAGGAGCGGTAGATGAGAGCGAGCAGGAACGCCGAGACGGCGAACGTGATCACGATGGCCGTGAGCGTCAGGGCCTGCGGCAGCGGGTCGCTCACCGGGTCCTCGGCACCGTAGAAGGGCGCGTTGCCCGGCACGCCCATGACCACGAGCAGGAGGAGGTTCGTGGCGTTCCCGAGCAGCAGGAAGCCGATCAGGACGCGCGTGAGGCTGCGCTCGAGCATCGCGTAGACGCCGCACGCGAAGAGCACGGCCATGATCACGATGAGGGTGAGGGAGACGTCCATCAGCGGCTCACCTCGGATCCCTGAGCCTGCGTTCCCGGTCCCTGAGCCTGCGTTCCCGGTCCCTGAGCCTGTCGAAGGGCGGCGGTCTGCCGGTCGACCTCGGCACCGAGGCTGCGGAGGACGTCGAGTACGAGCCCGATCACGACCAGGTACACCCCGATGTCGAAGATCGTCGAGGTCACGAACTCCATGTGTCCGATGCCGGGGATCTCCCACTCCCAGAACGAGCTGGTCAGGGGTGCGAGACCGAAGAACAGCGGGATGACGGCGGCGCCGACCGCGAGGATGAGTCCGGCACCGAGCAGGCGACCGGCGTCCGTGGGTGCTGCGGCGCCGAGCTCCCACCGCCCACCGGCGATGTAGCGCATGACGAGCGCCATGCCGGCGACGAGGCCACCTGCGAAGCCGCCGCCCGGCAGGTTGTGACCCGAGAACAGCAGGAAGATCGACACCACGATGATGGTGTGGAAGAGGATGCGGACGATGACCTCGAGCAGGATGGACCTGTTCTCGGGCTTCATCATCTGCCCGCCGACGAGCCACGCGCGGGGGCTGCTCTGGTTCTCGTTCGTCTGGAAGCGCACGCCCTCGGTCGTCTCGACGAGGGGGCGACTCAGGGTGCGGCGACGACGAGCCTTCGGGAGCGTCTTCGTCGCCGCGAGCATGTCGGCGCGGTGCGTGACGAACACGAGAGAGGCGACTCCGGTCGCGGCGAGCACGAGGACGGACAGCTCGCCCATCGTGTCCCAGCCGCGGAGGTCGACGAGCGCGACGTTGACGACGTTCTTGCCGTGCCCGATCTCGTAGGCGATCTTCGGGAAGATCTCCGAGATGGGGTCGGCGACGCGCGACTGGGTGGCGACGACCGCGACGAGTGCCATGGTCAGACCGACACCCACGCCGAGCAGGGCGCGCGGGATGCGTCCGACCGAGGCGTTGTGCTCGCCCATGCGCGCCGGAAGTCGCCGGAGCACGAGCGCGAAGGTCACCATCGTGACGGTCTCGACGAGGATCTGCGTCAGCGCGAGGTCGGGGGCGCCGCTCGTGGCGAACAGCACGACCATGCCGAGGCCCGTGACCGAGACGAGCACGACGCCGGTGTACCGCTTCTGAGCCCGGACGGCGAGCACACCCGCTGCCGCCATGAGCGGAGCGACGACGAGCTGCGCCGGTGTGTGCCAGGCCGAGAGGTGGAAGCGATCGATGTCGCTGGCCACGAGCGCGGTGATCTCGGCGGCGACGAAGACCACGAAGATCGTGCCGACGTACACGGGCAGCGAACCGCGCTGGGTGAGCGTGGTGCTGAGAACCGAGAGCCGATCGATGCCGCGCATGACGAGGTAGTACACGTCGGCGGCGGTGAAGGAGAGGAACCGCGCTCGGCGGTCCCACCCGGAGCGGACGGTCAGCAGGAAGACGCCGGCGCCGAGGAGCACCGTGAGGATCGAGATGCCGAGCGCCGGTTCGAGGCCGTGCCAGAGCGCGAGATGGCCGGGCCCCTCGACGGCCTCGCCCGCGGCATCCAGTCCCGGGGTCGCCGTGAGCGCGTACCCCTGCAGCGCCTTGTCGAGGGCGGGAGCGCCTATGCCTGCGGCGAGAGTGACGCCAGCGAGGATGATCGGAGCCGAGAGGAAGCCCACCGGCGGGTCGGGCCATGCCGTGTCGGGAAGCCGGTCGCCCTGCGCGTCGCGCTTGGTCCAGAAGGCACCCCACAGGAACCGGATGCCATATGCCGCGGTGAGAATGGATCCGACGCTCACGCCGATGATCGCGACGAGACCCCACGGCGAGCCGCCGATCGCGTCGTCGAGCAGGGCGGTGAGCGTGGACTCCTTGGCCACGAAGCCGAGTGTCGGAGCGATGCCCGCCATCGAGGCGATCGAGATGAATGCCGCGGTCGCCATGACCGGCGCCTGCCGGCCGACACCGCTGAGCTCGGTGATGTCACGAGTCGACAGTTGCCGGTCGATCACGCCGACGATGAGGAACAGCGCGGACTTGAACAGGGCGTGGCCGATCACGAGCGCGAGGCCGGCGAGGGCGCTGGCCTGCGTGCCGTAGCCGATCACGATCGCGAAGAAGCCGAGCTGGCTGACCGTGCCGAACGCGAGGATGCGCTTGAGGTCGGTCTCACGGAGCGCCTGGATGCCGCCGAGCAGCATCGTCAGGACGCCGACCGAGATGATGATGGGGCGCCAGGGGCCGCTGAAGGCGAAGATCGGCGCGAAGCGCGCGATCAGGTAGATGCCCGCCTTCACCATCGCGGCCGCGTGCAGGTATGCGCTGACCGGGGTCGGTGCCGCCATCGCACCGGGGAGCCAGAAGTGGAACGGGAAGAGCGCGGACTTGCTGATCGCACCGACGAGCAGCATCACGATCGCGGCATCGATGATCGGTCCGGTCGGCGCGATCTCGAGGATCTCGCGGATGCTCGATGTTCCGGCGTCCACGACGAGGATCACCACGCCGATGAACATCACCAGACCGCCGAGGGTCGTCACGAGCAGCGCCTGGAGGGCGGCGCGTCGGCTGGCGGCACGACGACGGTAGTGACCGATCAGGAGGTACGAGAGGATGCTCGTCACCTCCCAGAACATGACGAGCATGACCAGGTCGTCGGTCAGGACGAGACCGTACATCGCCCCGGCGAAACCGAGCAGGACCGCGGAGAACTGGCCGATCCCCGCGGAGTCGTCGTGGAAGTACCAGCGGCAGTACAGGAGGACCAGCGCGCCGACGCCCGTGACGATGAGGGTCAGCACCCAGCCGAGCACGTCCATGTTCATCGACAGGTTCAGCCCGAGCTGGGGGATCCACTCGACCGATTCGAACGGCACCGGCCCGTCGAGCACCTGCGGCGTCATCGCGAGCGCGTGGACGAATGCCGCTGCGGGAATGAGTGCGGCGATGGCGAATGCCCGAGCACCCAGCCAGCGCACCAGAACGGGCATCAGCAGAGACCCGAGGAGGAACACGGCGAGGAGCATCAGCATATACGCGGCTCCTCAAGGCTCGTCGGCCGGGAATCGGCACAGGCGGGCGGGTGTCAGGTTCCAGTTTACCTGCCGTAAGGAAGTCGTTAGGCCGCGAAGCCGGATTGGGGTTGCCGGAAGTGTCCCCCTCGGGTCGCTGAGCGGCCGGCATCTGGGTCGCTGAGCGGCCGGCATCTGGGTCGCTGAGCGGCCCGCATCTGGGTCGCTGAGCGGCCCGCATCTGGGTCGCTGAGCTTGTCGAAGCGCCCTTCGACAAGCTCAGGGACCCAGGTGAAGACAAGCTCAGGGACCCAGGTGAAGACAAGCTCAGGGACCCAGGTGAAGACAGGCCCAGGGACCCATGGGGATCCGGGGTTCCTCAGGACTCCAGCGCGGGTCCGAGGCGGCGGAAGGAGTTCTCGATGTGCGTGCGCATCGCGGTGGCCGCAGCCTCGGGATCACGCCCGCGAAGGGCCCGCAGGATGCTCTCGTGCTCGCGCACGGTGTCGCCCTCGAAGTCGTGGCGGAAGTCCAGCCGATACAGGTGCATGTGCGCACGGAGCCGCACGATCGCCTCGGACAGCAGCGGGCTGTGCGCGTTCTCGGCGATCAGATGATGGAAGTGCAGGTCCTCGTCGATGAACCGGCGGTAGCTGCGGAAGCGCTCGTCCTCATCGGGAGCGGATGCCGCGCGCATCTGCTCCACCGATTCCGCCAGCTCCGCCTCGGTCTCGTCGTCGATGCGTCCCGACGCCCGGCGCGCCGCCTCCGGCTCGAGCAGTTCGCGCATGTCGTAGAGGTCGCGGAGCCCTGCCGCGTCCAGCAGCGGCGCCGCGACGTAGCCCTTCAGCGCACGCTTCGCGACGAGCCCCTCGGCCTCGAGCCGAGTGAGCGCTTCGCGCACCGGGGTCGGCGAGACGTCGAGGTCGCGAGCGACCGCATCGATGTTCACCTTGGCGCCCGGCTCGATCACCCGGTCCATGAGCAGACCGAGCACGGCGTCGTACACGTCGTCGACGAGCGCGCGGCGCGCGGGAAGCGGCCGCGGTCCGCGTGCCTCGTCGTCGCTGAACATGAGTCTCATCGTAGGGGGTGGCCTCCCGTCGCCTCGGCCTGCCGCGCAGACACCGCGGAGGGGCTGATCAGGCCGAGTTCCGCGATCTCCGCCCACACCTCGGGCGGCACCGGTCGCTCGACCAGTCGACTGTTCCGCTTCATCTGCTCGGCAGTCGCGCCGCCCATCACGACGGACGCGACCGCCGGATGCGTGAGGGGGAACTGCGTCGCGAGTTCGGGCAGCGTGACGCCGTACCTGTGCGCCACATCGGCGAGCGCCTGCGCCCGTTCGACGATCGCGGGGTCGGCCGAGCCGTAGTCGAACATGGCGCCGTGCGCGGGAGCATCCGTCGCGAGGATGCCGGAGTTGAAGACCGCCGCAGCGATGACCGCGACGTCGCGCTCGACGGCCGCGGGAAGGAGGTCGTCGAGGGCCGACTGGTCGAGCAGCGTCCACCGCCCCGCGACCATCATGACGTCGGCATCCGTCTCCCGCACGAACCGGGCGAGCATCCCGCTCTGGTTCATCCCGGCACCGAACGAGGTGATGACGCCCTGGTCGCGCAGCTCGCTGAGCGCGGGGAAGGCGCCGTCGAGCGCCTCCGCCTCGTACTCGTCGGGGTCGTGCACGAGCACGAAGTCGATCCGGTCGAGTCCGAGGCGGGTGAGCGAGTCGTCGATCGACCGCAGAACGCCGTCGCGCGAATAGTCGCGCACGCGGCGGTGATCCGCGGGCACGTCGAACAGGTTGTCGATGTCCGTCCGCCCCGCGGCATCCTGCGGCACGAGCACCCGCCCGACCTTGGTCGAGACGAGGTACTCGTCACGAGGGAACGCACGAAGGCTCTCCCCGAGACGCCGTTCCGCGAGGCCTAGCCCGTAGTGGGGTGCGACATCGAAGTACCGGATGCCGCCGGCCCACGCCGCGGGCACGATGCGGGGCCACTCGTCTTCCGGGAGCGCCTGATACAGGTTGCCCAGGGCCGCGGCGCCGTACCCGACGGTCGGGATCATGCGACCACCAGACCCGTGAGGGCGCTGTCGTCCCAGTCGATCCCGAGGCCCGCGCCGGTCGGAGCCCACCCCCGTCCGTCCTCGATGCGGAGCTCGGTCGAGGTCACGGCGCGCAGCTGTGGGATGTGCTCGAGGTATAGAGCATTGGGCACGGCGCAGACGAGCGAGACGTGCAGCTCCATGAGGAAGTGCGGCGCGATGGGGGCGTTGAACGATTCAGCGAGGTGCGCGATCTTGAGCCACGGCGTGATCCCGCCCACTCGGGCGACATCCGCCTGCACGATCGAGGCCCCGCCGCGCTGCAGATGCTCGCGGAAGTGCCCGAGCGAGTACATGCTCTCCCCCACGGCGATCGGCACCGACGTCGAGCGGGCGAGCAGTCGATGCCCTTCGATGTCCTCCGCAGGGAGCGGCTCTTCGAACCAGAACACGTCGACCTGCTCGAACAGCCGGGCCCGACGCACCGCCTCGGAGACCGAGAAGGACTGGTTCGCGTCGACCATGATGTCGAGGCCTGGCCCCACCGCCTCGCGCACGGCACGGAGTCGGTCCAGGTCCTGGTACCCCTTCGGCATCCCGACCTTGATCTTGACCCCGCCCATGCCCCGGTCGCGGGAATCGACCGCCGCGGCCACGAGCTCGTCGGTCGTGAGGTGCAGCCAGCCGCCCTCGGTGTCGTAGACCGGCACCGAGGGGGACGCCCCGCCGGCCGCGACCCACAGCGGAAGGTCGGCGCGCCTCGTCTTCGCATCCCACACGGCCGTGTCCACCGCGGCGAGCGCGAGGGCGGTGATCGGGCCGACCGTGGTCGCTCGGGTGATGCCGAACAGCGCGAGCCACACGGCCTCGGGGCGCTCGGCCTCCAGCCCGATCAGCGCGGGCAGCAGCGTTTCGCGCAGGAGGCTCAGCACCGCACCACCCCCGGTACCGATCGTGTAGCTGTACCCGACGCCCTCGGTGCCGTCCGCGGTCCGCAGACGGACGAAGATCGTCTCCTGCTTCACGAACGTCTGCAGCGCATCCGTGCGCTCCGTCTCCACCGGGAGGTCGCAGAGTTGCGCCTCGGCCTGCACGATGCGGCTTCCGGCCGTGGCATCCGCCGTGACCTCCCGCAGGGTCGCGGTCGTGTCGAAAGTGGTCATCAGCGTCCTCCGAGTCCGCCCAGGGTGACCCCCTTGATCAGCTGACGCTGCAGCAGCAGCACCAGGATCAGCGAGGGGATGACGGCCAGGGTCGACGCCGCCATGAGCAGGGACCACTGCGTGCCGAACTGTCCGGTGAACATACCGAGACCGAGCGGCACGGTCGCCATCTCCTGCGTGTTGATGATGATGAGCGGCCACAGGTACGAGTTCCAGTAGCCGATGAACGAGAAGACCGCGAGCACGCTCAGCGGCGCGATCAGCTGGGGAAGGAGGACCGACCACAGGGTGCGCAGCCGCGAGGCGCCGTCGATCAGCGCGGCCTCCTCGTACTCGATGGGGATCGTGAGGAAGAACTGCCGCATGAGGAAGGTTCCGAACGCCGTGAACGCGAACGGGATGATCAGCGCCCCGTAGCTGTCGTTCCAGCCCCAGCTGTTGATCATGATGAACAGCGGCACAACCAGCACCTCCTGCGGGAGGACGAGCGTCAGCACGAACAGCAGGAAGAGCTTGTCGCGGAACCGGAACCGCAGACGCGAGAACGCGTAGGCGGAGAGCACTGCGACGACGACCGAGAGCGCGGCGCCGGCGATGGCCACGAAGAGGCCGTTGAGGATGAAGCGTCCGAACGGCACCACCGTCCACGCCTCGACGAAGTTCGCCCAGCGGATCTCAGAGCCGAAGATCTGCGGGGTCGCGGTGAACACCTCGTCCTCCGGCTTGAGCGCCGTGAGGAACATCCAGATGAAGGGGAAGGCGAACACGAGGGCCACGAGGGCGATCGCCGCCGTGTTCAGCCATTCCTTGACGGATGCCCGGCGCTGACGCGCACGGCGCGGGAGGATCAGCAGCGCGGTCGCGGAGAGATCACGGTCACTCATAGTTCACCCACTTGCGCTGGCCGACGAACTGCAGGGCCGTGATGAGCATCACCACGACGAAGAGGATCCACGCGAGGGCGGATGCGTAGCCGAGCCGGTCGAAGACGAAGCCGTTCCGATAGAGGTACAGCACGAACGTGTTGGTGCTCTCGCCGGGCCCGCCCTGCGTGAGGAACAGCGGCTGCACGAACACCTGGAAGGCGCCGATCATGGTCATGGTCGAGCAGAAGAACAGCGACGGCGAGAGCAGGGGCAGGATGATGAACCGCAGCCGCTGCCACGCGGTCGTCCCGTCGATGCGGGACGCCTCGAGGAGCTCCTTGGGGATGGCGCTGAGCCCGGCCGACAGGACGATGACGTTGTAGCCGAACGACTGCCACACCGACATCGCAATCACCGAGGGCAGTGCCCACGCGGAGTCTGACAGCCAGTTGGGTCCGTCGATGCCGACCGTGGCGAGCATGGAGTTGACGAGCCCGTCCTGCGAGAGGAGCAGGCGCCACACCAGCGCGTTGGCCACCATGGGCGTGATCACGGGCAGGAAGAAGATGACCCGCCAGGCACCCGCGGCCTTCATGCGGGTGTTCAACCACAGGGAGAGCGTCAGTGCGACGAACAGGTTGAGCGCCGTGTAGACGATCGCGAAGATCACGGTGTTCCCGAGCACCGTGTAGAAGGTCGGGTCGCGGAAGAGCTTCAGGTAGTTCTCGATGCCGATGAAGTCCGGGCTGCCGAACAGCTTCCAGTCGAAGAGGCTGATGAAGGCCGACCCGAACAGCGGCGTCAGGATGAACAGGACGAACCCGATCATCCCCGGCGCGAGGAACGCCACGGCCACCCAGGTCTGACCGCGACGTCGTGGTGGCCGGGGGACCCGCGGGGCGGGGGCGCCGATCGGCACCCCCGCCACGCCGGGCATCGCGGAGGAGGCCGTGGCCTCGCTCCGGTCGCTCATGATCGCCATCGGCTCAGCCCGCCACCGAGTTCTGGATGGTCTCCATGATCTCCTCGGCCGTCAGCTCACCTCGGTAGCCCTGCACGCCGTACTGGGTCATGAGCGTCTCGACCTGGTTCCAGGTCGGGGTCGTGCGCTGCGGCGTCGCGTTCGACAGCAGCGCCTCGACGACCTCCGCCGCGCCCTCGGTCTTGCCCTCGGCCCAGGCCGGGAGCGCCTCAATGCGCGCAGGGACGATGCCGCGGGCCTCGGCCTGCTTCTCCTGCACCGACACCGAGGTCAGGGCCTCGATCGCCGCGAACGCCTCGTCCGGGCGCTCGCAGTTCGCCGCGATACCGAAGCCGGAACCGGCCGTCATGGCCGCCGCCTCGCCACTGGTCGACGGGACGATGGTGACGCCGAGCGTGAAGTCGGCGGCCTCCGCGAAGCTGCCGTACATCCACGGCCCCTCGATCAGCATGGGCACCGAGCCGGACGTGAACGCCTGCTGCGAGACCTCGGAGCCGTCCGCGGCCTCGGGAGCCTTCGCGACGCCCTCGACCGAGACGAGGTCGAAGAAGCTCTGGATCTGCTCCACGAACTCGGGGTTGGTGAGGTCGAGCTCGCCGTCCTCCGTGACAGCCGGCACGCCGTCGGCCAGTGACCACGCGTTCGGGATGAAGATGCCGGGCGCGAGTGCGAGCCCCTTGTTCTCCCCGTCGGTGAGCGCCTTCGCGTCGGCGATGAACTGGTCCCTGGTGTACTCGGCGCCGGGGAGCTCGAGACCCGCGGCCTGGAAGGCCTCCACGTTGTAGAAGAGCACGATCGGCTCGGCGTCGTAGGGGATGGCCCTGATCGTGCCGTCGACCGTCATGCCGGAGAGCATGGACGAGTCGATGTTGTCGATGTCGAAGCCGCTCTTCTCGATCAGGTCGTCGAGCGGCATGAGGAGGTCACCGAGCTCCTGCGCCCTCGCGGCCTGCGTGGTGAGGAGGCAGGGCGGGTTCGCGCCGTTGAGGCGCGTCTTCACCTTGGTCCAGTAGTCGGAGAAGCTCGGACCCTCGACCGAGATGTCGAGATCGGGATCCTCGGCCTGCGCACCGGAGATGAAATCGGCCCACTGGGCCTGATCGCCCTCGCTCGCGGCCCACGTGTACAGCACGAGTGGCCCGCCGGCCTCGCCGGAGCCGCCACCGGAGTCGCCGCTCGCGCAGCCCGCGAGGGTGATCGCGGTCAGGCCTGCGACGCCGGTGAGGATGAGACGCTTCGCGCGTCGGGATGGGATTGCATTCATACTGTCTGCCTCCTTCATTGGATGCCGGATAGATGCGTTGTGGTTCGGGTACTGCGTCTGGTGGTTCGGGTACGGCGTCCAGGGGGATCCGCGGTTCACTCGTCGGCGAAGTCGATCGCGATGACGTCGATCAGCGCTCCACTCGGCTGCGGTGCGACGATGCGGAGTTCGCCGAGCTCATCGCCGGCGATGGAGGCCTCGTGCACCTCGAAGCTCGCGTCGTGCTGCAGCTCGAGATCGTCGGCGAGGCGGCTCACGCGGGTGATCCGCCGGACAGGGATGCCGCGGACGATCACCTCTTCCACCGGCACCGACGTGAGGTGCAGGTAGAGGCGCCCGTCACGGGCGGTGGTGGGCCCGTGGAAGTCGATGTGGGCCGTCGGCTCGACGCCGATCACGGACTCGGCGTGCGCCGTCATCCACTCGGCGAACTCGCCCAGTCGCTCCTGCTCGATCACGGGCAGAGTACCGTCGGGCCCCGGCCCGACGTTCAGGAGGAGGTTGCCGCCGCGGGCCACCACGTCGATGAGCGTCACGAGCAGCGAGCGCGCGGATTTCTCGTTGTCCGGTCCCTTGCGCCAGGCCCAGTGGTCGCCGATCGTGAGGCACAGCTCCCAGGGCCCGGTCGGCGCGGTGAGCGGGAACCCCTGTTCGGGGGTGCGGTAGTCTCCCTGTCCGGGAAGGCGGTCGTTGATCACGACGTCCGGCTGCAGCTCCTTGATGAGTCGGCGGAGGCCCGGTGCCGTCCACTCGACGGCGGAGCGCTCCCAGTCGCCGTCGAACCACAGCAGATCGATCGCGCCGTAGTTCGTCAGCAGCTCGGTCAGCTGCGCGCGCACGTAGTCGAGGTAGCGCGACCACTCCTCCGGAGACGAGCGCCGGTGGCGGTCGGTCGCGTCCGGGGTGTCGGCGAACTCGGGAAGCCCGGCCGCGGGCCAGTGCTCCAGCTTGTAGGGCAGGTCCTCGTCACGGAAAGCCGGATAGTCGGGGTGGTTCCAGTCGGGAAGGCTGTAGTAGATCCCGACCTTCATGCCCTCCGCGCGGACCGCGTCGACGAACTCGCGCGTGATGTCGCGGCCGAACGGGCCGTGCTGAACGCCGAAGTCGGACTGCTCGGTGAAGAACATGTTGTACCCGGCATGGTGGCGCGCGGTGAAGACGACATAGGTCGCTCCGGCCTCCTTGACCCGGCGCGCGAGGTCGGCAGCATCCCATTCGGTCGGATCGAACGTCGGCGCGGTCGCCTGGTACTCCGCCACCGTGACCGCATCCTCCACGGCATCCTGGCCCGGGATGATGTTGCGCCCGACCAGCGGCCAGGAGATCTCGATCCCCTGCTGCGACGCCTGGTCCCAGTGCACGAAGATGCCGAGACCCGCGCCGCTGAACCACTCCCCGCCGGGGATGCGCTCCGTGGGGCGTCGGAAGCCTGCGTCTGTCATTGAACCTCTCCTTCGAGATCAAGATTTCCTATAGGATACGTGATAGACGAATCCGTTCACAAGGGTGTGATGAGAGGCTGACGCCATGGCGATGTTCGATATCGATGCAGTTCGACCCGAGCCGTACCGCGAGTTCGTGCGGCCGCTGCCGGAGTGGTTCCGCGGCGCGGCGCTCGGGATCTTCGTGCACTGGGGCCCCTACTCGGTGCCCGCCTGGGCCGAGCCGACCGGCGAGCTCGGCGCCGTGCCACGGGAAGAGTGGTACGCGCACAATCCCTACGCCGAGTGGTACGCCAACACCATGCGCATCGAGGGGTCACCGGCGCAGCAGCATCACCGCGAGGTGCACGGAGACGCTCCCTACGACGACTTCCTGGACCGATGGAAGGCCGAGGAGTTCGACGCGAACGAGGTGCTCGCGGTCGTCGCGGCGACGGGAGCCGGCTATTTCATCCCCACGACGAAGCACCACGACGGCGTGACCCTGTGGGACGCCCCCGCGACGGATGGGCGCAACACGGTCGCGCGGGGCCCGCAGCGCGACCTCATCGGCGAGTTCGCCGAGGCGACGCGATCCGCGGGCCTGCGCTTCGGCGTCTACTACTCGGGCGGTCTGGACTGGCACTTCTCCGGGCTCCCGCCGATCGATCGGGATGACGCGCCGGCACCCGACGACCTCGCCTATGCCGAGTATGCGCACGACCACGTCATCGACCTGATCGACCGGTACCGCCCCGACATCCTCTGGGGTGACATCCGCTGGCCGGCAGCCGGCATCGAGCCGGGACCGAAGAGTCTCGCGCACGCCTTCCGTACCTTCTACGA
>JAZBLS010000060.1:0-17924 GCA_037033365.1 Actinomycetota bacterium | reverse complement strand
TCGAGACGCTCGACATCTCGCGCGGCGAGATCAACGAGGACCGCATCATCCGCGGCATGGTCGGACGCTCTCTCGAGAGCCGGTACCCCGACCGCACGCCCGAGATCGGCGAGGTCTTCTTCGAGGTCAAGGACTGGTGGGTGCAGCACCCCACCGTGTCCGAGCGCATGGTCGTGAAGGGCTCCAGCATCAACGTTCGCCGCGGCGAGGTCGTGGGCATCGCCGGTCTCATGGGTGCCGGGCGCACCGAGTTCGCGATGAGCCTCTTCGGGCGTTCGTACGGAACGTTCCAGTCCGGGACGATCGTGAAGGACGGCCAGGAGATCGTCCTCCCCGACGTCGCCGCCGCGATCAAGCACGGTCTCGCCTACGTCAGCGAGGACCGCAAGGTCCTCGGTCTCAACCTGCTCGATACCATCAAGCGCTCGACGGTCGCGGCCAAGCTGTCCAAGATCACCCGCCGCGGCGTCGTCGACGAGCGTCAGGAGTACGCGGTCGCCGAGCAGTACCGCAAGGCGCTCCGGATCAAGACGCCATCGGTGGAGGAGGGTGTCGCGAAGCTCTCCGGCGGCAACCAGCAGAAGGTCGTCCTGGCGAAGTGGATGTTCACCGACCCCGACCTGCTGATCCTCGACGAGCCGACCCGCGGCATCGACGTCGGAGCCAAGTACGAGATCTACGCGATCATCAACGAGCTCGCCGCACAGGGCAAGGGAGTGATCGTGATCTCCAGCGAGCTCCCCGAGCTCCTCGGCATCTCCGACCGCATCTACACCGTCTTCGAAGGTCGGGTCACCGACTGCATCCCGGCCGACCAGGCGACACCCGAGGCACTCATGCGCAGCATGACCTCCGCGACTCAGAAAGCATCCGCATGACCACCGACCTCACGACAACGAAGCGCGGCTTCCACTTCGGCGACATCCGCAAGATGTTCGGAAGCAACGGCACCTCGTCACTGCGCCAGTTCGGCATCCTGGGCAGCCTCATCGTCATCATCGTCCTCTTCGAGGTGCTGACACTGCTGCGCAACGGACCGAACGGTGCGACGCTGACGTCGGGCAACCTGATCAACGTCATCAACCAGTACTCGTTCATCCTGATCCTGGCGATCGGCATGGTGATGGTCATCATCATGGGGCACATCGACCTGTCGGTCGGCTCCGTGGCGGCTTTCACCGGCATCATCGTCGCGAAGTCGATGGCCGACTGGAACCTCCCTTGGCCGCTGGCGATCCTGCTCGGTCTCGGCGTCGGTGCCCTGGTGGGCGCGTGGCAGGGTTTCTGGGTCGCGTACGTCGGGGTGCCCGCGTTCATCGTGACGCTCGCCGGCATGCTCTTCTTCCGCGGTGCGCAGCAGTGGATCGGCGACGCGCAGACGATCCCGGTGCCCAAGGGCTTCCAGGTGATCGGCACCGGCTATCTGCCTGAGGTCGGTCTGCCGCTGGACTTCAACGTGCCGACGATGCTCCTCGCCCTGCTCGCCGTCGCGTGGCTGGTCTTCTGGGAGATCCGCACGCGTCGCCAGCAGCACAAGATGGGCTCCGACAGCGCGCCCCTGTGGGTCAGCGTCGTCAAGGTCGTGCTCCTCTCGGTCGTCGTGCTCGCTGCGGCGTGGATGTTCGCGACGGGTCGTCCCGGCACGAGCTTCCCGGTTCCGGGTCTGATCCTGCTCGCCCTCGTCATCATCTACTCGTTCATCACGCGGAACACCGTCTTCGGCCGCCACATCTACGCCGTGGGTGGCAACCGCCAGGCCGCACGCCTGTCGGGTGTGAAGGACCGCTGGGTCGACTTCTTCGTCATGATGAACATGTCCGTCATGGCGGCGCTGGCCGGCATGATCTTCGTCGCCCGCTCGCAGGCCTCGGGCCCGAACGACGGCACCGGCTGGGAGCTCGACGCGATCGCCTCGGTCTTCATCGGTGGCGCGGCTGTCGCGGGTGGTATCGGCACCGTGATCGGCTCCATCATCGGTGGTCTCGTCATGGCGTTCCTCAACAACGGCCTCGCGCTGCTCGGTCAGGGCGCCGACGTCGTCTCGATGATCAAGGGCATCGTCCTCCTGTTCGCGGTCGGCATCGACGTCTGGAACAAGCAGCAGGGACGCCCGTCGCTCATCGGCTTCATGACGCGTCGCCGCAACGGCAACGACCCGGAGGCCTCCCCGGTCTTCGAGCCCAACAAGACTTACCAGGCTCCGCCCGTCGAGAAGACGCGGAGCGAGTAAGCGAATCCTGGCGCAGTGCTCGCGCTCAGGGTCCGTCAACATCACACAGAAAGAGATCACATGAAGAAGATCATCGTCACAGCGACAGCGCTCGTCGCGACGGCTGCCTTCGCGCTCACCGGCTGCTCGGCCGAGCGTGGCGGCGACGCCGGATCGGGATCGGGCGACGAGGCCGCAGCGGGCTTCGCGGCAGACGCCACCATCGGTGTCGCGCTTCCGGACAAGACCAGTGAGAACTGGGTCCTCGCCGGCAAGCTGTTCACCGACGGACTGGAGGAGGCCGGTTTCAAGGCCGACGTCCAGTACGCTCCGGCCACCAACACGGTCGCCGAGCAGCAGAACCAGATCCAGGCCATGGTCACCAACGGCGCCAAGGTCATCATCATCGGTGCGAAGGACGGCAAGCAGCTGGCCACGCAGGTGCAGGCGGCGAAGGATGCCGGCGCTTACGTGATCGCTTACGACCGTCTCATCGAGAACACCGAGGCTGTCGACTACTACGCGGCGTTCGACAACTTCAAGGTCGGAAACCTGCAGGGTCAGGCTCTGCTCGACGGCCTCGCCGAGCGTGCGGGCCACGAGGCTCCGTACAACATCGAGCTCTTCTCGGGTTCGCCGGACGACGCCAACTCGAAGGTCTTCTTCGACGGCGCCATGGAGGTCCTGCAGCCGGAGATCGACAACGGCAACATCGTCGTCGTGTCCGGTCAGACCGAGATCGCACAGACCGCGACCGAGGGCTGGCTCGCGGAGAACGCTCAGAACCGCATGGACACGCTGCTCACCGGTTCGTACAGCGGTGACACCGTCCTCGACGGTGTGCTGTCCCCGAACGACACGCTCGCTCGCGCCATCATCACGTCGGTGCAGCAGGCGGGCAAGCCTGTTCCGGTCGTCACCGGTCAGGACTCCGAGGTCGAGTCGGTGAAGTCGATCATGGAGGGCATCCAGTACTCCACGATCAACAAGGACACCTCGCTGCTCGTGGAGCAGGCCATCAAGATGGTCGGCCAGCTGCAGAAGGGCGAAGAGGTCGACGTGAACGACACCGAGTCCTACGACAACGGTGCCAAGGTCGTCCCGGCCTACCTGCTCGACCCGGTGATCGTCACCAAGGAGAACGCGGCCGAGGCATACGCCAACGTCCCGAGCCTCCTCGAGATCGTCAAGTCGTACCAGTAAGCAATTGATCGACGAGCCGTCCGGACCTTAGGGTCCGGGCGGCTCGTTCGTGTTCAGCAGCCCGGGGCGCCCGGGTTCTCGATGCAGGTACGGGCCACCAGCGCCGTGCGGGCCTCGAATATCCGGATCTGCTGATCGACGCCGTCGGACGTCAGCTCGCCGGTGACCGGGACCCATCCTGCTCCGACGTCCACTTCGGCGGTATACCGGACATCCACCTCGGCGATGTAGGTGCCGCGCTGCTCGTAGACGTGGCTGGTCGGCGTGGGAGTGAACGGCGCCTGACCCAGCGAGGACCACGTCCGCCCCGCCGTCGCGAGGGTCGCCGATGTGTCGTCCCCATACGTGTAGACGTAGGCGACGGGCGTGAATCGGACGGTGACCGGAACTCCGAACAGTGATCCGGTGCGGATCTGAACCTCAGCGCCGCCGATGAAGTTCGCCGGCATCCCCGCGATGCCGACATTGTCCGGCTCCGCCGTCGCGGTGATCGACGCCGGCGTGAACTGCGCGAGGTCGTTGATCGTGATCGGGCGCTGGCCGGAAACGATGGGCGCGTCCGGTGGCGGCGTGCCCGGTTGATCGCGCCTCACGCAGCGGGTGGTTCCACCCCCGTCGAGGCATCTCGCCAAGCGGATGGACTCTTCGCTCGGTCCCGCTGGCGGCGCGGTGCTGGTGCGTGGCGGCCGATCCGCGCTCGGCGTCGACGGTGAGCCGGATCTCGTGCTCTGCTGCGTGCCGGACACCGCGAGCGAAGTCCCATCGTTACTCACTCCACATCCGGAACTCGCCAGAGAGCTCACCGAGCACCCCGTCGAGGCCTGCACGCCGAGCGGCCCGGTGACCAGGACAGCGGACAGCAGCAACGCGATCAGCATGGAATCGATGCCGAAACTTCGAAGCGGAGGATCTTCAGCGATGAGTCTCGCTCGACGAAGGTCAGGTCGACGCCGTAGACATCGCTGCGTCCCGTCGCTGTGACAAGGTTTCCTGCCTCGTCGACCGCGTGAACAGCACTGACATCCAGGCAAACAGTCGATGTAACCGCACTCGACCTGCTTTCGATGCTTGCAACGAGGCCCACAAACTCCAGAACCTGTATGTCTCCCCTCAGCTCGACACCAGCGTCCAGAAGTTCGCGTGTCGAAGCGATCTCGTTTTCGAGCGCGTCACCCGTCAGGAATGACATGGAGTCGGCCGCTTCGTCGCCTGCCCTCTCCCTATTGCCCGCCTCGTTGTATGCCCGGTACGTCTCCTCCGCGGCGGCGAATGCCTCTTCTTCGCTCGCGAACAACGGGGTGGGCGTAGGGGAGGGGGGCCGCTTCGCCCCGCATCCCACTGCTGCGCCGCCCAGAACAGCCAGGAGTACGAGAACGGACGCGACTCGCGCAGACGTGTGGCTCGGAATCATCCGCACACGGTAGCGCCGCGCTCGGCTTGCCTGAGGATTATCCACAGCATCACCGCTCAACATCCCGGTGCTCCGGGATGCTCAATGCAGGTGCGAGCGACCAACGCTGTGCGAGCCTCGAAGATCCGGATCTGCTGGTCAGTGCCATCGGTCGTCAGCTCTCCGGCGACGGGGATCCAGCCCGTGCCGAAATCGACCTCTGCGGCGTATCGGACGTCGACCTCAGCGGAATACGTGCCGCGTTGCGTATACACGTGGCTTGTCGGCGTCGGCGTGAACTGCGCCTGACCCAGCTCCGCCCAGGTCTTTCCGGCCACCGCTCGCGTGGCGGTCGCGCCGTCGCCGTATGTGTAGTCATATCCCGCTGGGGTGAACCGCACGGTGAAGGGCACACCGAACAGCTCAGCGTTCTGGACCTGCACGCTCGCCGTCCCAAGGAAATTCGTCGGCATGCCGGCGATGCCCACGTTCCCCGGCTCGGCGGTCGCGGCGATCGGTGCAGGCGCGAAGCGCGCGAGATCGCTGATCGTGATCGCTGGTGCTGTGGGCGCCGCCGGAGGATCCGGTGGTTGAGTGCGGGGCGGGGGAGGAGTCCATCGCACGCACCGCGCAGTCAGGGAGATGGTCCCGCAGATCGACGGGTCGAACTCCTCCTTCGGACCCGACGGCCCTTGTGATGACTTAGGCCCGCCATCGCTGCGACGCGGACTCGCATCAATCTCCGGCTGCTGTTGAACGCCGGAGATCGTCAGAGTCGAGCCGTCGGTCGCTCCGCAAAGGCCCAACTTCTCAGCGGAGGCGGCGCAGCCAGAGGCCACCGCGGTCGCCATGGTGGGTGTGGCGAGGACCCAGATCAGCACCAGTAGCGCCGGAGTGACGCGGCTCAACATGAATCCTCCTCTGCTGAGCTCTCGCTGATGATCATCAGGCTGGAGGGATCTCCGCTGAACACCACCACTTGAGCGACTACGTCACCCCGATTTGAAGGAGTGACGTCCACCCCTTCCTCGTTGAGGACTCGCAGTCCGGAGACGTCGATGCATACGTATCCGGATACCTCCGCGATGCTTCCGTCGATGCGGGCTTCCGCGCCAGTGAACGAAGCGACCGTCGCTGCGCCCCTCGCTGTGAGGTGCAGCTCACGAAGCAGATTCTCCGCGTCAATGTCACCCTCCAGGGCCGCGCCTGAGAGGTAGTCGTGCGGATCGGGATCCGGTTCTCCGCGAACCCTGGCGTTCGCTGCCTCGTTGTACGCCCGGTACACCTGCTCCGCCGCGGCGAACGCCTCCGCCTCACTGGCGAACGCCGCCGTCGGCGTCGGTTCGGGAGCCGGCCCGGTCCCGCACCCTACAAGCGTCCCGACCACAACAGCCGCACCGACAGCGCCAAGAATCCGAGAAGTCATCGCGCCAAGCTAGGTGAAGTCCAGCACTCGCCGCCGAACTTATCCACAGCTCAGAACGGTGCGCTCGCGGCATCCGAATCGCTGAAAGTGACCGTGTTCGGTGTGGGAGGACGGTCGATGTAAGTGCGGCCGGTGGGGCTCGTCCACTCGATGACTCCTCCCGATCTCTGTGCGACGTGCCACGGCGAGTTGTGCTTCAGGACGTGGTGGCGACGGCAGAACGACGCGAGGTTCGTGTGACAGGTCGCGCCTCCGGTGGAAGCGGCGTGATTGTGATCGAGGTCGCACTTGCGCGCGGCGACGCCGCAAGCCGGGAATCGACAGCGCTGGTCGCGGGCCCTCAGATGTCGCCGCAGCTGTTCGCCCGGACGGTATCGGTCGACCGAGAGCACGGCGCCGGTGATCGGATGCGTCATCACGCGATCCCATCCGCTGGCCTGCCCGGCGAGCCGGCGGGCGGTACGGGTGTCGATCGGCATGCGACCGTCGAGCTCGGCCGGGATCGGCATCCCCTCGACTGCGTCGTCAGAGGACCGATCGTCGTCCATCAGCGTCGTCACCGGAACCGTGACCTCGACGCGAGCCTTGATCTCGCCGAGGAGACCGTCTTCGGTGTCGTGCGCCGCGGGCTCGCCGCTCAGCACGAGGTCGGCGAGCAGGTCAGCCCTGATCTCGTCGGTCGTGCGGTCGTCGGCCTCGAACTCGCGGCCCTCGCGCGCGGCATCCCGCTTCGCGCGGAGATTCTCGTTCCGCAGCGCATGCGCCATCTGCGACAGGCGATCGAACATGCCGTGGATCAGGGCGGCCGGAGCGTGCGCATGCAGCGCAGCCATGCCGTCTTCGCCGTCGGTGATCCAGACCCGGCGCTGCGAACGCGCGGTGCGGTGACGCTCGGTCACGGTCGACGGGGCGAATCGCTCGGCCATGCGCCGCGCCCGAAGCCTGAGCCGGTTCGGTGACTCGACCTCGGCGAGGGGGATCATGATCGCCGCGTACGATGCGCGGTCACCCGCATCAGTCAGGTGCGAGCCGGCGTCCACGATGACGCGAGAATGAGCCGCACTGATCCGCCCGTCGCTCTGGGCTCCCCACACGGTCGGGAAGAGGTCGACGAGGACGCCGGCGGCCGTCATCCGCCGCTCGATCGTGCGATCGCTCGCCCTCTGCGCGGCTCCGATCTCGGCGGCCACAGCGCGGATCGCATGGTCGCCCTTGTCGGGATGATCGCCCTGCCTGGCGATCTCGATCGCGAGGTGCCCCGCGTCGGCCAGCAGGCCGTCGCGCGCCGCCTGCAGCGAACTGAGGGTCGACTCGGCAGCCTGCAGCGCCTCGACCAGATCGGCGAGAGCCGCCATCTGGGAGTCGGTTGCGTCGAGCAGTGCTGTCATGACCTCAGTAGATCAGCAACCACGGACATTCGAACGCATATTCGAATGCCTGCATCGGCATATCGAAATACATCACGACAGCGCACACCCGCACAGCGCTCCCAGCCCGCCCGACTACCCTGGAAGGCGCTATGGCACATCTTCTCGGGGCAGAAGCCCTACACCTCGAATATCCGACCAGGGTCGTCTTCGACTCCGTGACCCTCGGCATCGAAGAAGGTGACCGCATCGGCATCGTCGGCCGCAACGGCGACGGCAAGTCCAGCCTCCTCGGGATGCTCGCCGGCATCAAGGAGCCGAGCTCGGGGCGCGTCACCGTTCGAGGCGGCACGACCATCGGCGTGCTCGACCAGGCCGACACCCTTCCCGACGGCATCACGATCGCCGAGGCGGTCGTCGGTGACACACCGGAGTACGAGTGGGCCGGCGACCCGCGCATCCGCGACGTGATCGAAGGACTCCTGAAGGATCTGCCCTGGGATGCCGAGATCGGTTCGCTCAGCGGTGGCCAGCGCCGTCGCGTCTCCCTCGCCAAGCTGCTGACGGGGGACTGGGACGTCATCGCGCTCGACGAGCCGACCAACCACCTCGACGTCGAGGCCATCACCTGGCTCGCAGGCCACCTCAAGAAGCGCTGGAGCGCGAACTCCGGCGCGCTCCTGGTCGTCACCCACGACCGATGGTTCCTCGACGAGATCTGCACCGAGACCTGGGAGGTGCACGACCGCATCGTCGAGCCTTTCGAGGGCGGCTACGCGGCGTACATCCTGCAGCGCGTCGAGCGCGACCGGATGGCGGCGGCCACCGAGGCCAAGCGGCAGAACCTCGCGAAGAAGGAGCTCGCCTGGCTCCGTCGCGGAGCACCCGCTCGCACGGCGAAGCCGAAGTTCCGCATCGACGCGGCCAACGAGCTCATCGCCGACGTCCCCGAGATCCGCGACAAGATCTCGCTGCAGTCGCTCGCTGTGTCCCGCCTCGGCAAGGACGTCGTCGACCTCCTCGACGTCGGGGTGACCTACCCTTCGACAGGCTCAGGGACCCCGACGGCCGACGGAGGCACGCGTGAAGTCCTCCGCGACGTCGAGTGGCGCATCGCGCCGGGGGAGCGCACCGGCATCCTGGGCGTCAACGGCGCCGGCAAGTCGACGCTCCTCGGCCTCATCTCGGGAACCGTCGAGCCCACCACCGGCCGCGTGAAGCGCGGCACGACCGTCAAGGTCAAGACTCTGACCCAGCGCCTCGACGAACTCGAGGACGTGCGGCGCGAGCCGGTGCGGGTCGTGATCTCACGGCTGCGCACCTCGTACACGATGGGCTCCGGCTCGAAGGCCCAGGAGCTCACGCCCGGGCAGCTTCTCGAGCGTCTCGGCTTCGACTCCGCGCAGCTCTCCACGCCCGTGAAGGACCTCTCAGGTGGCCAGCAGCGACGGCTGCAGCTGCTGCTCGTGCTCCTCGACCAGCCCAACGTGCTGATCCTCGACGAGCCGACCAACGACCTCGACACCGACATGCTCGCCGCGATCGAGGACCTGCTCGACTCGTGGTCCGGCACGCTCCTCGTCGTGAGCCACGACAGGTACTTCCTCGAGCGCGTCACGGATCAGCAGTTCGCGATCCTCGACGGACACCTGCGGCACCTCCCGGGAGGGGTCGACGAGTACCTGCGGCTGCGAGAGCTGCAGACCTCCGCGCCGGGCAAGTCGCAGACCGCCGTCAACACGGAGAAGAAGACGCCGACCCTCGACGGCGCCGCCCTGCGCGCCGCCCAGAAGGAGGTCGCGGCCCTGGAGCGACGCATCCAGAAGCTCACCCAGCAGGTGGACAAGGCCAAGCAGGCCCTCGCCGACCACGACCAGTCGGACTTCGCCGGCCTCGGCGAGAAGATGAAGGCGATCAGCGCGACCCAGGACGAGATCGAGGAGCTCGAGATGCGCTGGTTCGAGCTGACCGAAGAGCTCGACTGAGAACAGCCTCTCGCCATCGGCCCCTCGCGGGAATACGGTGGCCTTGCAAATCGCTGTGCTCTGGGCGGGGTTCGATGCCGTCCGGTATCGCACAGTGTGATCCTGCGGTACCCGGGAGGTTCAGATGGAAGGACTCGAGGTCACCGTCCTGATCGGACTCACCATCCTCGTGGGGACGCTGCTGGCGCCGCGCATACGGCTCGCCCTGCCCCTCGTGCTCGTCATCCTGGGGCTCGCGCTGGGCTTCGTCCCGCAGCTCCGCGAGATCCAGCTGCCTCCGGAGACCGTGCTCCTTCTCTTCCTCCCGGTCATGCTGTTCTGGGAGAGCCTGACGACGTCGCTCCGTTCGATCCGCCGCGACTTCCGCTACATCCTGCCGATGAGCACGCTGCTCGTCGTGGCATCCGCCTTCGCCGTCGCGGGCATCGGACTGCTGTTCGGGATGCCGTGGGAGACCGCCCTCATCCTCGGTGCCGCCGTCGCTCCGCCCGACGCCACGGCCGTCGCGGCTCTCGGGCGGCTCCTGCCTCGTCGCATGTTCATGAAGCTCAAGGCCGAGAGCCTGACCAATGACGGCACGGCGCTCGTGCTCTACGCGATCGCGGTGTCGCTGGCGCTCGGCGGTCAGATCACCCCGCTCTCCGTCACGATGTCGGTCCTCGTGTCCTATGTCGGGGGAGTCGCGGCCGGCGTCGTGATCGCCGCGCTCGCCTACCTGCTGCTCCGCCGGTCGGACTCCACGATCGTGATCAACGTCACGCTCCTGCTCGTCCCGTTCTCGGCGTTCCTCCTCGCCGAGATCGTGCACGCCTCCGGCGTTCTCGCCGTCGTGGTGGCCGGACTCATCGTCGCGTACGTCTCACCGCGCGTCACCACCGCGTTCTCCCGCCGTCAGGCCGACGCCGCCTGGCCGTTCGGGGTGTTCCTCCTCAACGGCGCGCTGTTCGTGCTGATCGGACTGGAGGTGCAATTCGTCGCTCACGAGATCTCGGCAGCGGCCATCGGGCGTCTCGTCCTCATCACCCTGGCGGTGTGGGGCACGCTGCTCGTCGTCCGGTACCTCTTCCAGCTCATGAACGCGCCGTTCCAGCGGAACACCGGACCCAAGCCGAGACGTGGAGTCAGAGCACGTCATCGGGCAGTCTCGACCGTCGCCGGCATGCGCGGTGCGGTCTCGCTGGCGATCGCGCTCTCCGTCCCCGGCGCCGCGGCCAGCGGCGGCGAGATCGCTGGTCGCGACGAGATCGTCTTCGTGACGGCCGGCGTGATCATGCTCAGCCTTCTCGTGCAGGCGCCGCTCCTGCCGGCGATCGTGCGCTGGGCGCGCTTCCCCGTCGACCACGTCGAGGACGAGGAGTACGAGCTCGCCGAGCGGACCATCTCCGGCGCGGCCCTCGCAGCCCTCGACGACCTCGCCGCAGAGCACGGCGTGGGACAGGAGATCCGCGACAAGGTGCGGGCCGAGGGTTATCAGATGCTGGAGTTCTCCAACGCCCGGGCGCTCGCGCGCGAGCAGGCGATCGTCGACGCGGAGGCGCGGGCTCTCGACGACATGCTGGACGAGCCCGATCCGCTCGGAACGAGCGGCGCCATCCGTCAGGATCGGATCCCAGCGGATGCCGCGGCGGATGCCGGAACGGGTGCCGTGCCGAGCGCGATCGAGCTGCCGGACGACCTCGACGTGGATGCCGGGGAGGGGCGCGTGCAGACCCTGCAGATGATAGCCACGTCCGCGGACGTCGACGTCATGCAGCGCTCGCCGCTGCTGCGGCACGAGGAGCACACGCGATTGAAGCTCGCGCTGTTGGACCGCAAGCGCGAGGTGCTGCTGGGCCTCCGGAGGACCGGGACGGTCGACGATCTCGTCGTGCGGCGGATCTCGGCGCGGCTCGACCTCGAGCAGGTGCGCCTGCAGGGCATCGAGGAGTTCGACTGACGCTGTGACGCTCTGTGACGCCCGATTCACGGAAGCGCCCAGAGGCTGCCTAACGTATTCGAGTCCCCCAAGAGAGGAACCGAATCACCATGTCCCGCACAGCCACCCGCCGTACCACCTCCATCATCGCCGCGCTCGCCGCGGTGCCGCTCTTCGTCGCCCTCGCGGGCTGCGCGACGGGAGCCTCCGACGCCGGATCCGGCGACTCCGGATCGTCCGAGAACGAGACCGTCAAGATCGGCGTCGTCGGCAAGGGCGACGCGCAGTGGGCGCCGTTCGTCGAGGCCGCCGCTGAAGAGGGCATCACGGTCGAGCTCGTCGACTTCGGCTCCTACGAGCAGCCGAACCCCGCGCTGACAGAGGGCGAGATCGACCTCAACCAGTTCCAGCACATCGTCTACCTCGCCGAGTACAACAACGCCTCGGGCTCCGACCTGACGCCGATCGGCTCGACCGCGATCTACCCGCTGGGTCTCTACTCGCAGAAGTACGACGACGTCGACAGCATCCCCGAGGGCGAGACCGTCGCCGTCCCGGATGACGCGTCGAACCAGGCGCGTGCGCTTCTCGTGCTGCAGTCGGCCGGACTCGTCGAGCTCAAGAGCGGCGGAACGATCTTCTCCGACCTCGCGGACGTCGACACCGACAAGTCCAAGGTCAAGGTCACCGCGCTCGAGGCCGCACTGATCCCGACCTCGCTGCCGGATGTCGCCGCGGCGATCATCAACAACGACTTCGTCGAGGACGCCGGCCTGTCGTTCGAGGACGCGATCGCTCAGGACGACCCCGAGGACCCGAACGCGCTGCCGTACGTGAACATCTTCGCGGCCCGCGCCGACGACGCCGACAACGAGACGTACCTCAAGCTCGTCGAGATCTTCCAGACGAACGAGGACGTCCAGGCGGGACTCCTGGAGTCCTCCGGAAACACCGCCGTTCCGCTGCAGACCCCGGTCGAGGACCTCGTGTCGTCGCTCGAGAAGGTCCAGAAGGACACCGCGGCGAAGAAGTAAGCCCGTCGGGAGGAATCCTCCCGACTGATGCGAGAGAATCGGGTGGCGCTTCGTGCGTCACCCGATTCGTCGTCTCCCGACACCCGACCGGAGCACAGTACATGCCCATCGTGAGCCTGACCAACGTGTCCAAGGCGTACCCCTCCCGCACCCCGGGGGATTCAGAGATCATCGCCGTCGACGACGTCACCCTGTCGATCGACAAGGGCGACGTCTTCGGCATCATCGGATACTCCGGTGCCGGCAAGTCGACGCTGGTGCGCCTCATCAACGCCCTGGAGCCCGCGACGAGCGGGACCATCTCCGTCGACGGGGTCGACATCACCTCGCTCAAGGAGAGCGAGCTGCGTCGAGTCCGCGGCGGCATCGGCATGATCTTCCAGCAGTTCAACCTGTTCGCCTCCCGCAGCGTCAGGGCCAACGTCGCCTATCCGCTGAAGCTGGCGGGCTGGTCGAAGGCCGACATCGATGCCCGAGTCACCGAGCTCCTCGGCTTCGTGGGGCTCGCGGACAAGGCGAAGGCCTTCCCCGAGCAGCTCTCCGGTGGGCAGAAGCAGCGCGTCGGCATCGCCCGCGCCCTCGCGACCCGCCCCGCCATCCTGCTCGCGGACGAGGCCACCAGCGCACTCGACCCGCAGACCACGCACGAGGTCCTCGATCTCCTGAAGCGCGTGAACCAGGAGCAGGGCGTCACGATCGTCGTGATCACCCACGAGATGGACGTCATCCAGACCATCGCCACCAAGGTCGCGGTGATGGAGAACGGACGCGTGATCGAGCAGGGCGACGTGTTCGACGTCTTCTCCGCTCCGCAGAACCCCGCATCGCAGCGCTTCGTCGGCACGGTCGTCAAGGGCATCCCGACGCCCTCTGAGCTCTCCGTGCTGCGCGAGCGGCACCGCGGTCGCCTCGTGACGTTCTCGTTCCGCGACGGCGACTCGTCGCAGGCGCAGGTCTTCCTCGACCTCGCGACCGCTGGCCTCGACTTCGAGCTCGTGTACGGCGGGATCAACGACATCCGCGGCCGCGCCTTCGGACACCTGACGCTGGCGATCCGCGGCGACGAGGCGGCGATCGACTCCGCCCTGGCTGCGATCGGGGAACGCGTCGAAGTGACCGAGATCGCCCGAGAGGAGGCCCGCTGATGGATCGTCTGAACGAACTGTGGCCGGAGCTCTGGAAGTCCGCGCTCGAGACGCTGTACATGACGTCGTTCGCGCTCCTGCTCGGCGGCATCCTGGGCCTCGCGATCGGCGTGATCCTCTACGTCACCCGCCCCGGTGGACTCGCGCAGAACAGGGCGGTCGCCCTGGTGGCGAACCTCGGCGTGAACTTCTTCCGCCCGATCCCGTTCGTGCTGTTCGTCGCGGTCGCGCAGCCGTTCGCGCGAGTGGTCGTCGGCACAGGCATCGGCACCACCGCCGGCGCGTTCATGATCGCGCTCGCGGCATCCTTCGCGATCGGCCGCATCGTCGAGCAGCACCTCGTGTCGGTCTCGCCCGGCGTGATCGAGGCCGCGCGCTCGATGGGTGCCGGCCCATGGCGCATCCTCTTCACGGTCGCGATCCCGGAGTCGCTGGGGCCGCTCATCCTCGGATACACCTTCATCGTCGTTGCGCTCATCGACATGACGGCGATGGCCGGACTCATCGGCGGCGGCGGTCTCGGCGCGTTCGCGCAGATCTACGGCTTCAGGCAGTTCGAGCCCGTCGTGATGTGGACGGCGATCGTCCTGATCGTCGTGTTCGTGCACCTCGTGCAGATCCTCGGCACGTGGCTCGCGCGCAAGGTCATGCGCCGCTGACCACGGTCACCGGCTGACCGCGGTCACTCGCTGACGGGCGCCTCCTGCAGCGTGCGCGTCGAGGAGAACATCCTCGGCGCGCCGCTGATCGGGTCGACGAAGTGGAGCTCGCGGGCGAGGAGCTGCAGCGGCTTGCTGAAGTCGTCGGGCTTCTCGCCCGTGAGCTCGGGGTAGAACGGGTCGTTCAGGATCGGCAGACCCAGGGCCGCGAGGTGCACCCGCAGCTGATGCATCTTGCCGCTGTGCGGCCGCAGCTCGGTGTGCACGACGCGAGAATCGGCGCCGAGCAGGGAGATCAGCGTCTCGGTGTTGGGCTCGCGCTCGTCGTCCACGCGCACCTTCAGCTCTGCTCGGAGCTTCACGATGTGGTTGCGGTACACGAGGGGGAAGTCGGGGGCATCCCACTCCTCGGGGCGCGCTGACACGGCCTCGTAGACCTTCTGCACCTGCCGGGTCTCGAACAGCAGCTGGTACGGCCCGCGGGATTCCGGCCGCGCCGAGAACATCAGGAGACCGGCCGTCATCCGGTCCAGGCGATGGATCGGCGCGAGGTCGGGATTGTCGAGGAGGTTCCGCAGCCGGATGAGCGCGGAGTTCTGCAGGAACTTTCCGCCGGGGGTCGTCGGGAGGAAGTGCGGTTTGTCGACGACCACGAGATCCTCGTCCTGGTGGACGACCTCCATCTCGACGGGGAGACGCGTCTCGACGGGAGGGTCGCGGTAGTACCAGATGAACTCCTCGACGCCGAGGGGGGTGTCGCGGTGCAGAGGTCGTCCGTCCCGCGCCACGATCTCGCCGCGGTCGAACCGCACGAGCAGGCGCTCGGGGTCGAGGTGGAAGAAGCGCTCGATCATGTAGGCGGCCACGGTCGGCCACTCGCCCTGCATCGGCACGTGCAGGCGCGTGGCGCCGACGCCGTCGCGCACGGGAAGAGGGGAGGGCATGGCCATCAGCGGGTCGTCCTCACGCGTCGAAGCTCAGGCTGAGCTTGCGCAGCAGCCCGGCGAGCCGGTCGCGGTCGCTGCGGGACAGCGCCTGCAGCAGATCGTCCTCCACATCCACGAGGCGCGTGATCGCAGCATCCACGCGGATCCGTCCGTCGTCCGTCAGCGTCACGAGCACGCTGCGGCCGTCGGCGGGGTCGGCCTCGCGCCGCACGAAGCGGCGGCCGACCAGCCTGTCGATGCGGTTCGTCATCGTCCCGCTCGACACCAGGGTCTGCTGGAGCAGCTGCTTGGGGGAGAGCTGGAAGGGCGTCCCCGCGCGGCGCAGGGCCGACAGCACGTCCCACTCCCACGCCTCCAAGTCGCTCCGTCGGAAGACGTCGCGACGTGCCCGGTCGAGTAGACGCGTCAGGCGGTCCATGCGCGACAGGACTTCGAGGGGTGAGAAGTCGAGGTCGGGACGCTGGGTGTTCCACGCGCCGACGATCCGGTCGACCTCATCCGCCTCGCTCATCCCTCCATCATCTCAGGTGGCGGGGGTCGGATTCCCGTAGATGGCGCTCTCGCAGATGGCAGGGGGCCGGACGTGGCAGACTTGACGAGCGGTGCCCCCGGGCGCCGCGGTCCGCCGTGGTGTAATGGCAGCACGACAGCCTTTGGAGCTGTGAGGTCTAGGTTCGAGTCCTGGCGGCGGAGCATGACTGGGAACAATCTCGCCATCATCATCCTCGCCGCTGGACAGGGGACGCGGATGCGCTCGCGTCTGCCGAAGGTGCTGCACCCGATCGGCGGGCGGCCCCTCGTCGGGCACGTGCTGACGACCGCATCCCAGCTCGAGGCCGACCACATCGAGGTCGTCGTCCGCCACGAGCGCGACCAGGTCGTGACGGCACTGAGCAAGGACTACCCGAGCGCGGTCTTCATCGACCAGGACGACATCCCCGGCACCGGCCGAGCCGTGCAGGTCGCGATCGACGAGCTCCCCGACGACTTCGACGGCGACGTCCTCGTGCTCTCCGGCGACGTGCCCCTGCTCGAGGCCGAGACGCTGCGTGCGCTCATCGACGGACACCGCGCAGCTGCCGCTGCCGCGACGCTCCTGAGCGCCCGCCTCGACGACCCGACGGGCTACGGCCGTGTGATCCGCGACGAGCACGGCTCCGTGCAGCGCATCGTCGAGCAGAAGGACGCGACGCCCGACGAGGCGGCCGTGACCGAGATCAACGCCGGCGTCTACGTCTTCCGCTCGGCCGACCTGCGCACCCAGCTCGCCCGCGTCACGCAGGACAACGCGCAGGGCGAGATGTACCTCACGACCGTGATCGAGCTGCTGCGCGGCGACGAGCAGCCGGTCGCCGCCGCGGTGGCCGCCGACACGGCATCCACCTTCGGCATCAACGACCGCATCCAGCTCGCCGAGGCCGGCCGCGTGCTCAACGACCGCATCGTGCGGCGCTGGCAGCGCGAGGGTGTCACAGTGATCGACCCGGCCACCACGTGGATCGACGACGACGCGGTGCTCGCGCCCGACGTCACGATCCTGCCGAACACCCACATCCTGAAGGCCACGATCATCGCCGAGGGCGCGATCATCGGCCCCGACACCACGCTCGTGTCCTGCGAGGTGGGGGAGGACGCGATCGTCCGCCGCACAGACGCCACGCTCGCCGTGATCGGCGCCGAGGCCACCGTCGGACCCTTCTCGTTCCTCCGCCCCGGCACCGTGCTGGGTGCGAAGGGCAAGATCGGCGCGTACGTCGAGACGAAGAACGCCGAGATCGGCGAGGGCAGCAAGGTCCCGCACCTCTCGTACGTCGGGGATGCCACGATCGGCCGCGGTGTGAACCTCGGTGCGAGCACGATTACCGCCAACTACGACGACGTGAACAAGCACCGCACGATCGTCGAGGACGAGGTGCACACCGGGTCGCACACGACCCTCGTCGCGCCCGTTAGGCTGGGTGCTGGCGCCAAGACGGGTGCCGGTGCCGTCGTCCGCAAGGACGTTCCGGCCGGTGCCCTCTCGATGAGCGTCGCACCTCAGCGCAACATCGAGGGCTGGGTCGAGAAGAACAGGGCAGGAACGGGTGCGGCGGATGCCGCGGCCCGAACCCGAGTGGCGGAGTAGGCGGACTGATGGCGCGCAAGAAGAAGACGGTCGATCTGGACCGGGACAACGGCATCGCGCCGGGTCTCGTCGCCAAGACCAAGAAGCGGCTCGTCGTCGCAGGCGGGCGCTCGCACCCCGAGCTCACCTCCGCAGTGGCCGCAGCGCTCGGCACCGAGGTCGTCCCGACCGAGCACCGCACCTTCGCCTCCGGCGAGATCTACGCACGCTTCGAGGTGTCGATCCGCGGATGCGACCTCTTCCTCATCCAGACGTTCGGCGAGCCGGTCAACGAGTGGCTCATGGAGACGCTCATCATGATCGACGCCGCCAAGCGCGCGTCGGCCAAGCGCATCACCGTCGTCGCGCCGTACTATCCGTATTCGCGTCAGGACAAGAAGGGCCGCGGCCGCGAGCCGATCAGCGCCCGCCTCGTCGCTGACCTGCTGAAGACCGCCGGCGCCGACCGCGTCATGAGCGTCGACCTGCACGCCGCACAGATCCAGGGCTTCTTCGACGGCCCCGTCGACCACCTCTTCG
>JAZBLS010000059.1:0-17946 GCA_037033365.1 Actinomycetota bacterium | reverse complement strand
GAGGTCTCCACGAAGGAGGTTCCCCATATAGATGAAGTACTGCACGAACAACGGCTGGTCGAGGCCGTGCTCCCGGATGAACGCCTCGCGCGTCGCGGGGTTCTGGGACGCGCCCTCACCCAGCGCCGCCGACACGGGGTCGCCTGGCACGAGGTTGGTGAGGGCGAACGTCACGATCGTGACGCCCACGAGCAGGAGCAGCGAGGTGCCGATCCGGCGCAGCAGGTATCCGACGAGCGGTGACCTGCGGCGCACCGCCTGTCGCCGCACGGCCACCGTCGTCATGCGTCTTCTCCGCTCAGTCGGCGGGGGTGATCTCGGCGATGTCCATCTCCCACACCGAGTTGTACACGGCGCCGGAGACGGCATCCGCCGTGGCGATGTTGCGACCGGGGACGATCATCGGGACGAAGGGACCCGCGGCCTGCATCGCCTCGGCGAAGGCCGTGAACGCCTCGGAGCGCTGCGCCTCGTCGGTCGCTGCGGCAGCACCTGCGGCGATCCCGGCGATCTCCGGGTTGGCCTCCGCGGCCCAGCCGGAGCGGAGTCCGACCTTCAGACCGGGGGCGAAGGGCAGGAAGTTCGCCGAATCGGCGTAGTCCGGACCCCAGAACCAGAGGCCGAAGCCCTCGGAGCCGTTGACGTAGGCGTCGAGCTCGGTCGCGAACGGCGCCGGGGCGAGCTCCACGGCGATTCCGGCATCCTCGAGCTGCGCCTGGATGCGCTCCGCGAGGGGCGTGAACTCCACGCCGCCGACCGGGTAGTCGTTCGGGAACTGCAGCTTGAGGGTCTGACCCGTGTAGCCGGCCTCGGCGAGCGCGGCCTTCGACTTGTCGAGGTCCTGCTCGATGCCGGTGTCGAGGGCGCCCTCGAATCCGGGCGGGATCACACCGGTCGCCTGCACCGCGCCGGCACCCGCGAGCTCGAGGAGCGCGTCGTAGTCGAGCGCGTAGCGGATCGCCTCGGCGATCTTCACGTTCGCGAGCTCACCCGCGACGGCCTCGGACTGGTTGAGCAGCAGGAAGATGGTCTGGCCCGACGGCACCGAATCGACCTTCAGGCCGTCGCCCAGGCCGGCGACCTGGTCACCGTTGAGGTCCATCGCGACCATCGAGTCGCCGCCCTTGAGGTTCGCGAGCTGCGTCGCGCTCTCGGAGACGTTGCGCACGACCACGCGGTCGTAGGCCGCCTCTTCGTCGCCGTTGTACTCGTCGTTCTTGGTCAGGACGACCTGCGACGAGAGGTCGAGGGTGTCGAGGACGAACGGACCGGAACCGGCCGATGCGCCGTCCAGGTACTTCTGCGCGCTGTCAGTGCCGTCGGTCGTGCCGCCGTTCTCGATGACGACGTCGGAGTTCACGATGCCGAGCGCCGGGTTCGCGAGGATCGCGGGCAGCTGCAGGAGCGGGGTCTCGGAGGTGATCGAGATGGTCTTCTCATCGACCTCGGTGATCGTCAGTCCGCCGAGCAGGAAGTTCGGCTTCGCGTCCTCCATGCCCTGAATGCGCTGGAGGGTGAAGACGACGTCCTTCGCCTCGATCGGCGAGCCGTCCGAGAAGACGCGGTCGCCCTCGAGCGTGAAGGTGAACTCGGTCGCGGCGTCGTTCTGCTCCCACGAGGCGAGGCCGGGTACGGGAGTCGAGACGTCGGAGCCCTCGAAGTCGACGAGCGTCTCGTAGAGCGCCTTGGCGATCATGTTGCCGGTCGGGTCGTAGGTGTGACCCGGGTCACCCGTCTCGATCGAGAACGCGGTGTCGATGACCAGGGAATCGGAGCCCGAGGACTGGTCTCCGTTGCTGGCGGAGTTCCCGCCAGAGCAACCAGCGAGCGCGAAGAGAGCCACGGCTCCGATCGCGATGACGGACGTGCTGCGACGTGACGACATGAGGGCCTCCAAGGGCGAGGAGTACGGGTCGGGTATGGCCTTCCAATGGACGACCGGTGATCAGATTCGCATCATATGGGACGATGTGTCCAGCGAGGATGCAGATCGTCATCACGGTCTGTCCAGAACCTCGACCGTGAGGAGCATGATGTCCAGTAAGACTGGTGAACCGTCGAAGCAATCTGGACGAAGTGCCACCCCTCTGGACGACATCGGGTACAGAATCCTCGACACGCTCCGCGATAACGGTCGCATCTCGATCGCCGCTCTTGCCGAGACTGTGGGGATCTCCCGCGCCAACGCGTACACCCGCGTCGAGACGCTGATGCAGGACGGCGTGATCACCGGCTTCAGCGCGACCGTGGATCAGGCCAAGGCGGGTCTCTCGATCGGCGCTCTCGTCTTCGTGACC
The DNA here is from genome assembly GCA_037033365.1 of Actinomycetota bacterium. Classification (GTDB taxonomy): domain Bacteria; phylum Actinomycetota; class Actinomycetes; order Actinomycetales; family Microbacteriaceae; genus Microbacterium. The sequence continues at coordinate 15,649 of JAZBLS010000059.1, read as the reverse complement.
GTCCACCCGCAGGCGTGGGCCTCGTTCCGCGACCGCATCGTCGAGATGCCCGACGTCGAATGGTGCGCGATCACGACCGGCGAGCACGACGCGATGCTGCTCATCCGCGCGGTGGACGTCAGCGGCGTGCACGACTTCTCGACCGGAGTCATCGCGCAGCTGCCCGAGGTCCGCACCGTGGTCAGCGTCGTGGTGCTCGACGAGGTCGTGCGCCGGTCGTTCCTGCTGCCGACCGACCTGCCGGAGCGCGACATGACCACGCCCCTCGGCATGACGCGCTGGACCGCGGCGTCACCCGGCAGAGACGCCCTGCCACCGCGCTGAGCGCTGCCACCGCGCTGAGCGCTGCCACCGCGCTGAGCGCGACGGCGCGAAGACTGACCGACTGGGTCCGCCCGCGTCGATCAGGCCGCGGAGACCTCTTCGCACACGCTGAGCTGCGGCAGCCCGTGCATCTCGTAGTGCTCGACGAGACGGACGCGTCCGTCATCCGTGAGCTCGAGCTCGCTCTCGCCGTCACCCGTGACGACCGAGCCGTCGGCGACGAGCACGTGCACGAACGAGACCCAGATCGTGTCGGCCGTGCGGGTGCCGACCATGCGGCCGAACGTGACGGTGTCGCCGGAGTAGTCGCCCCAGATCACCCCGTCCTTCTCGCGGTAGACGAACTCGCTGGGCGCCTCCGGATCGACCGCAGAGGTGGTGGAGGACACCATGCGGAAGCGTCGGCCGTCGAGCGAGGGGATGGATACGAGGTCGGTCACCCTCCGATTATGGGGGAGCCCGCGGGGCCCGCCTCGCCGCCCGAAAGGGCGTCTGGCGCGACCGTTCGCGGGGCCGCCGAGGCGAGACGAAAAGCGCTCGCAGCGCACGAGTCGTCGGAATTCGTCTGAGCGGTCACTCGAGGTCGAGGCGCAGCAGTCCCGGCATCCGAGCCGTCTCGGCGCGCACGGCGAGCAGGAACTGCTCGTACTCGGGGGTCATCCGCACGCGCGCCGATCCCAGCACGTGCGTCGTCGGCCTGCCGGCGGCGCGTTCGAGGCGCATCCGACGTACCGGGTACCCGGTCGGCGTGAGCCAGATCCGCGTCAGCTGGGCGAACGGCACATCGACGTCGTCGATGCGGATGCCGTGGTGGCCGACATGCAGAGCCCGCGGGATCCGTCGGGCCACGCGCTGCCGCTGGATCCCGCCGATCGCGAGGCCCACCCCCGCCACCGCGGTGAACGGGACGATGAGCACGAGTGCCGAGAGCTCGCCCTCGAGGAAGCCGGGCGACGCGGCGACGACAGCACCGATCAAGGTGATCGCGAGCAGGACGGCCGCACCGATCGACAGCCGGGCGGCAAGCCGACGCTCCCCCGAGGCGTCGACGGTGAACGACGAGGGCAGCTGCGCCCTGGCGCGCGCGGCCTCGATCGGATCGGCGGCCGGTGGCTGATCGACGGGCGCGAGGAGCGCCATCAGCTCATTGAAGGTCGCGCGGGTGAACCCCGGCAGGTCGACCGTGATCTCGCGATCACCGCTGTAGACGACGAGCGCGCGGGTGACGCCGCTGCGGATGCCGTTCGTGCGGTGTTCCGTGATCTTCGAGCGGAAGCCCGTGACAGCGCGACGGTAGGTCTCCCGACTGCCGACGCGGCCGATCTCGACGCTGTCCGGGCGCACGACGACACGGGTGTTGCGGAGCCAGAAGACCATCGTGAAGACCACTCCGGTCAGCACGATCGCCGCGACCAGCACGAGCAGGCCACGGGTCTCGAGATCCATTCGCCGGGGCAGGAACTGCGGAAGCACGAAAAGTGCCACCGTCGACAGCAGTGCCGAGACGAGGACAGCGGTCATCGCCGCCCGTGCGGGGTGCCGCCGGAACACGCGCTCGCTCGACTGCACGGAGACCCTATCGACCATCAGGACATTCTGCCCGGTCGACGGCTGCGAGGGTGGAAACGCGAGCGGAGGCGCCGAGTGTGGGGGTGGGCGCTGTCTGGGGAACAGCCTTCCCACCCCATCCCCCCTCGGGATCAGAAGAAGATCGCTCTCCCTCCGCAGGACGGCCTGGCCGTCCACGCGCGGTCAGCTGGGGACTGACAACTCTGCGCGTATGCCGCAATGGTATACCGGTCAACGTTGCACCGGATTGCGGCGACGGATCTCGTGTCCCGCCGCGCTTTCCGGCCACGGAAGCAGCACTCGAACCCCCGTTTCACGGTCCGATTCGCGCAGGCGCGTGTCGCGGAAGCTGCAGGCGGATGCCGTCAGGCCGCCGCCGCCCGGCGCTGCAACCCCGCCAACACGGCATCCATCGCAGACCACGCATCGGACTCCCGCATGGCCGCGCCGATGCGTTCGGCGTGCGCGCGATACGAAGGCTTCGTCAGCACCCGCTCGACGGCTCGAGCCACCTGCACGGGAGTCGCGACGTTCGTGCGGAGGTTCACTCCGGCACCCGACCATCCGACGCGCGCTGACACCTCGATCTTGTCCTCGGTCTGCCCGGCGACGACGAGGGGCACCCCGTGCGCGAGCGTCTGCTGGACTCCGCCGTACCCGCCGTTGGTGACCACGACGTCGGCGAGCGGCAGCAGCCGATCGTAGGGGAGGTACTCGGCGACGCGCACGTTGCCGGGCAGGTCCCCGGGAAGGACGGATCGGGGTCGACCCCCGGTCGACACGACCACGAGGGCGTCGGAGGCGGCGAGCGCCTCGATCGTGGGCAGCACGAGCTGCGAGAAGTCGGAGTTCGCGACGGTCCCCTGCGTCACGTGCACGACCGGTCGGCTCCCGTCGAGGTCGCCCCACCACTCCGGCAGAGGCTGCGCCGAGCCGAGAGCCGGGAGGGGACCTGCGAAGTGGACGCTGGGCGGGAGGTCGGAGCGCGGATACTCGAACTCCGGCACCGTGAACTGGATGTAGGCATCGGCGCGCGCCGCCCAGTCGAGCACGAACCCGCCGAGACCGCGGCCGACCGTGCGCTCCGCCATGTCCTCCGCCTCGCGCTGCACGCCTCCGAAGACGACCTTCTCGGCCATCACTCGCAGAGCGACGTTGCGGAGGCGCCCGATCAGCCCGGGGATCGGCACGGCGCCCAGCCCGAAGGGCGCGGCATCCCGGCTCTTCCCGCCGAGAGGGAAGATCCCGAGCACGGCGACCGGCGGGCGCTCGGCCAGCGGCAGGCGCTGCAGCAGCGCGGCCCCCAGGAAGAGCGGTTCCGTCAGCACCGCGTCGAACCTCTCCCGCGCGGTCTCGGCCTGCACGACCGCGAGCTGGGTGGCGGCAGGACGGATGAAGAGGTTCCTGACGTCGAACCGGATCGCGGCCGGCCCGGTGAGGCCGACGCGCTCCGGGAACGCGTCGTTGGGGTGGTCGAGGTCGACGTCGGCGTCGGGCGGCAGCGCGATGAATCGCGCCCCTGCGTCCGCGACGCGTTCGGCGTATCTCGGGCTGGTGAGCACGGCGACCCGATCGCCGCCGGCAAGGAGATGCCGGGCGACCTGCAGCAGCGGCACGATGTGGCCGTGAGCGGGTGTGCATGTGAGGAGGTAGCTCGACATCGCTGGTTCCTTCCCTAGAATCGGATGTACTCACGAAGTATTCATCACCCTGATAGGAAAGTCAATGACTCCTGGCGAATCCCGCGTGTACCGATCCGAGCTGAGGGCTCGTCAGGCCAGGGACACCCGTGCCCGCATCGTCTCCGCCGCCGCCGGGCTCTTCGCCTCGCAGGGGTATCAGGCGACGACGATCGCCGCCATCGCGCGCGAGGCCGGCGTCTCGGCCGAGACGGTCAAGGCCACAGCCGCCAAGGCCGAGCTGCTGATCGCCGCCTTCGAGGTCACGTTCTCGGGGTCGGAGGCCGCGGAATCGATCACCGAGACGCAGGTCGGAACCGGCGTGATCGACATGCCGGACGATGCCTTCCTCGACGCCGCGATCCGGCAGATCACCCTCGCGAACTCCCGCGGGCACGCACTGTGGACCGTGCTCCTCGGCGCCGCACTGTCGGATCCCGTCGTCGACGAGGCCCTGGCGCGCATCCTCGGCAATCGCCGAGCCGATCTCGCGCGCTTCGTGGACGAGCTGCTCCGCCGAGGGATCGCACAGCCGACAGCGGACGCGGATGCCGCGGCCGCCGCCATCTCCTTCCTCATCTCCCCCGAGAGCTACCAGCAGCTCGTCGCCCAGTCCGGCTGGACCGAGACGCAGTACACGGCGTGGGTGCGCGATGCGGTTCTGGCCGAGGTCTCGCGTTACCGCGAGTGACGCCGAATCGGAGCCACCCGTTCCTGCATGCAAGAGAATTGAAATGATGTCCGAGAGCGAAGCACACACCCACTGGCAGGCCGAGCGCCGTGCCGCCGTCACCTCCGCGACGGGAAACCTCGCGCTCGTCGAGACCCGGTGGACGGGCGAGCGCCCCGACTTGGAGACCGAGAAGAGCGCGGCACCCGACACCGTCACGGTGACGCCCGTCGAGCGCCGGAACATCGAGACCGGCGAGCCCGAGCACGGTCTGCGCGTGTGGGACGCCGACTCCCCCGCGATCCGCGCCTTCGACCGCATCGACACCTACGAGTACGACCCGGTATGGGTCCTCGAGGGACACTTCACCCCCGTGTCTGGTGACCGCCGGGTGTCGTTCGAGCACATCCGCGACAACGGCGGCACGCGCGACCTCGTGGTACCCGGCGACATCCGCTTCGAGCTCGACGGACGTCAGTACGATCTCGCGGCGTTCGACGACGGCGGCACGCTGCTGCTCGTATTCGGCGACGAGACGAACGGCTCCGAGACCTACGGGTCGGGCCGCTTCCTCTTCGTCACGCTGCGCGACGACGAGGGCTCGGTGACGCTCGACTTCAACCGCGCCTTCGTGCCCCCGTGCGGGTTCAGCGCCCAGTACAACTGCCCGCTCCCGCCGGCATCCAACCGCTTCCCCCTGCCTGTCCGAGCAGGCGAGAAGAACGTCGTCTTCCGCGACGGCTTCGACATCTACGCGGCCTGAGCCGCACACTCTCACCCTGGAGTCCCCATGAGAAGAACCCGCTTCGTCGGTGCCCTCGGCGCCCTGGCCACGCTCGCCCTCGTGGCCGGCTGCGCATCAGGTGCGACCGACGAGACCGCGAGTGAAGACGCCACGATCTTCATCGGCTCGCTCTACGAGCCGACCAACCTCAGCAACACGCAGGGTGGGGGCCAGGGCGTCACCGAGGCTCTGACCGGCAACGTCTACGAGGGCCTGTACCGCCTGACGGACGACGGCGAGGTCGAGCCGCTGCTCGCCGAGGACGCCGAGGTGTCGGACGACGGACTCACCTACACGATCACGCTCCGTGACGACGTCACGTTCCACTCGGGTGACCCGCTCACCTCGGCCGACGTGAAGTCGAGCGTCGAGGCGGTCACGGCCGAGGACTCGGTGTCGGCCCGCAAGTCCAGCTTTACGACCATCGCCGACATCGCGACCCCCGACGACCAGACCGTCGTGTTCACGCTGTCGCAGCGGTCGATCTCGTTCCTCTACAACCTCAGCTACGTGTGGATCGTGAACGACGAGGCCGGCGACATCACCGGTTCCGAGGACGGCACCGGCCCCTACACGCTCGACGAGTGGAAGAAGGGCTCGACCCTCACCCTCCAGCGCTGGGACGAGTACTGGGGCGAGGCGGCGAAGAACGCCGAGGTCGTGTACACCTACTTCACCGACGCGACGGCCGAGAACAACGCCCTGCTCACGGGTGAGATCGACGTCATCACGAGCGTCCAGAGCCCGGACTCGCTGTCGCAGTTCGAGGGCGACGACTACGTCATCAGCGAGGGCACCTCGACCACGAAGGAGCTCCTGGCCTTCAACGACCGGCTCGCGCCGTTCGACAACGCCCTCGTGCGCAAGGCCGTGTACTCCGCGATCGACACCGAGAAGCTCCTCGACTCCATCTGGGGCGACTACGGCACCCTGATCGGCTCGATGGTCCCGCCGACCGACCCCTGGTACGAGGACCTCACGAAGGTGAACCCGTACGACGTCGAACTGTCGAAGGACCTGCTCGCGCAGGCCGGGTACGCCGACGGCTTCACCTTCACGCTGGACACCCCCAGCTACGACCCGCACCCGGCCGTCGCCGAGTTCCTGCAGTCCCAGCTGGCCGAGGTCGGCATCACCGTCGAGATCAACACGATCAGCGCGGACGAGTGGTACACGAAGGTCTTCAAGGAGCAGGACTTCGAGGCGACGCTCCAGGAGCACGTGAACGACCGCGACGTGGTCTGGTACGGCAACCCCGACTTCTACTGGGGCTACAACGACGCTCAGGTGCAGCAGTGGGTCATCGAGGCCGAGCAGGCCGCCACGACCGACGAGCAGACCGCCCTGCTGAAGCAGGTCAACGAGAAGATCGCCGAGGATGCCGCGAGCGTATGGTTGTACCTGTACCCGCAGCTCGTGGTCGCCTCGAGCGACCTCAGCGGGTATCCGGTCAACGGCCTGAACTCGCAGTTCTTCGCCTACGACATCGTCAAGTCCTGACGCGCGAGGGGGATGCCGCGCGTCGGCATCCCCCTCGTCATCCTGAACCTCATGCTCGCCTATCTGCTGCGCCGTCTCGCGTTCCTCGCGCTGTCGCTCGTCGTCGCCATGGTCGCGATCTTCGTGCTCCTGCGGCTGCTTCCCGGCGACCCGGCCAATGCGCTGCTCTCGGTGAACGCGACGCCCGAGCAGATCGCCGCGGCCCGCGCGCAGGTCGGGTCCGACCAGCCGCTCCTGCAGCAGTTCACGACCTGGGCGGGTCAGCTGCTGCGTCTCGATCTGGGTGAGTCCTTCCTCAGCTCCCGCCCCGTCGGCCCCGACATCGCCGATCGGCTCGCCGTGACGCTCCCCCTCACTCTGATCGCCTTCGCGGTCGCGCTCCTCGTCTCTCTCGTGATCGGGATCACCGCCGCGGTCAAGGCCGACCGCTGGTACGGCATCGCGCTCTCGGGCTTCGCCCAGCTCGGCGTGGCCGTGCCCGTCTTCTGGGTCGGGGTCGTGCTGGTCTGGATCTTCGCGCTGGCGCTGGGTCTCCTCCCCTCGGGAGGCTTCCCACGCGATGACTGGGAGGATCCGGCCGACGCCCTCCGCTCGCTCACGCTCCCCGTGATCACGATCGTCATCGTCATGAGCGCATCGCTCAGCCGGTACGTCCGCTCCGCCACGCTCGACGTGCTGGGCAGCGACTACCTCCGGACGGCCAGGGCCGGCGGATCGAGCATGCCCGAGGCACTGCTGCGGCACGGGGTCCGCAACGGGGCCGTCCCCGTCGTGGCCATCCTCGGCATCGAACTGTCGACCACCCTGCTCGGAGCCGTCGTCGTCGAGAGCGTCTTCACGCTGCCGGGCCTCGGCAGCCTGCTCTTGTCGGCCATCGAGCAGCACGACTTCCAGGTCATCCAGGGCGTGCTCGTGGTGAGCACCCTGTTCGTGCTGCTGGTCGGCTTCGCCGCCGACATCGTGCAGCGCCTGATCGATCCGCGCCTGCGCACGAGCGTCTCGGGGAACCGATGAGCGGCGTCGCGGAGCAGCTGGCCACGACCGGCGCGGTGCCGACGCGACGGCGTCGTCCGAAGGCGACCCTCGTGATCGGGCTCGTGCTCACCGGGCTCGTGGTCCTGGTCGCGCTCGTCTCGCTGTTCTGGCTCCCCTATCCGCTCGCCGACACGAGCGGCTCGAGGCTCGAGGGCCCCAGCGCGCAGCATCTGCTCGGCACCGACCGACTGGGTCGCGATCTGCTGGCGCAGCTCATGTCGGGCGCACGCATCGCGCTCGTCGTCGGGCTCGCGTCCGTCGCGATCGCCGCCGTGATCGGCACGGTGGTGGGTCTCGTCGCGGCCTTCGCGCGGCCGTGGGTCGACGACACGCTCTCGGCCGGACTCGACGTCGTGATCGCGTTCCCCGTGCTGCTGCTCGCGATGCTCGTGGTGGCCGTGCAGGGCGCGTCCCTGTGGTCGGCCGTGCTCGCCATCGGCCTGGCGATGTCGGCCGTGGTCGCGCGCCTCACGCGCATCCTCGCGCGCCGCGTGCTGCAGGAGCAGTACATCATCGCTGCGCGCACGAGCGGCACGAGCGTGCTCGGGATCATCGTCCAGCACGTGCTGCCGAACATCGCACCGACGCTCATGGTGAGCCTCGCCCTGCAGTTCGGCGCCGCCGTGCTGGCGGAGGCGAGCCTGTCGTACCTGGGTCTCGGCGCACCGCCGCCCAACGCGTCGTGGGGACGGATGCTGCAGGAGGCACAGGGCACGGTCCTGACCGCCCCCGTGGGAGCGATCGCCCCCGGCATCGCGATCATCGCGCTCGTCCTCGGAGTGAACTTCCTCGCGGACGGCCTCCGCGACCTCGCCGACCCGACCCGCCGGAGGAGCCGATGAGCCTTCTCGACGTCACAGCTCTCACCGTGCGCTCCGCCTCGGGTCCGCTCGTGCGGGATGTCTCGTTCTCGGTCGCGGCCGGTGAGCGGCTGGGACTGATCGGCGAGTCCGGCTCCGGCAAATCGCTCACCTCGCTCGCGGTGACGGGTCTGCTGCCCGGTGCGCTCACGGCATCCGGCTCCGTACGCCTCGACGGGCACGAGGTGATCGGGGCTCGGGATGCCGAGCTGCGGCCGCTCCGCGGTCCGATGGCCCAGATCGTGTTCCAGGAGCCCCTCACGGCGCTCGACCCGCTCATGCAGGTGGGGCGGCAGGTCGCCGAGCCGATGCGCCGTCATCTCGGCCTCCGCGGGGCGGAGCTGCGCTCGGCCGTCGCCGCAGCTCTCGACGAGGTCGCACTCACTGATCCGCGCATCGCACGCGCGTACCCGCACGAGCTCTCCGGAGGCCAGCGCCAGCGGGTCGCGATCGCGATCGCCCTCGCCGCCCGACCGCAGCTGCTCATCGCCGACGAGCCGACCACCGCCCTCGACGTGACGGTGCAGAACGGCATCCTGAGCCTGCTCGAGCGCCTGATCGCGGAGCGCGGCATGGCGCTGCTCTTCATCAGCCACGACCTCGCGGTCGTATCGCGCATGGTCGACCGCATCGTGGTCCTCCGCGACGGTCTCGTCGTCGAGCAGGGCACGGTGGCGCAGGTGCTGCAGGCCCCCGCAGAGCCCTACACGCGGATGCTGGTGGACAGCGCCCGCGCACTCGATGCGTTCCTCGATGCGGGGAAGGACGAGCGATGAGCCTCCTCGAACTTCGGGGTGCGGGATTCTCCTACGGGTCCCGCCGGGTGCTCGACGACGTGTCACTGCGGCTCGACGAGGGCGAATCGCTCGGCCTCGTCGGCGAGTCCGGTGCGGGCAAGTCGACGATCCTGCGGCTGCTTCTCGGCCTCGCGTCTCCGCAGGAGGGGCAGGTGCTGTTCGAGGGCGAGCCCCTGTCCCGCGGGTCGATGCGCCGCTTCCGCGCGAGCGTCCAGCCGGTCTTCCAGGATCCGTACTCGTCCCTCGACCCGCGGCAGCGCATCGATCGGATCGTCGGCGAGCCGCTCCGCTCACTCCGTCTGGCCTCGGGGGCAGAAGCCCGCGACCGCATCGCGGAAGCACTCGAGTCGGTCGGGCTGCCCGCCGACACCGCGCTCCGCTACCCGCACGAGTTCTCCGGCGGGCAGCGGCAGCGCATCGCGATCGCCCGCGCCGTCGTGTCGCGGCCGCGGGTTCTGCTCGCGGACGAGCCGGTCAGCGCCCTGGACGTCACGACGCGTGTGCAGGTGCTCGAGCTCCTGGACCGCCTCCGCCGCGAGAACGGCCTGTCGCTCATCATGGTGTCGCACGACCTGACCGCGATCGCCTCGGCGTGCGAGCGCACGGCGGTCCTGCAGGACGGCCGAGTGGTCGAGCAGGGGCGGACGTCCTCGGTGCTTCACGAGCCTGCGCATCCGTACACGCGAGCCCTGGTCGAGGCGGTCCCCCGGCTCCCGTGAGCCGAGTCACCTCGACGCGAGCCCGAAGTACTCCAGTTCGGCGTCGTTCAGCATCCGCGAGCGGATCAGGAACCGCATCCCCGTCGGCCCCTCCACGCTGAAGCCGGCTCCGCGCCCCGGCACGACGTCGATCGTCAGGTGCGTGTACTTCCAGTACTCGAACTGCGATTCCGACATGAACACCTCGACCGGGGCGTCCAGACCGACGTCGAGCGCCCCGAGCAGCACGTCCCCGGGGCCGGTGAGGAACATCCCCACGGGATAGCACATGGGCGACGAGCCGTCACAGCATCCGCCCGACTGATGGAACATCAGCGGACCGTGCTGCTGCGTGAGATCGCGGACGAGGGATGCCGCGGCATCCGTCACGTCCACCCGCTGATACGTGCCGATGCTCACCATGCTCCGTTCCTTCCCATCTTTGGGTCCCTGAGCCTGTCGAAGGGTCGTTGAGCGAGCGAAGCGAGACGAAACGCGGCGACCACAGCGCCGCGTCTCGTCCCGGACCTCCGGCTCCGACTCAGAAGAAGCCCATCGGGCCTTCCGCGTACGAGACCAGGAGGTTCTTGGTCTGCTGGTAGTGGTCGAGCATCATCTTGTGGTTCTCGCGCCCGACGCCCGACTGCTTGTAGCCGCCGAAGGCCGCGTGCGCGGGGTACTGGTGATAGGTGTTGGTCCAGACGCGTCCGGCCTCGATCGCCCGCCCTGCCCGGTACGCCGTGTCGCCGCTGCGGCTCCACACACCTGCGCCGAGTCCATAGAGCGTGTCGTTCGCGATCGAGATCGCGTCGTCGAATCCGTCGAACGAGGTGACCGACAGCACCGGACCGAAGATCTCCTCCTGGAAGATGCGCATGTCATTCGTGCCCTCGAACACGGTCGGTGCGACGTAGTAGCCCTCGCTGAGGTCGCCGCCGAGGTCGACCCGCTCCCCACCCGTGAGCAGGCGGGCCCCGCCCTGCTTGCCGATGTCGATGTAGCTGAGGATCTTCTCCAGCTGGTCGTTCGAGGCCTGCGCCCCGATCATCGTGGCCGGGTCGAGCGGGTTGCCCTGGATGACCTTGCCGACCCGTTCCAGGCCGTCGGCGAGGAAGCCGTCGTAGATCGACCGCTGGATCAGCGCCCTCGACGGGCACGTGCAGACCTCGCCCTGGTTGAGCGCGAACATCGTGAAGCCCTCGAGCGCCTTGTCGTAGAACGGGTCCGCGGTGTCGCGGGCGACGTCCTCGAAGAACACGTTCGGGCTCTTGCCTCCGAGCTCCAGGGTCACCGGGATGAGGTTCTGCGACGCGTACTGCATGATCAGGCGGCCGGTCGTGGTCTCGCCGGTGAAGGCGACCTTGCGGATCCGCTTGTGCTGGGCGAGCGGGGCGCCCGCCTCGATACCGAAGCCGTTGACGATGTTGACGACGCCGGCCGGCAGCAGGTCACCGATGATGTCGAACAGGAACAGCAGGGATGCCGGGGTCTGCTCGGCGGGCTTGATGACGACGCAGTTGCCTGCGGCGAGCGCCGGCGCCAGCTTCCAGACCGCCATGAGGATCGGGAAGTTCCACGGGATGATCTGCCCCACCACACCGAGCGGCTCGTGGAAGTGATACGCCACCGTGTTCTCGTCGAGCTGGCTGATGCCGCCCTCCTGCGCCCGGAGCACGCCGGCGAAGTAGCGGAAGTGGTCGACCGCGAGCGGGATGTCGGCGGCGAGCGTCTCACGCACCGGCTTGCCGTTCTCCCACGTCTCGGCGACCGCGATGCGTTCGAGGTTCTGCTCGATGCGGTCGGCGATCCTGTTGAGGATCACGGAGCGCTCGGCCGGACTCGTCTTGCCCCATGACGCGAACGCCTTCCAGGCGACGTCGACGGCGCGGTCGATGTCCTCGACCGTGCCACGGCCGACCTCGGTGAAGGGCTTGCCGTTCACGGGGCTGAGGTTCTCGAAGTACTGGCCCTTGACGGGTTCGACGAACTCGCCGCCGATGTAGTGGCCGTATCGGGGGCGGTAGTCGGCGAGAGAGCCCTGCTGCCCGGGAGCTGCGTAGGCGGCGCTGGCAGTGGACACGTCTTCTTCGACGATGGTCATCGTGGTCTCCTTCGACGGGCCGCGGCCTCGATGCCGCGCGCTGGTGAGACGACGCTAGGCCGCGAGACGTTGCACTCCGATGCGCAACGTTGCAGAAGGTTGCACACCCCTCTCGCGCTCCGCTGAGGCGGTGTCAGCCGGCGAGGATGCGCTCGATCCGTGCGACCAGCCCCGCCCGTTTCGGCGATCGGGCCGGCAGCATCTCGAGCGCGAGGCGCAGCGCCTCGGCATCCTCCTGCCCCTCGGGGATCTCGGCGTACGCGAGCAGCACGTCGAGGCTCGCCTCCGACAGCATCGCCTCCCGGAGGGCGGAGCGGACCTCGTCGCGGAACTCCTCGACCCCGGGGGCGGTCGACTCGGGGAGGACGGGACCGCGGTACGACGTCAGCGCGACGCGGTGCGCTCCCCTGTCGAGCAGGGAGAGCACGTCGTGCGCATCGGTGTCGAGCGGCATCGGCAGGCGGTACGGACGCGACTCCGGAACGAGGCTCGGCGCGTGCTTCTCGAGGACCTTCCGCAGGCGGACCATCTCGGGACGCAGTGTGTCGGGAGAGGCGTCCTCTCCGTAGACGAGGGCGCTGAGGCGCTCGGCGGAGAGTCCCTGGCGGTGGACGGCGAGCATCAGGAGGATCGCCGCATGGCGGGCGCTGAGCTCGATCACCGATTCCTCGAACTCGGTCTCGGTCTCGAGCCGTGCCCTGTCGCGGCCGAGCACATGCAGGGTGGCCCTGGTGGTCGGTTTGGCTTTCGAGGAGAACGTGATCGACCGCTGGGCGTCGGCGCGCTGGCGCAGTCGTGTCACCAGGAGCTCGGACTCGACCGCCCGCGCGGTCGCATCGACGAGGAGTCGCGCCTGGGTGGAGACGACATCGTCGCCGCCGGTGATGTCGATCACGCCCAGGACGCGTCGCGTCTCGGGGTCGCGCACGGGAGCTGCGGTGCACGACCACGGATGCACGAGCCTGTTGTAGTGCTCCGCGCCCCGGATCTGCACGGACTGGCCGAGGGTCAGGGCGGTGCCGGGCGCACTGGTGCCCACGGACTCCTCGGCCCAGTTGGCTCCCGCGATGAACCCCATCCCCTCGGTCAGAGACTGCAGCCGGCGGTCGCCCTCGATCCACAGGAGCCGGCCCGCCTGGTCGCCGACGGCGATCACGACGCCGGAGTCCTCGCCCGCACCCGGGAGCAGGAGCGCGCGGATCATGTCCATCGCGGAGGCCAGCGGGTGCGAGCGACGATACTCGTCGAGCTCTTCGCTCATCAGGTCGATCGACGGGGAGCCCTCGGGCCCGACACGTCCTCGCCAGGAGCGCTCCCACGACTCACGCACCAGCGGGCGGACCTGCTGCAGACGCTGGTCGTCGAGATTACCGGCGATGAGCTCCTCGTGCGCGCGCTCGATGAGGAGCCTGGATGCCTCAGGGAGGCCCTCACGTGACATCTGCCACGACGCGACCACGGCGTCTCCCATCGTCGGGGGCGGAACGTGCTCCCAGCATAGGAGCCGTGCCCCGCGCACGGTAGCCGGTATATCGGTTAGTCGTGGGTCCCTGAGCTTGTCGAAGGGTCGCACGAGGTCGCAGATTCGCACCCACCTCACACGATCCGTGCGCAGATCTGCGACGTCGGGGTGATTCTGCGACGTCATCCGAATGGCTCAGCCCCTTCGACAGGCTCAGGGACCCAGGTCGGCTCAGGGACCCGGGGCGGGTCAGGCGCGGGCGGCCCACCATTCCCGGAGACGCTGCTCTGCGGCATCCGATCCGAGCACTCCCTCGTCGAGCCGCAGCTCGAGCAGGAAGCGGTACGCCTCGCCGACCTCCCGACCCGGACCGATGCCCAGGATCTCCTGGATGCGGTTGCCGTCGAGCTCGGGGCGGATGGAGTCGAGCTCCTCCTGCTCGCGCAGCGCGGCGATGCGCGTCTCGATGTCGTCGTAGGCCCCCGCGAGACGCGAGGCCTTGCGCTTGTTGCGGGTCGTGACGTCTGCGCGCGTGAGGATGTGCAGGCGCTCGAGCTCGTCACCGGCGTCACGGACGTACCGACGCACGGCCGAATCCGTCCATGCGCCCTCGGCGTATCCGAAGAAGCGCAGATGCAGCTCGATCAGCTTCGCCACGGCATCCGTCGTCGCCGTGTCGAACCGCAGCGCCTGCAGGCGCTTGCGTGCCATGCGGGATCCGACCACGTCGTGGTGGTGGAACGAGACCGCTCCCCCGTCCTCCAGCTTGCGCGTCCTCGGCTTGCCGATGTCGTGCAGCAGCGCGGCGATCCGCAGCGGGACGTCGGGGGCGGCCCCCGGATGCCGGGACTTCTCGAGCGAGATCGCCTGGCTCAGCACGGTCAGCGAGTGCTCGTAGACGTCCTTGTGGTGGTGATGCTCGTCGACCTCGAGGCGCAGGGCGCTGACCTCGGGAAGGAACTCGTCGATCAGTCCGGTGTCGACGAGCACGCGGATGCCGCGCACGGGGTCGTCCGTCTGCATCATGCGCACGAGCTCGGCCTGGATGCGCTCGGGGCTGACGATCGCGAGGGTCGCGCGGAGCTCGGTGATCGCGGCAGACGTCGCGCCGTCGATGTCGCAACCGAGCTGGGCGCTGAACCGCGCGCCGCGCAGCATGCGCAGCGGGTCGTCTCCGAAGGACACGTGCGGATCGGTCGGGGTCCGCAGGACGCCGGCCACGAGGTCTTCCACGCCGCCCGTCGGGTCGACGAGCTTCACCTGAGGAACCTGCAGCGCCATCGCGTTGACCGTGAAGTCGCGGCGGATCAGATCACCGTCGATCGTGTCGCCGAACTCGACCGTCGGCTTGCGGGTGAGACCGTCGTAGCTGTCGGCGCGATAGGTCGTGACCTCGACCTGCTCGCCCTGCACGCGTGCGCCGATCGTGCCGAACGCGCGACCGATGTCCCACTGCGCGGTCGAGATGGGTGTGACGATGCGGAGGATGTCGTCCGGCTGCGCGTTCGTCGTGAAATCGAGGTCGTGGGTCGGTCGACCCAGAAGCGCGTCACGCACCGGGCCGCCGACGACGGCGAGGTCGAACCCGGCCGCGGCGAACGCGTCGGCGAGAGTGCGGACGACGGGATTCTCGGCGAGCGCACCGAGTCGGGAGAGGCCGTCGGCCATGTTGAGCATGGTTTCCAGCGTACCCGGGGGCCCGGATCGCCCGACGTCAGCGGGTCATTCCGAGCACAGCTTCGGATGCCGGGGGCGGCACGCCGCGGCATCCGTCCTGCCCTCCCGCGTGTCGCCGCCGATCTCCGAAACCGTGCCCGGCAGGCTCCGAAACCGTGCCCGGCAGGCCGGGGTCAGAAGAGCGGGTTCTCGCCCCGCGCCTGAGCAACCGCCTTCGTCCGGCCCTGGATCAGTCGAAGGAGCAGCGTGCTCAGCACGAAGCCTCCGATCACCGCGACCGCGACGAGGAACCAGACGCCGATGTCGGGGTCGACGACCTGGAGGCCGAAGATCAGGACCGCACCGAGCAGGAGGATCGCCCCCTCGATCAGCGCGAACCGCACGAACAGCCGCGTCTGCCGCGCCGTGTAGTCCCTGTGGACGGCGGCCACTCGCGCCGCGATCGATGAATCCCCCGTGAAGCTCATGCCCCCACGGTACCGAGTACGGGTCC
>JAZBLS010000058.1:0-18073 GCA_037033365.1 Actinomycetota bacterium | reverse complement strand
CCTACCTCGAAGGTCGGGGTCGGGCGCGCGACGAGCGCCCGACGGGACTCACGGAGCGGTGTAGCCGCCGTCGACGAGGTGGTAGCTGCCGGTGATGAAGCTCGCGGCGTCGCTGGAGAGGAACGCGATGAGGTTCGCGACCTCGTCGGCCTGGCCGAGGCGGCCGATCGGGTGCTTGCTCACGAGGAACGCCTTGGCCTCTTCGCCCATGGTGGCGAGCAGCGGGGTGTCGATGAAGCCGGGGCCCACGGAGTTGATGCGGACGCCCTGCGCGGAGTACTCCAGCGCGGCGGACTTCGTCATGCCGACGACCGCGTGCTTGGCGGCGACGTAGGCGGGGGAGTTGGCGAAGCCGACGCTGCCGAGGATCGAGGCCACATTGACGACCGAGCCGCCGCCGTTCGCGAGGATCGAGGGGATCTGGGCGCGCATGTTGCGGAAGACCGCGTTCAGGTTGATCGAGATGACCTTGTCCCAGGCGGCGTCGTCATACTCGGCGGTGGGCGCAGCTGCTCCTCCGATGCCGGCGTTGTTGACGCCGATGCGCAGCGGGGCGAGCGAGTTCGCCAGCTCGATCGAGGACGCGATCCAATCGGTGTCGGTCGCGTCGCCGACGGATGCCTCGGCGGTGCCGCCTGCGGCGCGGATCTCCTCGACGACGGCCTGCGCGTGCTCCGCATTCAGGTCGTTGACGACGACAGCGGCGCCGTTCGCAGCGAGCAGCAGTGCGGTCGAGCGTCCGATTCCGCTGCCTGCCCCCGTCACGATCGCCGAGCGGTTCGAGACGTCGTACTGAGCCATGATGAGGCTTCTTTCCCGGGCGGTCACGGTGCCGGGAGATCTTCTCGGACGGTCCGTCCTTCACTCCACCCTACGCCTCTCCCTGCGGCGATGGATGCGCGTGAATGGAATTTCGCCGGGAGCGGAAGAGGCGTCAGCGGTCGTGGCGCGGGTGAGCGTCGGCATCCGTGTCCGGCACGTTCTCGCGGATCTCGCGCCCCTCCTCGATGTCCTTCCGCTCCTTCTCGGCGGCCTTGTCGCTCCTGCGGGTGTCGCGCGGAGGCAGCTGGATGTCCTTCTCCGCGGCGATGCCCGCCTGCAGCTGACGCCCCCGCTCGAGCTCGGCGTCGAACTCCGCGCCGAACAGCAGCGCGAGGTTCGCGATCCACAGCCAGAGGAGGAAGATCACGATGCCCGCGAGCGAGCCGTAGGTGCGGTCGTAGTTCGAGAAGTTCGCGACGTAGAAGCCGAAGCCGAGGGTCGCGAGCGCGAGGACGATGATCGCGAGGAGCGCGCCCATGCTGATCCAGCGGAACTTCGGCTGCTTGGCGTTGGGTGTCGCGTAGTAGAGGATCGCCACGATCAGCACGACGACGAACGCCAGCACCGGCCACTTCGCGATCGACCAGATCGTCTGCGGGACATCGCCGATGCCGAGAGCGTCGCCGATCGCCTCGGTGACCGAGCCCGAGACCACGAGGATGATCGCGGCGATGACGAGCAGCACGATCGTGATGATCGTGACGAGCAGCTGGGTGGGCTTCAGCTTCCAGAAGGGTCGCCCCTCCTCGATCTCGTAGATGCGGTTCATCGCCCGGCTGAACGCGCCGACGTATCCGGACGCCGACCAGACCGCGAGCAGGATGCCGGTGACGAGCGCGAATCCGGCGGCCGGCGAGCTGGCCATCTGCTCGATCGGGCCGCGGATCGTGTCGGCCGTGTCTCCCGGTGCGACCTGCTCGACGATGCCGAGGACCGCATCGCTCGCCGCCTTGTCCTGCCCGAAGACGCCGAGAAGGGAGAAGACCGCGATCAGGCCCGGGAAGAGCGACAGCACCGCGAAGTAGGTGAGGGCGGCCGCGATGTCGGTGCACTGGTCGGACGAGAACTCCCGGATCGTCTTCTGCAGCACGTACTTCCACGACCGGCGATGCAGGTCGTCGGGGGAGTCCGGCTTTCCCGCCTCTTCGGGATCCGGCGCGTGACGGTCGGTGTCAGGAGCGGTGCGTGCCATCGCGGGAGTCCTTCGTCTGGTCGAACGGCGGACGCCCATGGTGCACCGTCCCACGCCGGTCTCCGAATCCCCTCGACGGCACGCGCGGGGAGCCGTACTATGCCATCCGGAGGTCGGCCGGGAACTCGACCCCGGTGAGCTTTTCCGAGATCTCCCAGATGCGTCGGGCATCGTCTTCGCTCCGGAGTCGCGAGTAAAGGGGCTGCTCGGCGGGAGCGCCGCCCAGGTTCCCCGGTCCGCTCGGTCCGTAGAACGCGCCCCGACGTGCATCGGGTGACGTGGCCGCGTACAGCGCGGGCAACGCGGCGGACTCCGGGGTGCCGACGAGGATGCCGTGCGCCGAGCCCCAGCGGATCATCCGGACGCTGAGCGTGTCCCGCGCGCGACCGAGCTCGGGTCGCGCAGCGAGGAGGCTCGTCGGAGCGACTCCGGGGTGCGAGACGTTGCTCGTGATCCCCCAGCCGAGGCGCTCGCTGCGGCGGTCGAGCTCCAGGCCGAACAGACCGAACGCGATCTTGGACTGGCTGTAGGCGTCCATCGCCCGATACGAGCGCTCACTGTTCAGGTCGTCCCACCGGAGGGATCCCTGGTTCGCCGCGACGCTCACCTGCGATGTCACGCGCGCCTCGCCGGCACGCAGCAGAGGCAGCAGGTGGGCGACGAGTGCGACGTGACCGAGGTGGTTGGTGCCCCACTGCAGCTCGAATCCGTCGGCGGTCGTCTGCCGCTCGGGCGGCGTCATCACCCCCGCGTTATTGATCAGGAAGTGGATGGGGGCGCCCTCGGCGCGCAGCGTCTCTCCGAGCGAGGCCACCGACTCGAGCGACGACAGGTCCATCGGCAGAGCGCGGACCTCCGCCTCGGGTGCGTCCGCACGGATCGCCCGGATGGCGGCCTCGCCCTTCGTGGTGCTCCGCACGGGCAGGATCACTTCGCCCCCGGCTCGCGCGATCCGCTTCGCGATCTGCAGGCCGATCCCGTCGCTCCCGCCGGTCACGACGGCGCGTCGTCCGGCGAGTGAGGGGATGGTGATGTCGATGGTCTTGCGTGGCATCGTGTGCTCCTTTGGGTCGCCCACCACTCTGATCAACGTCGGCGCCCGTAACCAGGACATGCCGATCAGTGGATGCGGTCCTCGCTGCGTGTCAGGATCGAGACACCTTCCGAGGGGGAGCGATGCCGAGAGACCGTGAGGCGCTGGCCGCATTCCTGCGCCACCGCCGCGACGTGCTGCAGCCCGAGGACGTCGGCCTTGCGCGCGGCGGCCGTCGTCGCACGGCGGGCCTTCGCCGTGAGGAGGTCGCGGCGCTGAGCCACATGTCGCCCGACTACCTGGCGCGCCTCGAACGAGCATCCGGCCCTCAGCCCTCCGAGCAGATGCTCGCCGCGATCGCGCAGGGACTGCATCTGTCGCTCGCCGAGCGCGACCATCTCTTCCGGCTGGCCGGGCACCGGCCGCCCGTGGCCGGACCGACCGACCACATCGCCCCCGGCATGCTGCGTATCCTCGATCGGCTCACCGACACCCCGGCCGAGATCGTGACCGAGCTCGGCGAGACCCTGAAGCAGACCCCGCTGGGTGTCGCGCTCACCGGCGACACCGCGACCCTGGTCGGCCCGGAGCGGAGTCTCGGCTTCCGCTGGTTCACCGACCCCGGCGTGCGGATGCTCTACCACCCCGACGATCATGCCTATCTGACCCGGCTGTGGGCCTCGGGCCTGCGAGGGGTCATGTCGCAGCGCGGGCCGGATTCGCGTGCCGCCGAGTACAGTCGGCGGCTCCTCGAACGCAGCGAGGAGTTCCGCACCGCGTGGGAGCTGCAGGAGATCGGGCTGCAGCCGCGCGACACGAAACGTTACGTCCACCCCGAGGTCGGGGCGCTCGAGCTGTCATGCCAGACCCTGATCGATCCCGTCCAATCGCACTTCCTGCTCGTCTACACCGCGGAACCGGGCAGCGAGAGCCATGAGAAGCTGCGGCTCCTGTCGACGCTTGCGCCGCGGGTCGTGCACTGAGGGTCGACTCTGATTCGAGTCGGACTCGAGGTGTTGTTAGGCTTGCCTAACCAACCTTCCCCGACGCTTCCGAAAGGCTTCCGCCGTGCCCTCACGCCTCCGACGCCCCCTCCTCTCCGCGCTCGCACTGACGGCATCCGCCGTCCTGGTCCTCACCGGATGCGCTGCCGCCGACTCCTCCGCTGACGCCGAACCGTCCGCCGAATCCTCCGGTACGCACGCGGTGGAGCACGCACGGGGGACGACCGAGGTGCCGGACGCCGTGGAGCGCGTCGTGACGCTCGAGCCGCTCGAGCTCGACACGGCCGTCGCGGTCGGAATCACCCCCGTGGGGGCGGCCGTCGCCTCCAACGTCGCGACGACGCCCGCGTACCTCGAGGCCGACGGCGTCGAGAGCGTCGGCACGGTTCCGGAACCCGACCTCGAGGCCATCGCGGCGCTGAAGCCTGATCTGATCCTCGGCACGGAGGCTCGTCACTCGGCCCTCTACGAGCAGCTCTCCGCGATCGCGCCGACGGTGTTCATCGAGACACAGGCGGACCCCTGGCGAGACAACGCGCTGCTCATCGGCGAGGCGCTCAACCGCGAGGACGAGGTCGCCGACCTCCTGGCAGCGGTCGACGACCGGTGCGAGAGCCTGAGCGACGAGTACGCCGTCGACGGCGAGACCGTGCAGCTCGTGCGTCCCCGCGACGAGACCACCCTCAGCCTGTACGGCCCCGTATCGTTCGCGGGCAGCCTCCTCGAGTGCGTCGGCTTCACGATCCCCGACCGCGAGTGGGCCGACGGCCTGCAGGCCGACATCTCGCCCGAGAACATCCTCGACGCACAGGCCGACCACGTCTTCGTCACCGCTGTCGACGTGGATGACGAGTCCGCGATCCCGGCGGCGATCACGCAGAATGCCGACGCCTTCCCGTCCGTCACGCTCGTCGACACCAGCTACTGGGTCTCGGGCGTCGGCCCCAAGGGGGCGCAGGCCGTGCTCGACGACATCGAGAAGTACCTCGAAGCGAACCGGTGACCTCGACGTCCGCAGCGGGGTCCGTGACGACCCCGCTGCCGCGGCGAGCGGTCCGCGCGACGACCGGCACGGCGATCCTCATCGTCGTGCTGGTCGTCGCCGTGCTCCTTTCTCTCCTGGTCGGCGCCAATCCGCTGTCGCCGACCTCGCTGTTCGAGGCGCTGAGCGGCCGCGGCACCCCGGAGACCGACTACGTCCTCTTCGAGCTGCGCATCCCGCGCACCGCGGTCGGACTCGTCGCCGGTGCCGCGCTGGGCGTCGCCGGAGCGCTCGTGCAGGCGTTCACGCGGAATCCGCTCGCGGACCCGGGGATCCTCGGTGTCAACGCGGGTGCGGCGCTCGCCGTCGCCCTCGGCGTCGCGTTCCTCGGTCTGCGCGATGCCTCGGAGTTCGTCTGGCTCGCCTTCCTCGGGGCGTTCGTGGTCACCGTCGCGGTCTACCTGGTCGGCTCCTCCGGCCGCGGTGCGGCGGATCCGATCCGTCTGACGCTCGCCGGTGTCGCCCTCGGTGCCGTGCTGTCGGGCATCACCACGGGTCTCACGCTGAGCGATCCCGACGCGTTCGACTCGATGCGGAGCTGGAACGCGGGGTCACTGCTCGGTCGGAGCCTCGACGACCTCCTGTCGGTGCTGCCGTTCGTCGCCGTCGGCCTCCTGCTCGCTCTGATCCTCACCGCGGGGCTCAACGCGGTCGGCCTCGGCGAGGACGTCGCGCGATCGCAGGGCGCGAACGTCGCCCGCATCCGCATCGGTGTGATCGTCGCGGTGACCCTGCTCGCGGGAACGGCCACGGCCATCGCCGGTCCGATCTCCTTCGTCGGTCTGATGGTCCCGCATGTGATCCGCTGGACGTTCGGGGTGGACCAGCGGCTCATCATCCCGCTCTCCGCCGTCCTCGCACCCGTCGTCGTGCTGCTCTCCGACGTGCTCGGCCGTGTGATCATCGCTCCGGCGGAGGTGCCGGTGGGGATCGTCACGGCTCTCGTGGGTGCCCCTGTGCTCATCGCTCTCGCTCGACGACGGAAGGCCAGGGGGCTATGACCGACGTCCGCTTCCCGTCCCTGCGCGTCGGCCCTCGGCGCCTCCTCCTCCGCGTCGGTCCGCTGCGTCTGCCTGTACGGGTGCGGAGTCTCGTCGTCGCCGCAGCGGCTCTCGTACTCGCGGTGGTCCTTCTCATCCTGTCGCTCGGCCTGGGGTCGTACCCCCTCTCCCCGGAGCAGGTCGTCCGCATCCTTCTCGGTGGCGGTGAGGGCATCGACCGCACGGTCGTGTGGGAGTGGCGGCTGCCGCGTGCCCTGGCGGCCGTCGCGGTCGGTGCTCTGCTCGCGATCGCCGGGGCGCTGTTCCAGACCGTCACGCGGAATCCCCTCGCGAGCCCCGACATCCTCGGCCTCTCGAACGGCGCGTTCACCGGGATGCTGCTCGCGCTCGTCTTCGTCTCGGCGAGTGCGCCCGCTCGCACGATCGGCGCCCTGTGCGGCGGCCTCGCCGCGGCCGCGGTGATCTGGCTCCTCGCGGCCCGCGGTGGCATCCAGGGCTTCCGGCTCATCATCGTCGGGATCGGCGTCTCGGCGATCCTCGCCTCTCTGAACACATGGATGCTGCTGCAGATCGAACTCGAGACCGCGATGTTCGCCTCCGCCTGGGGCGCGGGGTCGCTCAACGGCGTCACGGCTGACGGTCTCTCGCTCGCGCTGGTCTGCGCACTGCCCTTCGTCCTGGCCGCCGCGATGATCACCCCGAGACTCCGCCAGCTCGACCTCGGGGACGACGTGGCCTCGGCGACGGGTGCGCGCCCGGCCCTCGTCCGCTCGGCCGCGCTGCTGATCGGCGTCGTCCTCGTCGCGGCTGCCACGACCGTGGCCGGGCCGGTCGCCTTCGTCGCCCTGGCTGCGCCGCAGATCGCGAGGATGCTGACGCGGACCCCGTATCTGTCGCTGGGGCTGTCCGCGCTGGTCGGCGCCGTCGTCCTCCTCGCCTCCGACATCGTGGCGCAGCACGTGCTGCCCGTCGCGCTCCCCGTCGGCGTCGTCACCGTCTCGGTGGGTGGCGCCTACCTCGTCCTCATGATCATCCTGGAGATCCGCCGCCGTGCCTGACCCCGAGACCACCGCCCTCCCCGCCCGCCTGAGCGCGACCGGGATCAGCCTGGCGTACGACAGTACGACGATCGTGCGCGACCTCACGACGACCATCCCCGGCGGCTCGTTCACGGTGATCATCGGCGCGAACGCCTGCGGCAAGTCGACCCTCCTGCGCGGCCTGTCCCGACTGCTGCGGCCCGCCGAGGGCGAGGTCGTGCTCGACGGCAGTGACATCGCGTCGTATCCCGCGAAGGAGGTCGCACGCCGGCTCGGGCTACTGCCCCAGAGCGCGACCGCGCCCGACGGCATCACCGTCGCCGACCTCGTCTCCCGAGGGCGTTACCCCCACCAGAACCTGCTCCGTCAGTGGTCAGAGGCCGATGAGCGTGCGGTGCAGGCCGCGCTCGACGCGACCGGCACCGCCGATCTCGCGGCCCGCGCGGTGGACGAGCTCTCGGGCGGGCAGCGGCAGAGAGTGTGGGTCGCGATGGTGCTGGCGCAGGAGACGGATCTGCTGCTGCTCGACGAGCCGACGACCTTCCTCGACGTCGCACACCAGGTCGAGCTCATGGAGCTGTTCGCGGAGCTGAACGAGCGGGGTCGCACGGTCGTGGCGGTGCTGCACGACCTGAACCACGCCGCGCGCTATGCCTCGCACATCATCGCGATGCGCGCCGGTCGCATCGTGGCGGAAGGCGCCCCGGCCGAGGTCATCACCAGCGAGCGGGTGCGCGAGGTGTTCGGATTGGAGAACGTCGTGATCGAGGATCCCGTCACCGGGGGTCCGCTCGTCGTGCCCCTGCGCACTCCCCACCGGAAGGACCCGCAGTGAACACCGAGCGTCCCTGGGCCTACAGCGCGTTCCCCGTCGAGGTCCGTGCGCGTCGTCAGCTGAGCCCCGGGTTCGTCCGGCTCACCTTCGGAGGCGATGCGCTCGAGCACTTCGCGCCCTGGGGCGCGGATCAGCGGATCAAGCTCGTGCTGCCGATGGAGGACGGCTCGGTGGCGGACTTCGGTCTGCTTGAGGAGCCGACCCCGCATCCGTCCGACTGGTACTCGCGCTGGAAGGCGCTCCCCGAGGGCGAGCGCAACGTGCTGCGCACCTACACTCCTGCTGCGATCCGGGTCGAGGAGCGGGAGCTCGACGTCGACTTCTTCCTGCACGAACCCGCGGGCCCGGCGTCGCAGTGGGCGACAGAGGCGGAGGTGGGTGACCGGGTCGTCATCACCGGGCCCGATCAGCGCATGGGATGGACCGGATACGGACTCCACTGGGCCCCCGGCGATGCGACGCGGTTCCTGCTCGTCGCCGACGAGACGGCCTTCCCCGCCGTGCGGGCGATCCTCCGCACGCTCGGCGACGCGAGCCGCGTGGACGTCGTGCTGGAGTGCTCGGATGCCGCGAACGACATCGTCTCGGAGGGGGTGCGTTCGCTCGCTGCAGGCGAGGTCGTGGTCGTTTCGCGCGGTGAAGGTGGCCTCGGCGCTGACGGTGACGTGACCGGGGCGGAGCGGGCTGTCGCCGAGTGGGCGGAGAGGTCCGGTGCCGAGGCGCGCGAAGATCCGCGGTTCTATGCGTGGATCGCGGGGGAGGCGGGGACGACGGCGCGGATCCGCCGGTACCTGACCGTCGACGTCGGCGTCTCGAAGGACCGCGTCTCGTTCCTCGGCTACTGGAAGGTCGGCGGACCGCTCGTCGGGTGACGAGGGTGCCGCCGGTCTCGGCGGCACCCTCGATGACGAAAGATCAGACGATCGCGGCGCGCAGTGCGGCAGCGGCGTCACCGACGTTGTCGGCGCTGTAGATCGCGCTGCCGGCGACGGCGATGGTGGCTCCGGACGCCTGCACGGCGGCGATGCTCGACGAGTTGACGCCACCGGCGACCGAGAACGGGACGCCCGCGGCGGATCCGTCGCTGAGCAGGCTGTCGAGCGAGTACCCCTCCTGCGCCTGCTCGTCGAGGCCCGCGTGCATCTCGACGAACTCCGCGCCGAGGCCGATGACCTGCTGGGCACGGGTCTGCTTGTCGGCGACGCCGATCAGGTCGACGACGACGCCCTTGCCGTGCTTCGTCGCGGCCTTGACCGCGCCCGCGATCGTGCTGTCGTCGGCGGCCCCGAGTACGGTCACCAGATCGGCGCCCGCACCGAACGCGATGTCGGCCTCGAGCTCTCCGGCATCCATCGTCTTGAGGTCGGCGAAGATCACCTTGTCGGGGTGCGCGTCCTTGAGCGCGGTGATGGCCGAAAGCCCCTCGCTCTTGATGAGCGGGGTTCCGAGCTCGAGGATGTCGACGTGCGGTGCTGCCGCGGCGGCGAGCTCCAGAGCCTTCTCGGTGGTCAGGGTGTCGATGGCGAACTGCAGCTTCATTTCTGTCCTTCGTGGTGGGGATGGGTGGTGGCGGATGCCGGTCACTCGAGGTTCGAGTGGCGGGGCCAGATCTCATCGGCGGTCGTGCCCTGGCGCTGCCACAGTGCGTGGAAGACGCCGTCGCCGATGATCACGACGATCTGCTCGAAGAGGCTCGCGGCGTACTGATCGGATGCCGCGGCGCTGCGATCGAGCTTCTGGGCGGCGGGGACGACGACACTGACGTCGGCGATGTCGGAGAGCGGGGATTCCTCGGACGCGGTGAGGAGGCCGACGCGCGCACCCGCGTCCGTCGCGCGCTGCGCCGCGCGGACGATCGTCTCAGTGGTTCCTGATCCGCTCGCGGTGAGCAGTACGTCGCCCCTGCCGATCGCGGGCGACGTGGCGTCTCCGACGACGTGCACGGTGAGCCCGAGATGCATCAGTCGCATGGCCGTCATCCGCAGGGCGAGGCCCGAGCGGCCGGCGCCGAGCACGAACACCCGTTCAGCGCTCTCGAGCAGGTCGGCGAGCTGGTCGAGGCGGGCGGCGCTCGCGACGCTCGTGCGTTCGGCCGCGCGGAGGACTTCGTTCGCGACCAGGGAGATCGCGGCTCCCGTGGAGATGGTGGCGGTGGTCATCCCTCCACTCTTCGACCTTCGGGCGGGGTCTGCCCTCCTGCATCCGGACTGTTGCGCCTATTCGAAGGGATGGGCGGATTAGAGTAGGTTCCCATGAGCTCGGAAGACCATCTCGCCGCTGCCGCGACCTCCCGACGATTGGCCGCCGACCACGTTCGCGCACTGGCAGAGCAGCGCGATCGCTACGCGCTCACCCTCGAGTCGATGCTCGCGACGCTGCGCTCGCCCCGGCTCGACGATCGAGCGGCCCGGACGATCGCGGTCGACGTCGCCGCTGGCGCACTCGTGGGTCTTCGGATGCTCAACGACGAGCAGGGCTCGGGACTCGAGCCGGTCACGGGTGCCTTCGAGCGACTGCAGAGCGACCTTCGACCTCTCGTGCGGTTCAGCGAGCTCGACGTGCAGTTCGTCGAGCCGCCGGCCAACGGCCGTGCCCTCCCCGGGGAGATCGCGCACTCCGCACGGGCGATCGTCCGCAGCACGGTGCTCGCGATCGTCGACCGCGGCGAGACGCGGCGCGTGCGCATCCAATGGGACTGCGACGGGCTCAATCTGCTCATCGCCATCCGCGACGATGGGCGCGGCGATCTCACGACTCACGATGATGAGCTGCGTCCGATCGCCGAGCAGGTGTCGGCGCTGACCGGAGATCTCTCGGTGTCATCGACGCCGGGGTGGGGCTCCGAGGTCAGCATCCGACTGCCCCTCGATCCGCCGGCGGAGCACGACGATCTCCCGGATGCGATCGACGCGAGTCCTCGGGAGCGCGATGTGCTGCGGCTGATCGCGGCCGGCCGGCGCAACAAGGGCATCGCGGAGGAGCTCGGCGTGAGTGAGAACACCGTGAAGTTCCATGTGTCGAACCTGCTGCGCAAGTCCGGGGCCACCTCCCGCGCCGAGCTCGCCGCGGTCGTGCGGGGCTGAGCCCGTTCGTACGGGTGGGCGTGCCTGTGCGTTTGGGTAGGCGGCGCTGTTCAGCCGCGCACGGTGGGAGTTCGGTGACAACCACTCTTGACATCCTCTCCACTCAGGCATAACGTACAACCAAATGGTTGCACAACGAGAACTGAGCGAAGCGGAGGTCGACCGTGTGTTCCACGCATTGGCGACGTCGACCCGACGCGACATCCTGCGCCGGACGATCGAGCGGGAGCAGTCCGTCTCGACCCTCGCCTCCGAATACGACATGTCGTTCGCCGCGGTGCAGAAGCACGTCTCCGTGCTCGAGGCGGCGAACCTCATCGTCAAGCGCGCCGAGGGACGCGAGCGGCTCGTCCGCGCGAACCCCGAGATGATCGCCCGCGCCAGGGCGCTCCTCGCCCGATACGAACAGCTGTGGCGGTCGCGCATCGCCCGACTCGACGATCTGCTGGCCGAGCCGCCGGCATCCGCTGAAGAAGACACCGATCCACGAAACCAGCAAGGAGACTGACAATGCCTGTCACCGACGTCACCACCGATGCAGACAACCTCACCATGACCGTGACCGCCGATTTCGCGGCGCCGGTCGAGCGGGTCTGGGCCGCATACAGCGACCCGCGCCAGCTCGAGCGCTTCTGGGGCCCTCCCGGATGGCCGGCCACCTTCACCGCCTGGGACCACACCGTCGGAGGCAAGGCGAACTACACGATGAACGGTCCCCGCGGCGAGAAAGCCTCGGGCACGTGGGAGTTCCTGCGCATCGACGCCCCGCACAGCTTCGAGGTGCTCGACGCGTTCGCCGATGAACACGGCACGCCTGATCCCGACCTGCCCTCGATGCGGATGGTCTTCTCGTTCGACTCCTCGGAGCTGGGCACGCGCATGGTCACCACCAGCTACTTCGCCTCGGCCGATGCGCTGGAACAGGTCGTGTCGATGGGAGCGGTCGAGGGCACGAAGCTCGCAATGAGCCAGCTCGACGCCGTGCTGCAGGATCTCCGCGACTACGCGCAGGGCAAGGGCACGCAGGTCGAGCTGCTCGACGACACCCATGTGCGGATCACGCGCCTGGTCGAGGGTCCGCGCGAGCTGGTCTGGCGCGCGCACAACGAGCCGGAGCTGATGAAGCAGTGGCTCCTCGGACCCGACGGCTGGGAGATGACGGAGTGCACTCTCGCGACCGAGGTCGGTCAGACGTACCGTACGTCGTGGGCTCCCGTCGGCGACACCGAGGGAGAGCCGTTCGGCTTCGAGGGTGAGGCGCTGCTCATCGATGCGCCCCGCCGGTCGGTGCAGACCGAGCGGATGATCGGGATGCCGATCGAGACGCTGAACGACCTCAACCTCTACGAGGAGGACGGTGCGACCCTCATCACGCTCTACACCGAGTACCCCGACAAGGAGACGCGCGACATGATCCTCGCCACCGGCATGGCCGAGGGTATGGAAGCGTCCTACGACCGGCTCGAACGGGAGATGCTCGCGGTCTGACGGTCGTCAGCGCGGTAGTGCCGGGCCGGGATGCGGGGTCAGAAACGCATCCCGGCTTCCGTGCGGGGTCGAAAGTGCACGGCATCCGCGGGTTTAGCGTGGGAACGTGGCCCCGCACCGGCTTTCCGAGCGTGCGGGGTCGAAAGTGCACCGGCCGCGTCGCGGACCGCGGGTGCGGGGTCAGAAACGCATCCCGGCTTCGGTGCGGGGTCGAAAGTGCACGGCATCCGGGGTTTCCGGTGCGAAAGTGGCCCCGCAGTGGCGAGGCAGGCGTGCGGGGTCGATTGCGCACCGGCCGGGTCGCGGACCGCGGGTGCGGGGTCAGAAACGCATCCCGGCTTCCGTGCGGGGTCGAAAGTGCACCGCATCCGCGTGTTTGGGGTGCGAAAGTGGCCCCGCACCGGTGAGGCAGGCGTGTGGGGTGCGAAAATGACCCCGCGCCGGTGGGTCAGGCGTGCGGGGTCAGATCCGCATCGCGCTGCCGCGGAGTGCGCGTCGACCAGAGTGCGAGGGCGATGAGCACCGGCTGGAAGAACAGCCGCACGAACCGCTTCATGTCGGTGTCGAGACCGAACGCATCCCGGTGTTCCAGCCACTGCGCGATGTTGCCCGGGAAGACGGCGACGAAGAACAGCGCGGTGATCACGCCGACCAGTCCCCGACGCTTCCGAGCCACGAGAAGCGCGGCTCCCAGGCCCACCTCGACGACACCGGATGCGAGAACGGTGACGTCAGGATCCAGCGGCACCCAGTCCGGCACCTGTGCCCGGAACTCCTCGCGCGCGAACGTCAGATGAGAGACACCCGCGAAGACGAGGAAAGAACCGAGGAAGAGCCGACCGACGGTGCGTGCGACGCTCATCTTCGACATGGTGCGAGTGTACGTCGCCAGGCTCAGATGAGCCGGCGGAGCGCCTCTTCGAGGGAGACGCCCTGCGCGTTCGCCCGGTCGGCGAGGCGCGCATGCTCATCTCCTGAGAGAGTCACGCGCAGGTCGACGGGATCGGATGCCGGTACATCGTCCAGGCCCTCGAACAGGTCGACGGGCTCGGCCCAGAGCGGCTCGGACGGTGACGTCGCAACGACGGGAGAGGGATCGGATGCCGCGGTGGACGCTGCAGCGGGAGCGGCGATCGCCGCTGAACCCGCGACGGCGGCTCCGGCATCCGTCGCCAGGGTGAAGCCGGGGCCGCGCCGGGGCTCCTGCTTCGCCTGATATGCCTTGGCTGCGGCGTTCGCCCGCTCGTCGGCGGCTTCGTTGAGCGGATGCCCGGCGTGGCCCTTGACCCAGGAGAACTCCACGTCGCGCCCGCGGATCGCCTCATCGATGCCCTCGAGCAGCTCGCGGTTCAGCACGGGCCCACCGTCGGACTTGCGCCAGCCCTTGCGCTTCCATCCCGGCATCCACTTGGTGACGGAGTCGATCACGTAGCGGCTGTCGCACTCGATCAGCAGCTTCTCGGTGATGCCGGCCGTCGCGCGCAGAAGCTCGAGCACGGCCTGGAGCTCACCCTGATTGTTCGTGCCGTGGGGCGAGCCGCCCGCAGCCCAGTTCGCGTCGTCGATGTACCAGGCCCAGCCATTGGGGCCGGGGTTGCCCAGGGCGGAGCCGTCTGCGGCGGCGGTGATCGTCATCCCTCCACCGTAGCCGCGCAGTGCGACGTCGCAGATTCGCACTCATGTCGCACGTGTTCCGCTCAGATCTGCGACGTGGGCGCGAAAGTGCGACGCGGGCGCGAAACCACGCGCGTACTCAGACCTCGGGGTCGGGCTCCGGTTCGCGATCCTCGGTCGAGACCGCGGAGGGAGCCGGCGGGGCGACTGGGAACACGATCGAGCTCACGCTGCCGGTCGACTCGATCCCCAGCCCGACTGACAGGGGGTCGACGGACGGCGCCGTCGGCAGCACTTCGGATTCCGAGCGCTCGAGCGGCTCAGAGGGCAGAGTCCACTGGTTCTCTTCTTCTTCGGGGCGGTGCTGGAAAAGTCCCATGCGCCCCATTCTCGACCCGTCGACCGCGACCGAGGCCGGATTCACACCGGATTGATCGGATGCCGCGGCCGGATGCCGAGAGTCAGGCTGCCGCTGCGCGCACGGCATCGACCAGCTCGCGCCAGGGTCCGGCGAGCTGCGAATCGGGCAGTTCCCGCTCGCGACGCTCCGACGGCGTGCGAACGCGGATCACCCAGACGAATCGATCGGCGCCCCGCGTCGCCTGCGGATCCTCGTCCCACGGACAGCTGTCGATCATGGTGATCCACTCGGGCGCGTCGGCGGGGTCGGGTTCCACCTGCCATTCGCGACGGATGCCGGCGATTCCGCCCGAACGCACCACCGCGATGACGACCTCTGGGTCAGTCTGTCGAGGGGACTCGCTCATCCTCATAGACTCCCACGGTCATCCACGCGCGTCGAGCGGCTGCCGCCGTGTCCTCGCCGCGGGAGGATGCGGCCGCGACCGTCGCATCGGCGAAGGACGTGAAGTCTGCCGTGCTCGACAGGCCACCCGTCAGCGCGGCGTACCAGACGGCTCCCGCGGTCTCCCAGGCGTTGCCGCCGAGGTCGCGCGCGAACAGGGCGAACGCGCGGTTGGGAATGCCGGAATTGATGTGCACTCCGCCGTTGTCTTCCGTCGTGCGGACGTAATCGCGCATGTGCGCCGGCTGCGGGTCTTTGCCGAGCTCATCGTCGTCATACGCCGTGCCGGGTTCGATCATCGACCGCAGAGCCACGCCCTCGACGGCCTCCGTGAAGATCTCGGCCCCGATGAGCCAGGTCGCGTCGGCGGCGGTCTGACCCAGCGAGTACTGCTCGGTCAGTGCCCCGAAGACATCCGCGATCGACTCGTTGAGCGCCCCGGGCTGACCCTGGTACTCGAGGTCGGCGGTGTGCTGCACGACGCCGTGCGCGAGCTCGTGCCCGATGACGGTGATCGACCCGGTGAAGCCGCGGAAGACCTCGCCGTCTCCGTCGCCGAACACCATGCGCGTGCCGTCCCAGAAGGCGTTGTCGTAATCGACGCCGTAGTGCACCGTGGCGTCGAGCGGTGCGCCCGCATCGTCGAGCGAGTTGCGGCCGAAGGCCGAGAGCAGCAGCTCGAACGTCGCGCCGAGCCCGTCGAAAGCCTCGTTCACCGAGGTGTCGTCGACCGGGGCGTCGTCTTCGCTCCGCACGACGGCGCCGGGCAGCGTCTGTGTGTTGCCGGCATCGCTGATCGTGCGGTTCGGGGCATCGGAGAGCTGGGCCACGAGGTCGCCGTTCTCATCGATCGAGAGGTCGATGCGCGCCCGGAACGGCGGCCGACCGGCGGTCAGCGTCTGGCGGGCGGCGGCCGCCGCGCGGGGGTAGCGGCCCGACTCGGCGAGGCGCGCGAGCAGGTAGGAAGGGACGACTCCGCGGGATTCGGTGTGGCTGCTCATGGTGAGACCCTACGCCGGGGATCCGACATCGGGGTGGAGTTCCACAGCCACGACGGTGGTCCGGAAGCCGCCCGCCTCGAAACGTACCGGCATGCCAGGATGCGCGAGTGAGAACCAGAACGTGCCGTCCGCCGTGCCGTAGCGCAGGCACATCAGATCGCCGAGCTCGAGCGCGAGCTGCTCGGTCGACACCGTGGTCGTCGCCGCTTCGAACGCGGCATGGTGCTGCAGATCGAGCCATGTCACCCTGCTCTCCGCGACGTCGTGCGGAGCGTCGGCATCCCAGCGGGCGAGCGTCGCGCCCTCGGCATCCGTCTCGCTGAATCTGTTCACCCGCGAGGTGTGCGTGCCGTCGGGCGCATCCACCCGGATCTGTATGGTCTTGCCCCGTCCGGTCGCATCGCGGATCTCGTCGGCGGTGAAGGGCGTGGGGAGCAGTCCGGGGCCGAGCATGTGCGGGTCGGGCGCGATCATGCAGCCATTCTCCGCCCGAGCGCCGCTCACAGGAACAGCCCCCGAGATCTCGCGTAAAATCGGCACAATGACCGAAGTGCCCTTCGACGAGCTCAGGGACCCAAATAACGAGCTCAGGGACCCAAAGGACGAGCTCAGGGACCCAGAAGGGACCGACCTCGGCCCGGGACTCGACCCCGACGATCTCGCCACGACGCTGCGCGTCCTCTCCGAGCTGCACCGGATCGACAACCAGCACCCCGACTTCATCGCCGTCCGCCACGCGACCGCCGCGATGTTCAAGGACGTCAAACGCGTGCGTCGCAAGGAGATCCGCGACGCGATCGCCGAGGCCGACAAGGCCGTCGTCGCTCGGACCGCGACCGGCGCCCCCGACCGCATCGACGACGAGACCAAGGGCCACGATCTCGAGACGAGCGTCGTCGACGCCCCGATCGCCGGCGAGCTGCTCAAGCCGCGCAACTGCTACATCTGCAAGCAGCCGTACACGGTCGTCGACGCCTTCTACCACCAGCTCTGCCCCGACTGCGCGCGCTTCAGCCACGGCAAGCGCAACGCCCGGACCGACCTCACCGGCAAGCGCGCACTGCTCACCGGCGGTCGCGCGAAGATCGGCATGCACATCGCGCTGCGCCTCCTCCGCGACGGCGCCCACACCACGATCACGACGCGCTTCCCCCGCGACGCCGTCCGTCGGTTCTCGGCACTGCCCGATTCGGCCGACTGGCTGCACCGTCTGCGCGTCGTCGGCATCGACCTCCGCGACCCCGCCCAGGTGATCGGGCTCGCCGACTCGGTCGCCGCGCAGGGGCCGCTCGACATCCTCATCAACAACGCCGCGCAGACCGTGCGGCGCTCGCCGGGGGCGTACTCGCTGCTGGCGGATGCCGAGCTGCAGCCTCTCCCCGACGGTCCGCTGCCCGAGATGGAGACGTTCGGGCACACCGCCGATCCGCATCCGCAGGCTCTTCAGGCGTCGGTCGACGCGCATCCGCTGCTCTCCGTCGCAGCCCTCGGCGGCACCGTCGCCGAGCAGGGCGGCCAGGCGCTGACGGCCGAAGACCTCGCGCGCCTCGCGATGGCGCCCGGATCGTCGTCGCTCGAGAAGCACGCCGACGGCACCGCGATCGATGCGGGCGGCCTCGTGCCCGATGTGAACCGGGTCAACAGCTGGGTGCAGTCGATCGACCAGGTCGATCCGCTGGAGATGCTCGAGGTGCAGCTGGCCAACACCACCGCACCGTTCCTGCTGATCAGCCGCCTGCGCGCGTCGATGGCCGCATCTGACGCGCACCGGAAGTACGTCGTGAACGTCTCGGCGATGGAGGGGCAGTTCTCGCGCCGCTACAAGGGGCCGGGGCACCCGCACACGAACATGGCCAAGGCCGCGCTCAACATGCTCACGCGC
This sequence comes from Actinomycetota bacterium, assembly GCA_037033365.1. GTDB lineage: Bacteria > Actinomycetota > Actinomycetes > Actinomycetales > Microbacteriaceae > Microbacterium. The sequence goes on along the minus strand of JAZBLS010000058.1, from coordinate 231 downwards.
ACGAGCGCGGGGGAGATGCTCGAGAAGGACGGCATCCTGATGACCGCCGTCGACACGGGCTGGATCACCGACGAGCGCCCGCACTACACGAAGGTGCGGCTGGCGGAGGAGGGCTTCCACGCGCCGCTCGACCTCGTCGACGGAGCCGCGCGCGTGTACGACCCCATCGTCCGCGGTGAGGCGGGCGAGGACGTGCACGGCGTCTTCCTGAAGGACTACGAGCCCAGCCCC
>JAZBLS010000057.1:0-18293 GCA_037033365.1 Actinomycetota bacterium | reverse complement strand
GAGCGGGCGAGCCCCGTCAGCGCGGAGAGCTCCGCCTTGGTGCGCGCCGTCCCGTCGCGGAGGAGCTGGAAGATCTCACCCGCCCCCGGACTCGTCGTCGGCGCGGGCCGCAGAACGTCAACCATTGCGTCAGTAAACCACAGCACTTATGAGTGATGACGAATAACTTCTGCCGAATGACTAGCAAAAGTCGGGGAGCATATGTCAGACTCACCGGCATGACAACGGCTGTCACCGGCGCCGGCCTCGGAACGATCCGAGCCGGAATCCTCGGCGGAGGGTTCATGGCACGCGTGCACCGCACCGCGAGCCGCGATGCGGGGGGCGAACTGCGGGCCGTCGCGACCCGCTCTCCGGAAGGCGGGCAGGAGGCCGCCCACGCGCTCGGGGCCGCGCGGGGCGAAGCGGACGCCGCAGCCCTGCTGAACGCCGCCGACATCGACGTCGTCCACATCTGCACGCCGAACTCCTCGCATGCCGATCTCGCGCTCCGTGCCCTCCGGGCCGGCAAGCACGTGATCTGCGAGAAGCCTCTCGCGACCAGCGCCGAGGACGCACGCGGTCTGGCCGACGCAGCCCGCGCGCACGGCCGCGTCGCCGCCGTCCCGTTCGTGTACCGGTACCACCCGATGGTCCGCGAGGCGCGGGCCCGGGTCGCACAGGGCGACGTGGGCGAGCTCCTCACGCTCGACTGCTCGTACCTCCAGGACTGGATGCTTCTGCCGACCGACGACGACTGGCGGGTGAGCGCGGCCGCGGGAGGAGCCTCACGCGCCTTCGCCGACATCGGATCGCACCTGTGCGACCTCATCGAGTTCGTGATCGGCGAGAGCATCCGCTCGCTGAGTGCGCGCACGCGTCGTGTCTTCACGGAGCGCGGCGGGCGGGCGGTCGACACCGAGGACATCGTCGCGGTGCTCGTCGAGACCGGGTCGGGGGCACTCGGCACGCTTCTCATCTCGCAGATGGCCGCCGGCCGCAAGAACGCGCTCACGCTGGAGCTGCATGGTTCGAAGCAGAGTCTGCGCTTCGAGCAGGAGCGCCCGGAGGAGCTCTGGATCGGGATGCGGGAGGAATCCCGGCTGCTGCGCCGGGACCCGGCGGTCTCCGCGCCGGATGCCGTGCGCCTGCAGCGGGTTCCCGCCGGGCATCCGATGGGGTATCAGGACGCGTTCAACGGGTTCATCGCCGACGTCTACGCCGCGATCGGTGGGCGGGCACCGGATGGGCTCCCGACGTTCGACGACGGATACCGCTCCGCGGTGCTGACCGAGGCCGTGCTCGACTCGGCCGCGCACGACGGAGGATGGGTGGAGGTGGTGGCATGACTGCGACCGAGACGGAGGCGGTGCTCGCGGTGTCCGGCATCCGCAAGTCGTTCTTCGGCGTCGAGGTGCTGAAGGGCATCGACTTCGACGTGCGGCCGGGTGAGGTGCACGGTCTCGTCGGCGAGAACGGCGCAGGCAAGTCGACGCTCATGAAGATCATCGCGGGAGTGCAGCCCGCCGACGAGGGCGTGGTGGTCTACCGCGGCGAAGAGGTGCGCCACACGCATCCTCGACAGGCCATGGATGACGGCATCGTCACGGTGTTCCAGGAGTTCACGCTTCTTCCGGAACGCACGGTGGCTCAGAACGTCTACCTCGGTCGCGAACCGCGGCGGGCGGGTCTCGTCGACCGGAGGGCGATGGTCGACCGGACCGCCGAGCTGCTGGCCGACCTCGGAGTCTCCTTCATCGATCCGCAGTCCAGGGTCGGCTCTCTCACCGTGGCCGAGCAGCAGATCGTCGAGATCGTGAAAGCCCTGTCGTTCGACGCCCGGGTCATCTCGATGGACGAGCCCACGGCGGCGCTCAGCGACCGCGAGGTCGAACTGCTGTACGCGATCATCCGCCGACTCACGGCGCGGGGCGTCGCGGTCATCTACGTCTCGCACCGCCTCAAGGAGATCTTCGACCTGTGCGACCGCATCACGATCCTCAAGGACGGCGCTCACGTCTCGACCGACGAGACGGGGACCCTGACGACCGACGAGCTCGTGCGACGCATGGTGGGACGTTCGATCCAGTCGTACTTTCCCGACCGCGTCGCCGGGACCACCGTCGGCGAACCGCGGCTCGAGCTCCAGGACTGCGGCAACGCGTTCATCGACGGGGTGACGTTCACCCTCAGGGCGGGGGAGATCGTCGGGGTCGCAGGCCTTCAGGGATCCGGCCGCACGGAGCTCGTCGAAGGGATCTTCGGCATCGATCCGTTCGCCCGCGGCACGCTGCGCATCGACGGCACAGTGGCGCGCATCACGAGCGCCAGAGCCGCCGTGCGCGCAGGGCTCGCGCTGGTCTCCGAGGACCGCAAGGCGCAGGGCCTGGCCCTCGGGCAGTCGGTCCTCGACAACGCGCTGCTGGTGGTGCGGAGCGTCTTCGCCGGACGCACGGCCGCCTCCCGCCGCGAGGTGCCCGGCATCCTGAGCTCGCTCGAGATCAGCTCCCGCGGCCTCGACCAGGAGACGAGGTTCCTCTCCGGAGGCAACCAGCAGAAGGTGGTCCTCGCCAAGTGGCTGCTCACCGGACCGCAGATCGTGCTGTTCGACGAGCCGACGCGCGGCATCGATGTGGGAGCCAAGTACGCGGTCTACCAGCTCATGCGCGACCTCGCGGCGCAGGGAAAGGCGGTGCTCATGGTGTCGAGCGAACTCCCCGAGGTGATCGGGATGAGCGATCGGATCCTGGTGATGCACGACGGCGAACTGGTCGCCGAGCTGCCGGCGGGATCCGCCGAGCACGAGATCCTCGGCGCGGCAACAGGGGCGGGTGCGCGATGAAGCGGCTCCGTATCGACTCGACCGTCATCGTCCTCGGCATCCTGATCCTCGTGATCATCGTGGGAGCAGTGCTCGTCGCGACCGTAGGACGCAACTTCCTGAGTCCCGGCAACATCCGCGACATCCTCACGGGGATGAGCGTGCTGGGGCTCGTCGCGATCGGCCAGACCCTGGTGATCCTCGGAGCCTCGCTCGACCTGTCCGTGACCTACGTCATCAGCCTGTCGAGCCTGCTCGCGGCGACGATCATGAACGGCAGCGCGGGAAACATCCCTGCGGCCGTCGCCGTGACTCTGCTGGTCTGCGCGGGCATCGGCCTCGTCAACGGACTGATCGTGACCGTGCTGAAGGTCAACGGGTTCATCGCCACCCTCGGCGTCGGCCTCATCCTCCAGGGCATCCTCAACACGAACTTCGAGGGGTCGGCTGGCGCCGTGCCGTGGGAGTTCCAGCTGATCGGCGCGACGGGTGTGGGTCCCGTGCCCGTGTCGACCATCATCATGATCGTGCTCGCCGCGCTCGTGTGGTTCCTCCTCGACCGCACTCGCACCGGTGCGCATCTCTTCGCCGTGGGCGGCGACCCCGAGATCGCCCGCCTCTCCGGCGTCCGCACACGGCCGCCGCTCATCGCGGCCCACGTCGTGTGCTCGGTGTTCGCGGGGCTCGCCGGTCTCCTCCTGGCCAGCCGTCTCGGCGTCGGCAGCCCGACCGTCGGCCAGCAGGGCGGCTATGCGCTGCTCTCGATCGCGGCAGTCGTCCTCGGCGGCACCCTGCTGCTCGGCGGACGCGGATCGATCTGGGGGGCGATCGGCGGCGTCGCGATCCTCGCCGTGGTCGACAACGTGATGAGCGTGATGCAGGTGAACCCCTTCCTCAAGGACGTCGTCCGCGGCATCGTCATCGTCGCGGCCGTCGCGGTGTACAGCCGCAGAGCGATCATCAGCCGCCGTCCTCGCTTCGGTGCGGGCGGCACCCGCACCGGGGGAGACGACGCCGCGAAGGCCGCGGAGCCCGACATGGCCGCCGCTGCCTCCCAGCTCTCGGATACCGCCTCCGCGACCGAAGGGGGACGAGCATGAACGCGGTCCGCGCGCTCGTCAGCCCTCGAGGAGCGGTGTTCCTGCTGCTCGTGATCCTCCTGATCGCCGTCATGATCCTGAACCCGAGCTTCGCCGAGCCCGGCCAGCTCATGCGTTTCGTCCAGCGGGTCGCCCCCATCGCGATCGTCGCCATCGGACAGTACTTCGTGATCATCGCGGGGGAGTTCGACCTGTCGCAGGGTTCCCTCATCACCGCGCAGGTGATCGTCGCGGGCAATCTCGTCGGGCAGGACGACAGCCGCACGGTGCCGGTGCTGCTGCTCATGATCGTCTTCGGCGTCGTGATCGGGCTCGTGAACGGCATCCTGACCACGCTGCTCAAGGTGCCCTCGTTCATCGTGACGCTCGGCATGATGCTCGCGCTTCTCGGAGCGGTCATGTGGTGGACGGGCGGTGCCGCAACCGGCAACCCGGCCGACAGCTTCCGCGAGATCGGTCGAGGCGGCATCCGTGACGTGCCGTTCCTGGAGTTCATCCCCTGGGCCGTGTTCATCCTCGCCGGCTGGCTCGCCCTCGGCATCTGGATCACGAAGAGACCGCTCGGGAAGATGCTGATCGCGGTCGGCGACAACGCCAGGGCCGTCGACTACGCGGGTGCCCGGCGTGCCTGGATCACGACCCGCGCGTTCGTGATCTCGTCCCTGTCGGCGACCCTGTCGGCCGTGCTCCTCGTCGGATATGCGGGCGTCCATCCCTCGGTCGGCCGTGGGTACGAGTTCATCGCCATCACGGCCGTGGTTCTCGGCGGCGTCGTGCTCGGCGGAGGGCGCGGCTGGATCGTCGCTGCCGCGGCCGGCGCCTTCGCCCTCGAGGCCCTGTTCATGCTGCTCAACATCGCCGGCGTCCCCTCGACGCTGCGCGACGCGGTGCAGGGCATCATCATCATCGCCGCCGTCGCGTACTCGGCGGTGGCGTTCCGGGCCAGGCGCAAGCGTGCACCCCAGCCCGCCCCCGAATCTCCGATCCCAACCACCAGCACCATCCACACAGAAACCAGAGGAGTTTGACATGCGACGATCGATGAAGATCGCGACCGCAGGGGTGGCTCTCTTCGGCCTCATCGCGCTCGCCGGGTGCACGACCGACCCGTCCGTGGCACCGCCGGAGTCCGACAGCCCCGACGAGTCGGCGGAGACCACCGAGTGGTTCGACCAGGAGCTGTACGACAAGCAGTTCGAGGAGCGCGGGGTCGAGCCGCAGGGCCCGGCGGATGAGCCCTATCTGCAGCACATCAACGCCGAGATGGTCGACACCTCTGCCTTCACGAGTCCCGGTGCGAAGAAGGCCTGCTTCGCGAACGCATCGATCTCCAACCCGTGGCGGCAGACGGGGTGGATCACGATGAACGAGCAGCTCAAGGCGCTGCAGGAGGCCGGCGCGATCAGCGAGATGGAGACCCGCGACGCGCAGGACTCCGACGACACGCAGATCGCCGACATCGACTACTTCATCGCCGAGGGTGCGTGCGATGTCTTCCTCATCTCACCCAACAGCACGGCGGCCATGACGCCTGCCGTCGAGCGGGCGTGCGAGACCGGCAAGCCCGTGATCGTCTTCGACCGCGGCGTGAACACGGACTGCCCCGTCACCTTCATCCACCCGATCGGCGGCTTCGCCTGGGGCATCGACACGGCCGAGTTCCTCATCGACAACCTGGAGGAGGGCGACAAGGTCGTGGCGCTGCGCATCCTCCCCGGTGTGGACGTGCTGGAGCACCGTTGGGCGGCCGCCGAGAAGCTCTTCGAGGAGGCGGGGATCGAGGCCGTCGACTACTTCACGGGTGCCGACCCGGCCGAGATCAAGAGCATCATCAGCGATGAACTCGCCAAGGGCGACGTCGACGGCATCTGGATGGATGCCGGTGATGGCGCCGTCGCGGCGATCGAGGCGTTCGAGGACGCGGGAGCGGACTACCCGGTCATGACCGGTGAGGACGAGATGAGCTTCCTCCGCAAGTGGAAGGAGACGGGTCTCACGGGTCTCGCGCCGGTGTACTCCAACTTCCAGTGGCGCACCCCGCTGCTCGCGGCACAGATGATCTTCGCGGGCCAGGAGGTCCCGAAGGAGTGGGTGCTGCCGCAGAAGCCGATCACCGAGGCGGAGCTCGACGACTACCTCGAGGCGAACGACGGCATGCCCGACGGCCACTACGCGAAGTTCGGCGGCGAGAACCTCCCGGGCTACCCGACGGTGTGGCAGGAACGGCAGATCCCGTAAGCAGTGAGGGCCCCCTCCCTCCGGTACGGCAGGGCGGGGGCCCACCCCTCGAGAGGAGCAGGATGCCGCGCACGATAGCCGTCAACACCTGGGTGTGGACGTCTCCGCTGACCGACGAGACGCTCGAGCCTCTCGCGCGCAAGGCCAGGGCCCTCGGGTACGAGGCCCTGGAGCTCCCGCTCGAGACCGTCGGCGACTGGTCGCCCGTGGCCGCGCGTGACGTGCTCGACGAGCTCGGGCTCGGCGCGGTCGTCGTGGGCGCGATGGGGCCCGGTCGCTCGCTCGTCGCCAGGGCGGGGGACGTCGCGTCGACGCAGGAGTATCTGCACACGTGCATCTCGGCTGCTGTCGTGCTCGGGGCCCGCGTGGTCGCAGGCCCCTTCTACGCCCCGACGGGTGTGACCTGGCGCATGTCGCCCCAGGAGCGAGCCGCGATCGTGGGTGAACTGAGGGAGAACCTCGCGCCACTCGCCGCCCACGCCGCACACGCGGAAGTCGTGCTCGCGGTCGAACCGCTCAACAGGTACGAGACGAGCATCCTCAACACCGTCGAGCAGGGGCTGGAGGCACTCGAACCGCTGCTCGGGACAGGCGTCGGCCTCGCGCTCGACACCTATCACCTCAACATCGAGGAGAAGCATCCGGCCGAGGCGATCCGTACGGCGGGCCGTGCGATCGCGCACGTACAGGTGTGCGGCAGCGATCGAGGCGCGGTGGGCGACGACCACACCGACTGGCCGGAGATGGTCCGCGCGCTGGACGACGCCGACTACTGGGGGACCCTGGGCCTCGAGAGCTTCACGGGCGAGAACGCCACGATCGCGGTCGCTGCGTCTGTCTGGCGCCCGCTCGCCGCCAGCCAGGACGAGCTCGCCGCCCGCAGCATCCGCGCACTTCGAGAACTCGGAACCTGACCAGAACTCGGAACCTGAACAGATACGAAGGAGTATCCATGACCAGCCGTCCGGTCACCCTCTTCACGGGCCAGTGGGCCGACCTGCCGTTCGAGGAGGTCGCGCGGCTCGCAGCCGGGTGGGGGTACGACGGGCTCGAGATCGCGGCATCCGGCGATCATCTCGATCTGCGGCGGGCCGACGAGGACGACGCCTATGTCGCCTCGCGCCTCGAGATCCTCGACCGTCATGGCCTACAGGTCTTCGCGATCTCCAACCATCTGGCGGGTCAGGCGGTGTGCGATGCGCCGATCGACTTCCGTCACCGGGCGATCCTCCGCGAGTACGTCTGGGGGGATGGGGATGCGGAGGGTGTGCGGCGGCGTGCGGCCGAGGACATGCAGCGGTCGGCCCGTGTCGCCCGCAAGCTCGGCATCGACACGGTCGTCGGCTTCACCGGGTCGTCGATCTGGCCGTACCTGGCGATGTTCCCGCCGGTCCCGGCCTCCGTGATCGAGGCCGGATTCGAGGACTTCGCCGACCGGTGGAATCCGATCCTCGACGTGTTCGACGCCGAGGGCGTGCGGTTCGCGCATGAGGTGCACCCCGGGGAGATCGCCTACGACTACTGGAGCTCGGTGCGGACGCTGGAGGCGATCGACCACCGCAGGGCGTTCGGCTTCAACTGGGACCCCAGCCACATGATGTGGCAGAACATCGACCCCGTGGGCTTCATCGTCGACTTCGCCGATCGGATCCACCACGTCGACTGCAAGGACACGCGGATGCGACCCCGCAACGGCCGCGCGGGGGTGCTCGGCTCGCACCTGCCGTGGGGCGATCCGCGGCGCGGATGGGACTTCGTGTCGACCGGCCACGGCGACGTGCCCTGGGAGGACGCGTTCCGTGCGCTCGATGCGATCGGGTACACCGGCCCCATCTCCATCGAGTGGGAGGACGCCGGGATGGACCGACTGCACGGTGCGCCGGAGGCTCTCGCGTTCGTGAGATCGTTGCTGTGGCCGCAGCCGTCGGCATCCTTCGACGCCGCGTTCAGCGCTCACACGAAGAGCGATCAGGAGTACGACGTCAGCGACTGATCTCGCGCAGCCTGACGAGGCGTTCGTGCCCCGTCTCCTCCAGCTCCGCGATGTCCTCGCGGGACTTGAGGAAGTCCGAGAACGACCGATAGCCGAGCGCCTTCTCACTGAACGACGGGTCCATGCGGCGCATGTGCGTCTTCACGGCCGAGCTGTGCAGCCAGTCGTCGGCATCCGCCTTGTCGTGCCCCAGTCGCAGAGCGCGCTGCAGCAGGGCGGTCGCCTCGGTCTGCTCATCGGGCTTGGTCGCCTCGTCGGCCTTGCTCGCCGCGGCCTTGGCCTTGGCGGTGCGTGCGGAAGCGCGGGACTTCGTCTTCGCAGTCTGCTCGGGAACCGGCTCGGCGGCGAGCTCCGCAGCGACCGTCGGCAGCTCCTGCGCGGCGGGGGTGGCCTTGGTCGGGCGGACGACGCCGGGCAGGGAGTCGTAGGCCTCGAATTCGTCGCACGCGGCTGCCAGCGACTTGGCCGTCGAGCCGGCGACCCCGACGCCGATCACGTAGCGGCCGAGCCTCTTGCAGCGCTGGGCGAGCGGCACGTAGTCGCTGTCGCCCGCGACGATCACCACGTGCGTGAGGTCGGGCAGACGGAACATGTCCTCGACGGCGTCGACCGCGAGACGGATGTCGGCGCCGTTCTTCGCGTAGGCGGCGGCGGGGAAGAGCTGCACCAGGTCGACGGCGCGCGCCACGAGCTGCGAGCGGTACTCGGCGTTGACGGGAGACGACCAGTCGGCGTAGGCGCGCGTGAGCACGAGCGTCCCGAAGGACGCGGCGTAGTCGATGATCGCGCCGACCTCGATCATGGCGCGGCCGAGGCGCTCGGCGACCTCGGGGTCGCCGGGGTGCTCGGTGATGCGCTGGCGGTCCTTGCCGTACGCGTTGCGTCCGTGAACGCGGTCGTACCAGGAGATGACGATGTTGTCGAAGTCCAGGTAGACCGCGACGCGGGAGTCGCCTGCCTCAGCCATTGCGGACCTCCTCGTCGTTCGGGTAGCGCACCCCGATCTGGGCTCTGATCTCATCGAGGGTGCCCATGATCGCGACCGTCTCGGCGATCGGCAGGATGTCGCCCTCGATGAGGCCTGCCTCCACCAGTCGCTCGGCGGCGAAGGCCTGGTACTGCATGCCGCGGCCGTCGACCTCGGAGGTGTACTCCTCGGTGACCGTGCCGTCGGGGAGGATCACCCGGAACGTGGTCGGGGCGTACCAGATGCGGTCGATCTCGATGCGCGCGTCGGTGCCCGCGATGCTGGCCGAGGTCGCACCCGGGGCGCGGGAGGACGACAGCGTCGTGGAGATGGCACCGCCCTCGTGGACCATGACGGTCGCGACTTCGGCATCCGCTCCGGTCTCGATGAGGGTCGCCGCGGCCTGGATGCTCGTCGGTGCGCCGAGGATGTCCCACACGAACGAGATCGGATAGATGCCGAGGTCCAGCAGCGCACCGCCGCCGAGCTCCAGCGCGTTGATGCGGTGCGCGGGGTCCGACGGCAGGAGCTGCGTGTGGTCGGCGTTCACGGCGCGGATCTCGCCCAGCGTGCCTTCCGCGATGATCTCGCGGATGCGGGCCATGTGCGGCAGGTAGCGCGTCCACATGGCCTCCATCGCGAGCAGGCCGCGCTCATCCGCGAGGCGCTGCAGGTCCTCGGCCTCCGCGCGGTTCACCGTGAACGCCTTCTCGACGAGCACGTGCTTGCCGGCCTCCAGGGCCAGGCGCGCGTTGTCGTGGTGCATCGGGTGCGGCGTGGAGACGTAGATGATGTCGACGTCGGGGTCCGCGACGAGCGACTCGTAGGACGGGTGGGCCCGAGGGATGTCGAAGCGCGCCGCGAAGGCGTCGGCCGACTCCTGGGAGCGCGAGCCCACGGCGACGAGGTCGAGCCCTGCGGTGCGCAGATCGGATGCGAAGGCGCCGGCGATGCCGCCGGTCGCGAGGATTCCCCAACGAAGACCAGTCATGCTCTCAGCGTAGAGGGTGCCGCCTGCCCGCCGGCCGTGTGTCAGGGGATCAGCACGATCTTCCCCGAGGCGTCGCCGGACTCCACGAGCTCATGCGCCTGCGCGGCCTCGGCGAGCGGCAGCTCCGGTCCCAGCTCGATCGTGAAGTCGCCGGCCTCGATCAGCGCGATCGTGGACTCGAGGGCCTCGGCGCGCCAGGCGAGCTCCTGCTCGGTGAGCGGCTCGGGCGAGCCGCCGGAGAACGCGCGGATGCCGAAGGATGCGGCATCCGGTCCTCGCACGATGGTCGCGATGCGGTCGCGGTCGGCGACGAGCTCGAGCGAGACCTCGATGGCCTCGTCCGTGCCAGCGCAGTCCAGAACGACCGTCACACCGCCCGGTGCAGCCTCCCGCACGCGATCGAGCAGTCCCTCACCGTAGGCGATCGGGGTCGCTCCGAGTTCACGCACCTGATCGTGTCGAGCGGGGCTCGCCGTCGCGATGACCGTGGCACCCCAGGCGACGGCGAACTGGACGGCGGCCTGGCCGACCGAGCCCGAGCCGCCGTGCACGAGCAGCACGTCGGCCTCGCGCACTCCCAGGGAGCGCAGTGCCTGGTACGCGGTTCCGGCGGGGATGCCGATGCCCGCGCCCTCCGCGGCGGTGACGGCGTCGGGCAGGGCGGCGAGCTTCTCGACCGGGACCGCGAGGAGGCTCGCGTACGTGCCCCTCGTGTCGCGGATCGCGACGCGGTCACCGACCGCGAACCCCTCGACCCCGTCGCCGAGGGACTCGACCACACCGGCGCCGTCGAAGCCCACGGTCCGCGGCTCCTCGATCGGCGGCGACGGCCGCTTGCCGCTGCGGAGCTTCGCATCGATCGGGTTCACCCCCGCCGCCTCGATGCGCACGACGACCTCGCCGGCGAGGGCGAGGGGATCGGGCGTCTCGATCTCGTGCAGGACGTCAGGGGAACCGAACTCGGTGTACACGATCGCGCGGGCCATGCCCTCAGGCTACCCCCGTGCCGACAGCGCCTTCATGATCCGCTGCGGCGAGACCGGCTGTGCCGTGCCGAGCCGCTGCGCGAACACGCTCACCCGGTACTCCTCGAGCAGCCATCGCGTCTCGACGAGCGCGGGCGGTGCGTCCGGCCCGAGCGGGATCGTGCCACCGGCATCCGCGAAGGCCGCCGCCATCCGCTCGTACTCACTCATCCGCGTGCGGTCCTTGCCCGGCTCGTTCGCCAGGGTCTTCAGGCGGTCGATCATCCCGTCGAGGTACCGGGGCAGATGCGCCAGCCGGTCGATGCCGGCCGCCGACACGAAGCCGGGATGCAGGAGTCCGGAGAGCTGCGTGCGGATGTCGTTCAGCGGGCCGAGCAGCGCGAGGGAGTTCTGAGACTTGATGCCACGCTCGACCTCGCGCGACTTCGTGAGGATCCGTGCGACGAGCGACACGCACGCGAAGAGATCGTCGACGAGGGACGCGGACACCGCATCCCGGACCCGGACGAACTCCGCCTCGGTGCGGATCACGCCGCCCGGAACCAGGCGGTCGATCCCGTGCTGCACGACCGCCGCGCGGGAGTCCTCGATGAGCGCGGCCGCCGACTGATAGGGCGAGGCGGCGAGCGCGAGCTTCTCCTGGCTCGTGAGGTGCTGCTGCACGTAGGACGAGGGCGAAGGGACGCCGAGCAGGACGAGCCGCAGCACGCCGGCGCGCGTGGCGGCCGCCGCGGCATCCGCTGTCGCCTCGACCCGCACCGAGACCGTCTTCCCCTGGTCGACGATCGCGGGATAACCCCGGACGACGCCTCCGGCGACCCGGGTGTCGAGCACGTCGGGCAGGTCGCCGAACGTCCACGCGGTCAGGCCGTCCTTCTCGATCGACGAGACGGGCGTCGTGGCGGGTCGCGGTCCCCGCGGAGCCCCGGGCGTCCGCTGCGGAGACGCGATCGATCGGGCGACGCTGCTGCGCGCCCGGTCGGCGAGCTGGGACTGCAGGGTGGGGAGATCGCGCCCCGATCCCACGACGCGGCCGCGTTCGTCGACGGCTCGGAAGTTCATCCGCAGGTGACCCGGCACCCGATCGTCCTCGAAGTCGGCGGCGGAGACGAGCTGGTTCGCGAGCGGCTGGATCAGGCGGGCGAGCGCCTCTTTCAGCGTGCGCGCGGGGAGCCCGTCGTGCGCCTCCGGGCCGTCTCCCGCGAGTTCGGCGCCGAACTTGTCGGCCCAGTCGGCCGCGGGCACGACGTGCCGGCGGATCGCCTTCGGGAGTGCACGCAGCAGCCCGGTGACGAGCTCGGCCCGGAGCCCCGGCACCTGCCAGTCGAACCCGCGGTCCTCGATCTGGGCGAGCAGGGGGAGCGGGATCACGACGCTCACGCCGTCGTCGGGTGCGCCGGGCTCGAACCGATACGCGAGTCCGAGCACCTGATCGCCCTGCGTCCACCGCGTCGGGAAGTCGCTCTGGTCGGCGCGCGCCTCGTCGTCCACGAGGTCGGCCTCGCGCATCACGAGCAGCTTCGGCGTCGTGGCGAGCGCCTCGCGCCACCACCGCTCGAAGGAGCGCACGTCGAAGACGTCGGCGGGGATCCGCTCGTCGTAGAACCGGAACACGGCCTCGTCCCCTGCGAGGATGTCACGGCGTCGCTCGCGCTCCTCGAGCTTCTCGAGACGCTTGCGGAGCTCGGCGTTGCTGCGCCAGAACGCGCTCACGCGCTTGTCGATGCGGGTCGGATCCCACTCGCCCTCCACGAGCGCGTGCCGCACGAACATCTCTCGCGACGCCGCGCGGTCGATCCGTGCGAACTGCACCCGGCGCTTCGGGATGATCTCGACCCCGAACAGGGTCACCTTCTCGAAGGCGACGGCAGCGCCGGCATCCTTCGACCAGTGCGGTTCGGTCACCTGCCGCTTCGCGAGGTCGCCGGCGAGGGCCTCGGCCCATGCCGGGTCGATCGCGGCGACGGTACGGGCGTAGGTGCGCGAGGTCTCGACGATCTCGGCGGCCATCACGGCCTGCGGGCTCTTCTTTCGCAGCGCCGAGCCGGGGAAGATCGAGAAGCGGATGCCGCGGGCGCCGCGGTACTCCGCCTGACGGCGCTTGGGGTCGGGCCGCTTGCCGTCCGTCCGCTTCCCGGCGTTACGCTCGTCGAGGATGCCGATCTGCGACAGCAGGCCGGAGAGCAGGGCTCGGTGCAGGGCATCCGGGTCGGCGGCGCCGCTCCCGCCGTCCTTCTCTCGCACGAGAGACCTCAACTGACGGTGCACGTCGAACCACTCGCGCACGCGCACGTAGTTGAGATACTCGGAGCGGCAGAGCCTGCGGAAGGCGCTCGACCCGAGCTCGCGCTGCTGCTCGCGGAGGTGGTTCCAGAGGTTGAGGATCGCGAGGAAGTCGCTCGTCGGATCCGCGAACCGCGCGTGCATCCGATCGGCCTCGTCGCGGACGCCCTGAGGCGCCTCCTGCGACGGACGCTCCCGCACGTCCTGGATCGACATGCCGGCGACGATCGCCAGCACGTCGCGCACGACCCCGGTCTTCTCGGCTTCGATCAGCATGCGCGCGAACCGCGGGTCGATCGGGATGCGGGAGATCGAGCGGCCGATCTTGGTGAGACGAGGCGCCTCGCCACCGGTGGTCACGGCGCCGAGCTCGGTGAGCACGTCGAGTGCGGCCTTGACTCCGCGGGAGTCCGGCGGCGTGAGGAAGGGGAAGGCCGCGATGTCGCCGAATCCCAGCGACAGCATCTGCAGGATCACCGAGGCCAGTGAGGTGCGGAGGATCTCGGGCTCGGTGAACTCGGGGCGCGCCTGGTAGTCGTCCTCGGCATAGAGCCGGATCGCGATGCCCTCGCTGGTGCGCCCCGCGCGGCCTGAGCGCTGGTTCGCCGACGCCTGCGAGATCGGCTCGATCGGCAGGCGCTGCACCTTGGACCGGTTGCTGTACCGCGAGATGCGCGCCGTGCCGGTGTCGATCACGTACTTGATGCCCGGCACCGTGAGGCTCGTCTCCGCGACGTTGGTGGCGAGTACCACCCTCCGGGCCGATCTCTGGGTCCCTGAGCCTGTCGAAGGGCGGTCGAACACCCGGTGCTGCTCCGCGGCCGACAGACGGCCGTACAGGGGGAGGACCTCGGTGGGGGAGCGGTCGCTGCCGTACGCGCCGCGCACGGCATCCGCGGCGTCCCGGATCTCCGCCTCACCGGGGAGGAACACGAGGACGTCGCCCGGCGCCTCCCTGTCGAGCTCTCGGAGCGCGCCGACGATCGCCGACACCTCGTCGACGTCGTCGGCCTCGTCGTCGTGAGCGCGGTAGCGGATCTCGACCGGGAACGTCCGTCCCGACACCTCGACGATGGGGGCGGGCGTGCCGTCCGCGGCGGCGAAGTGCCGCGCGAAGCTCTCCGGGTCGATCGTCGCTGACGTGATGACGACCTTGAGATCGGGACGCTCCGGCAGGATGCGCGCCAGGTAGCCGAGCAGGAAGTCGACGTTCAGGGACCGCTCATGGGCCTCGTCGATGATGATCGTGTCGTAGCGGCGGAGGAGGCGGTCGCGGTTGATCTCGTTCAGCAGGATGCCGTCGGTCATCAGCGCGACGCGCGTCTCGTCGGACACCTTGTCGGTGAAGCGCACCTTGTAGCCGACGAAGGTCCCGAGCTCGACCTGCATCTCCTCGGCGATGCGCTCCGCGATCGTGCGGGCGGCGAGCCGTCGGGGCTGCGTGTGCGCGATGCGCTCGCGGCCGAGCTCGACGCAGATCTTCGGCAGCTGCGTCGTCTTGCCCGACCCGGTGGCGCCGGCGACGATGACGACCTGGTGGTCGCGGATCGCGTCGGCGATCTCGTCCCGAGCGGCGCTGACCGGCAGCTCTGGAGGGAAGGAGATGACCGGGGAAGACATAGCCCTCCATCGTACGATGCATCGGTGAGCATCGTGTCCTCCGAGTCCCGGCCTCCGCGCATCGTCGGTCTCGACATCGCCAGGGGCCTCGCGATTCTCGGCATGGCCGGCGCGCACGTCGGGGAGACGCCGGCGTTCGACCTGCTCGACCTCTCGACCTGGCTCGACCTCGTGCACGGCCGCTCGTCGATCCTCTTCGCGGTGCTCGCGGGCATCTCGATCGCGCTCATGACCGGCCGCAGCCGGCTGCCCGAGGTCGACCGCCTCCCGACGCTCCGGCTCCAGCTCGTCGGGCGGGGCGCCGTGATCTTCGTGATCGGCCTCGCGCTCGAGATGCTGGGCACGCCCATCGCGATCATCCTCACGCTCTACGGCCTGCTCTACGTCGCCGTCATCCCGTTCCTCCGGTGGCAGCCGTGGAAGCTCCTGCTCGCGGCCGCGCTGCTCGCGCTCGCCGGCCCCGCCCTGCTCGCCCTGCTCGGGGCTCTCGCGCTGCACCCCTACGGCGCGGGCATCGGCCTCGTGCTCTACGGCTCGTACCCGATCACCGTGTGGATGGCGTTCGTGCTGGGCGGCATGGCTCTCGGACGCCTGAACATCGACCGGATCGAGACGGCGTGGATCATGCTCGGATCCGGCTTCGGTCTCATGGTCGTCGGCTACGGGCTCGGGCTCGTCGGGGCAGTGGCCGGGCTCGGCGCGTCCGGCAGCTCGAGCGGCTACGGCTCGGCATCCGGCTGGAGCTCGTACCCCGCCGCGCTCGCGGCCGCGGATCCGTGGGGAGCGGTGATCGGTGCGATCGTCGGCGTCGACCCGCACTCGGGTGGTACGGCGGAGATCCTCGGCTCCGGCGGCTTCGCCGTCACTGTGATCGCCGTCTGCCTCCTGCTGGCGGGGCCACTGCGCTGGCCGCTGTTCCCGCTGGCCGCGCTCGGCTCCATGCCGTTGTCGGCATACAGCGTCCACGTGGTCTCGACCGCGGTGATCGGCGGCCCGGGCGGGTTCCCCAGCAGCAACGCGTTCTGGGCGTGGACGGCGGTCGGTCTGCTCCTGGCCGCGACGCTCTGGTCGGTCCTCGTCGGGCGCGGACCGCTCGAGCGGCTGGTCGGCAAAGCGGCGAACGCCATGGCTTCAGCTCCTAGGCTGGAGCAATGACGATTCCTGCACTCGAATTGAACGACGGCTCCTCCATCCCCCAGCTCGGCTACGGCGTCTTCAAGGTGCCGGCCGACGAGACCGAGCGCGCGGTGAGCCAGGCCCTCGAGATCGGCTACCGCCACATCGACACGGCCGCGATCTACGGCAACGAAGAGGGTGTCGGAGCCGCGATCGCCGCGTCCGGCATCGCCCGCGACGAGCTCTTCATCACGACCAAGCTCTGGAACGACCGTCACGACGGCGAAGAGCCGCACGCCGCGATCCGCGAGAGCCTCGACAAGCTCGGCCTCGAGAAGGTCGACCTCTACCTCGTGCACTGGCCCACGCCCGCGAAGGACGACTACGTCCACGCGTTCGCGAAGCTGATCGAGATCCGCGAGGCAGGCCTCACGCGCAGCATCGGCGTCTCGAACTTCCTCGTCCCGCACCTCGAGCGGGTCGTGGCCGAGACCGGTGTCGTCCCGGCCGTGAACCAGATCGAGCTCCACCCCGCCTACCAGCAGCGCGACATCGTCGACTGGGCGACCGAGCACGGCATCCGCATCGAGTCCTGGGGCCCGCTCGGTCAGGGCAAGTACGACCTGTTCGGCACGCCGGCCATCGCCGATGCCGCACAGGCGCACGGCGTCACCCCGGCTCAGGCCGTGCTGCGCTGGCACCTGCAGAAGGGCTTCATCGTCTTCCCGAAGTCGGTGCGCCCCGAGCGCCTGCGCGAGAACCTCGACGTGTTCGGCTTCGCGCTGACGGATGCCGAGGTCTCGGCGATCGACGCGCTCGACCCGCTGGACGGCTCGGGCCGCGTCGGCTCGCACCCGAACGACGTCAACTGACGGCTCCCGATCCACAGATGACGCCCCGTGTCGCTCTCCGCGACACGGGGCGTCGTCGTGGGTAGCGTCGCTGACATGACAGCTCCCTACCGTGTCGTCGCCGTGTCCGGATCCCTGCACGAGCCGAGCAAGACCACGGCTCTGGTCCGGGCGATCGCCGCGGCTGTCGCGGAGCGTGCAGAGGTCGAGATCGAGGTCATCGAGCTCACCGACATCGGCCCCTCGCTCGCGGGCGCGCTTCGTCGCGACCAGCTGCCGCCCGAGATCGAGGAGAAGCTCGTCGCGATCGAGTCGTCCGATCTGCTGATCGTCGGGAGCCCGGTCTATCGGGCGTCGTTCACCGGCCTCTTCAAGCACCTGTTCGACTTCGTCGGTCAGTACGAGCTCGTCGGCAAGCCGGTGCTGCTCGCCGCGACGGGCGGAGGCGAGCGCCACGCGCTGATCATCGAGCACCAGCTGCGGCCCCTGTTCGCGTTCTTCCAGGCGCTCACGCTCCCGCTCGGCGTGTACGCCAGCGACACCGACTTCGACGGCTACGTCATCGCCTCCGAGGTGCTGCGCTCGCGCATCGCGCTGGCCGCTGATCGCGCGCTGCCCCTGGTCGGCTACGCGGCATCCCGCCCGGCGGAGCAGCTGCTCGTCACCTGATCGGCGTAGCGTGAGCCTATGACGAACCGGCTCGCCGACACGCTCAGCCCCTACCTCCGCGCCCACGCCGACAACCCCGTCGACTGGTACCCGTGGGGACCCGACGCCTTCGCCGAGGCCGAGCGCCGCGGCGTGCCGCTGATGATCTCGATCGGCTATTCGACCTGTCACTGGTGCCACGTGATGGCGCGCGAGTCCTTCGCCGATCCCGCCACGGCTGCGCTCATCAACCAGGGCTTCGTGGCGGTGAAGGTCGACCGGGAGGAGCATCCCGACGTCGACGGTGCGTACATGGCCGCGGCCTCCGCCTTCACCCAGAACCTCGGCTGGCCGCTGACCGTGTTCGCGACGCCGCGCGGCCGCACCTTCTACGCCGGGACCTACTGGCCCCCGGAGTCCCGCGGGCCGATGCCCGCGTTCCGCGACGTGCTCGCCGCCGTCGGGGAGGCCTGGACCGTGCGCCGCGAGCAGGCCGAGGAATCGGCGGACGCCGTGAGCGAGGCGCTGAACGCCGCAGCGGCGTCCACCCCCTCCGACCTCCCGGACGCGTCGGTGATCGCAGAGGCCGCGCGCGCGATCGCCGCCCGTGAGGATCGTCAGTTCGGCGGTTTCGGCGGGGCCCCGAAGTTCCCGGTCGCGACGACGCTCTCCCTGCTGCAGACGCCGCTCGTTCGGCGGG
>JAZBLS010000056.1:0-18359 GCA_037033365.1 Actinomycetota bacterium | reverse complement strand
TGCCCAACATCGCCGCGTTCATCGCGTGGGGATTCATCACCATGCTGTTCATCCCGAAGGGCTTCTTCGGCGCGGAGAGCCCCTTCGGCTGGCACTGGGCCGGCGTCGCCGAGATCGTCGGCGGTGGCGGAGACTCGGCCGTCCTGGGCTGGCAGGGCGCGATGACCGCGGTCGCCGAGGGCGCTGACGGCAACATCCTCGCCTACGTCGGACTCGTCGGTCCGATGGTCACGTACCTTCTGCCGCTCCTCATCGCGAACACCGCAGGCCGCATGGTCTACGGCGAGCGCGGTGGCGTCGTCGCGACCATCGCGACGATGGGTGTCATCGTCGGCACGAACATCCCGATGTTCCTCGGCGCGATGATCATGGGCCCGATCGCGGCCTGGATCACCAAGCAGATGGACCGGCTGTGGGACGGCAAGATCCGCCCCGGCTTCGAGATGCTCGTGAACAACTTCTCCGCCGGCATCCTCGGCATGGTCCTCGCGATCGTCGGCTTCTTCGCCTTCGGCCCGGTCATGCTCGGCATCAGCGCCGTGCTCGGTGGTGCGGTCGACTGGCTCGTCTCCCTGAACCTGCTGCCCATCGTCTCGATCATCGTCGAGCCGGCGAAGGTGCTGTTCCTCAACAACGCCATCAACCACGGTGTCTTCACTCCGCTCGGCATCGAGCAGGCGGCGGAGACCGGCAAGTCGATCCTGTTCCTCATCGAGGCGAACCCCGGACCGGGCCTCGGCCTGCTGCTCGCGTTCACGTTCTTCGGTGTCGGCGCGGCGAAGGCATCCGCACCCGGTGCGGCGATCATCCAGTTCTTCGGCGGCATCCACGAGATCTACTTCCCGTACGCGCTGAGCAAGCCGACCACGATCCTCGCTCTGATCGCGGGTGGCGCAGCCGGTGTCACGACGAACATGCTCCTCGGCGGCGGACTCGCCTTCCCCGCGGCCCCCGGCAGCATCATCGCCGTCACGGCCGCAGCCGTCGGCGGCGGAGTCGGCAACCTCCTCGTCGTGTACCTCTCGGTCGTCATCGCCGCCGTCGTGACGTTCCTCATCACCGGCGTGATCCTGCGGTCGTCGCGCAAGCGCGACCTCGAGGCCGAGGGCGACAGCTTCGGCGACGCGATCGCGCAGACCGAGGCGAACAAGGGCAAGTCCTCCGCCGCGATGGACGCACTCCGTGCCTCGTCCGGTGCCGGGGCGGCCGGTGCCGCAGCCGCCGCAGGAGCGGTTGCGACCGACCGCCGCATCTCGAACATCGTGTTCGCGTGCGACGCCGGCATGGGCTCCTCCGCCATGGGCGCGAGCGTGCTGCGCAACAAGTTCAAGAAGGCCGAGATCGACGGGGTGACGGTCACCAACCAGGCGATCGCGAACCTCGACGGCAGCGCCGATCTCGTGATCACGCAGCAGCAGCTGACGGATCGCGCGAAGGCGCAGTCGCCGAACTCGGTGCACGTCTCGGTGGACAACTTCATGAACTCGCCGAAGTACGAAGAGGTCGTGCAGATGGTGCGCGACCAGCGCGAATCCGGCGCGTGACAGACCAGGCGGGGCGGGTGCCACGGCATCCGCCCCGCCTCCATCCCCTCAGAAAGGAATCCATCATGAGCGTTCTCACCCTCGGCCAGGTCCGCATCCACTCGGGCAGCTCCTCGCAGGAGGCAGCCCTTCAGGAGGCCACCGACATCCTCGTCTCCGCCGGAGCGGTCACCCCCGCATACGTCGACGCCATGCGTCAGCGCGAGGAGACCGTGTCGACCTACATGGGGAACGGCCTCGCCATCCCCCACGGCACGAACGACGCGAAGGACGCCATCCTCGGGTCCGCCCTGTCGGTCGTCCGCTACGACGGCGGCGTGGACTGGGCGGGCGAGCAGGCGACGTTCGTGGTGGGCATCGCGGGCCGGGGTGACGAGCACCTCGAAATCCTGTCGCAGATCGCGATCCTCTTCTCGGACGAGGACGACGTCGCGAAGCTCAACGCCGCACAGACCCCCGACGAGCTGTATGCGCTGCTCTCGGCGGTGAACGACTGATGAAGGCGGTCCACTTCGGCGCGGGCAACATCGGCCGCGGCTTCGTCGGCCTGCTGCTGCACGAGGGCGGCTACGAGGTCGTGTTCTCGGACGTCGCAGATGCCCTTGTCGACGCCATCAACGCGGTGGACTCCTACACGGTGCACGAGGCGGGACCCGGCGGGACCGACCAGGTCGTGACCGGCTTCCGCGCCGTGAACAGCAGGACGGACCCCGACGGCGTGGCACACGAGGTCGCGACGGCTGATGTCGTCACGACCGCCGTCGGCCCGACCGTGCTGCGGTTCGTGGCCCCGACGATCGTCGCCGGACTCCGCCTGCGCTCGCCCGAGGCCTCGCCGCTGCAGGTCATGGCGTGCGAGAACGCGATCGGAGCGACAGACCTGCTCCGCCAGGAGGTCGAGACCGCGGCGGGAGCGGATGCCGACGAGCTGCTGGCCCGTGCGGTGTTCGCCAACACGGCCGTCGACCGCATCGTCCCGGCCCAGCCGGCCGACGGCGGCGTCGACGTCACGGTGGAGCCGTACTACGAGTGGGCTATCGAGTCGGGCGCCTTCGGCGGGTCGCTCCCGAACATCCCGGGCGCTCATTTCGTCGACGACCTCGCGCCGTACATCGAGCGCAAGCTCTTCACGGTCAACACCGGCCACGCCGCGACAGCGTACTTCGGCGCACGAGCGGGCATCGAGCGCATCTCCGACGCGCTGGCCGACCCCGACATCGCCGCGCGCGTCTCGGCTGCCCTGGAGGAGACGTCCGCCGTGCTCGTCGCGAAGCACGGGCTCGATCCCGAAGACCTCGCCCAGTACCGCGCCACGATCCTCGAGCGGTTCCGCAACCCGTCGCTGGTCGACACCGTGCAGCGCGTCGGCCGCCAGCCGCTCCGCAAGATCTCCCGCAACGAGCGCTTCATCGGTCCGGCCGCCATGGCCGCCGAGCGCGGACTGTCGGCGAGCGCCCTGGTCGCGGCGGTGACCGCAGCCCTCGAGTTCGAGGAGCCGGACGACCCGCAGGCGGTCGAGCTGCAGGAGCGCCTGCGCACCGAGGACGCCCGCGAGTTCACCGAGACGACCACGGGTCTCGCTCCGGAGCATCCGCTCTTCCCGGCGATCCTCGACGCCGTGGTCTCGCGTCAGACGGCCCTGCACGCCGGCTGATATCTCTTCTGCGTCGCCCTCGCGCCCTCTGCCGATACGATCTCGGTCAGGGGGCGCGACGGCGTGCACGGCGATGTGCGAGGAGCAGGATGAACAGGTACGCGATCATCGGCGCAGGGCCGTCGGGGCTCGCCGCGGCGCGCGCACTCGCGAAGCGGGGCATCGACGTCGACGGCTACGAGTCCTCGCACGGCGTGGGCGGGCTCTGGGACATCACGAACCCTCGCAGCACGATGTACGAGTCGGCCCACCTGATCTCCTCTCGGACGACCACCGAGTTCGCCGAGTTCCCGATGCGCTCGAAGGTCGACTACCCGGGTCACCGGGTGCTGCTGCAGTACTTCCGGGACTACGCCGACCACTTCGACCTCACCGACTGCTTCCTCTTCGACACGCGCGTCACGCGCCTCGACCCCCGGGACGGCGGGTGGGACCTCACCAGCGTCGGCCCGGACGGCGAGACGACGCTGTGGTATGCGGGTGTTGTACTCGCAAACGGCACGCTCGCCGAGCCGAACGTCCCGCGGTTCGCCGGCGAGTTCACCGGTGAACTGCTGCACACCAGCGCCTACACGTCGCCGTCACAGCTCGCGGGTCGACGGGTCCTGCTGATCGGCGCCGGCAACTCCGGCTGCGACATCGCCGTGGACGCCGTGCACCACGCGGCATCCGTCGACATGAGCGTGCGGCGCGGCTACTACTTCGTGCCGCGCTACCTGTTCGGCAGGCCCAGCGACACCCTCAACCAGGGTCGGCCGCTGCCCGCACGGCTCAAGCAGGCCGTCGACAGCCGCGTCCTGCGCGCGTTCACGGGCGACCCGGTGCGGTTCGGCTTCCCGAAGCCCGACTACCGGATCTACGAGTCCCACCCGATCGTCAACACGCTCGTGCTGCATCATCTCGGCCAGGGTGACCTGCGGATCAGGTCCGATGTCGAGCGCTTCGACGGCTCGACCGTCCGATTCCGCGACGGGACGGCCGACGACTACGACCTCGTGCTCCTCGCCACCGGGTACACGCTCGACTACCCCTTCGTCGCGCGGGAGCATCTGCACTGGCAGGGGGCTGCGCCCCGGCTGTTCCTGAACATGTTCCCCTCCTCGTTCAACGGTCTCTACGTCATGGGCATGATCGAGGCCTCCGGGATCGGATGGCAGGGCCGGTACGAGCAGGCCGAGCTGCTGGCCGCGTACCTCGCCGCCGACGACACGGCCCCGGAACGCGCCGCGCGCTTCCGTGAACGCGTCACGGGCGCGCCCTGGCCCGATCTCACGGGAGGCTACCGATACCTGGGCCTCGAACGGATGGCGTACTACGTCAACAAGGACGCCTATCGCGCAGCCGTGCGCCGCGAGAACGCCGCGCTCGACGCGCCTCCGGCCGGCCGGCCGCACCCATAGTCCGCACAGCCCGCCCGACTACGGTGGGGATGTGCAGAAGAAGCGTGGCCGTCGTGTCCTGAAGGTGATCGTGTGGGGGCTCGTCGCCGTCCTGGCCCTCGGAATCGGCGGCATCGTCGCGTGGAGTCAGATCGGCGTGATGGCGGCAGAGCCGGAGCCCCTCGCGGACGTCAGGGAGAATCCTGCGATCCACATCGAGGATGCCGAGCAGGGCATCGTGATGACACCGGCGGACGGCGAGTCCGAGCTGGGGCTGGTGTTCGTGCCCGGCGCCAAGGTCGACCCGTGGGCCTATGCCGCGATTCTGCAGAGCCTTCCCGAGGAGGGCGTCACGGTCGTGATCACGCGCCCCTGGCTGAACCTCGCCTTCTTCGACCTCCGGGGTCTCGACACCTTTACCTCAGCCGCCCCCGACGTCGACGTGTGGGGTGTCGGAGGCCACTCGCTCGGCGGAGTGCGGGCGTGCCAGCTCTCGGCGGATGCCGATGCGCTGCTGCTCTTCGGCTCGTACTGCTCGAACGACGTCTCGGACACGGATCTCGCAGTCCTCAGCATCTCGGGAAGCGAGGACGGACTGTCCACCCCCGAGAAGATCGACGCGGCACGCGACCTCCTCCCCGCCGATGCCGAGATGGTCGAGATCGAGGGTGCTTCGCACGCGTCGTTCGGCGACTACGGCCCTCAGGCGGGCGACGGCACCCCGACCATCTCCGACGAGGAGATGCACGGGGAGGTCGCGCGGATCCTCAGCGGCTTCGTCGCCGAGGCATCGAACCGCTGACCTCTCACCCGAGGAGGACCTGACGTCTCACCCGAGGACGGGGTCCAGCAGCGGGTGCAGGTGCCTGCTGCGCAGGGCGACGGATGCCGCCAGCGCCCCCGCTCGCAGAGCAGTGTCGACGTCGTCTCCCTCGAGTCGCGCGTGCAGCACCCCTGCGAAGAACGCATCGCCCGCGCCGTTCGTGTCGACGACCTGAGCGGGTTCGGCCGGCACGCGATGCTCGAGACCGTCGGCGTCGATCGCCACGGCTCCGTCGGCGCCCAGGGTGCACACCGCGAGGCGCGCGCCCGCGTCGATGCAGGACCGGAGGAAGGCCGTCGGGTCGGCCAGGCGATCCGCGTTGCAGAAGACCGCGTCGGCCGATTCCAGGAACGGCCGGTGGAAGTCCGCCACGCCGTCGTAGTCGTGCACGTCGACCCAGATCGGCCTACCGGTGCGGCGGGCGAGCGGGAGCAGCCGCAGCGGCTCCGCGGCGAGGTCGAGGACGAGCACCTCGGCCTCGCGCATGAGCGCCTCCAGTGCGGCATCCGCGTCGTCCTCCGCGGCTGCGGGCGAGGAGAGATAGAGCGAGACGCGCTCGCCCGCTCTCGTCATGAGATTGAGGTGCCGCTCGGTGGCGGCGCTCGTGCCCCATGTCGTCGGCACGCCCGCCTCCGCGAGCGCGCCCCGTACTCGTCTGCCCTGCTCGTCGTCGCCCGCGAGGGCGTACAGCAGCACCTCGCGACCGAGTCCTGTGAGACTCAGCGCCTTGCCCGCGCTCGTCCCGCCCACGGTCTCCCACTCCGCCTCGGCGAACTGCATGTGCGGCTCCGGCTCGGGCAGCCGGTCGAGCACGACGATCGAATTCCACGAAGCGGGCCCGGCGATGAAGACGGAAGCGGTCATGCGCTCCATCCTGCCGTGCGGGCGGCTTTCAGCCGATGCGCTTCACCAGCGCGTCCAACCCCATCCCGTAGTCGACGCGCACGACGGGGAGGGCGAGCTTGTCGGTCCCGATCGTCACATACCCGGGCTCGATGGTCCTCGCCATCTCGAACCCGGCCTGGGCGACCCCCTGCTTCGCGGTGTCGTTGAAATGACCGAACGGATACGCCATGACCTCGCGCACGCCGAGAACGTCGGCGGAGGCCGTGAGGTCGGCGGCGATCTGATCGGCCGTCCAGTTCACCATCCGGCCCTTCCCGTTCTCCCCCGCCTGGTGCATGTCGTGTGTGTGCGAACGTCGCAGCACGTACGGTGACGGGGCGGGGTCCTGACGGTAGGCGGTGATCATGAAGGACGTGGACAGGAGCTTGTACCTGTCCACGATCGGCACCGCGAGATCGAACCACGACTGATCGGCGTCGTCGTCGGTGATGATGACCGATCGGGCGGGGAGGAACAGTCGGCCGTCGATGAACGCACTCAGCTCGTCCCAGGTCGGCAGGTAGAACCCCGTGGTCGCGATGTGGTTCATCTGCGCGTCGAAGTCGCCGATGTAGGCGTAGTTCCCCCGCAGCCAGCCCGTCTCACCGTCGGGGTTCGTGGTGAACTGGTGGTACATCAGGATCGGGATCTCGGCGTTCTCCGCCGCGTTCTCCTCGGGCGTCTTCCACGCCGCGAACAGCTCGATCTGCTGGTCGACGCAGACCACGGCATCCGCGCCGTTGACCCGTCCGGCGACGGTGAAGGCGGCGGCATCCGCCTCCGATCCGTACCAGCCGGCGAACACCCGGCCCTCCTGCTGCGGGATCGGCAGTGCCGAGTAGAGCCCGCCCTGCGATTGCAGCATGGGATCGGTCGGCGCTCCGTCGCCCACGAACGACACGGCGCAGGCGAGCGGGTCGTCGGCATCGGCGACGAGCTGCTGTGCCGGCGTCAGCGGGCGCTCGATCTGCGCCTCTCCCGTGCGCGGGAGCTCCACCTCGGGCTCACGCGTGAACCACCAGAACCCCGCAGCCGACCCGCCGGCCAGAACGAGCACGGTCAGGATCCCCAGTGCGACGCCGATCCGGCGCCGCTTCCCCCCGGACGCCATGATCAGATGTCGAAGCCCTCGGCGATCATCTCGACGAGCTCTTCCCGCTCCTCGACCGGGAGGAAGGCGGCGGCTGCGGCGTTGAACTGGAAGGTCTCGAGGTCGTCGAGGTCGTACTCGAACGTCTCGACGAGCAGCGACAGCTCGCGCGTGAGCGAGGTCGCGCTCATGGTGCGGTTGTCGACGTTCACCGTCACCGCGAAGCCGAGCTGATAGAGCAGGTCGAACGGGTGATCGGCGAGGGTGTTGCCCCAGGCCTTGATCGCACCGGTCTGCAGGTTGGACGAGGGCGAGAGCTCGAGCGGGATCTCCCGGTCGCGTACCCAGCGCGCCAGATCGCCGAACTGCACCTGCACCTCGTCGCCCTCCTGCGTGATGACCTCGAGGTCCTCGGCTATCCGCACGCCGTGACCGAGGCGCAGAGCGCGACCGTCGAGCAGGGCCGACCGGATCGATGCGAGACCGGCGGCCTCCCCCGCGTGCACCGTGACCGGGAAGAAGTTCTCGGCGAGATAGTCGAACGCCTCGCGGTGGTTCGAGGGCGGGAAGCCGTCCTCGGGGCCTGCGATGTCGAAGCCGACCGCCCCGCGTCCGCGATAGTCCACCGCGAGCTCCGCGATCTCGCGCGCGCGGTCCGTATGCCGCATCGCGGTGATCAGCTGGCCGACGCGGATGCTGCTGCCTCCGCGATCCGCGGCGTCCTCGCCCTCCTCGATACCCTGCTGCACGGCCTCGACGGCATCCTCGAGGCTCAGACCCCGCGCCAGGTGCTGCTCGGGAGCCCAGCGCACCTCGCCGTAGATGACGCCGTCCCGTGCGAGATCCTGGACGAACTCGCGCGCGATGCGCGTGAGACCCTCCTTCGTCTGCATGACGGCGGTGGTGACGTCGAACGTCTTGAGGTACTCGACCAGCGAGCCCGAGTCGCTCTTCTTGGCGATCCACGACCCCAGTGCCTTGGGGTTCGATGCGGGCAGCTCGAGACCGATCGCATCCGCCAGCTCGATGATCGTGGCGGGCCGCACCGCACCGTCGAGGTGGTCGTGCAGCGACACCTTGGGAAGGCTGCGCAGGGACACTCCCTGGATGGTCACATCGCCGTTCGCGTCGATCGACATGGGGGTTCCTCTCGGTCGCGGATTCGCTCTGTCCAGGCTAGCGGTCGGCGGATCAGGCCGTGATGCGCTCCCGCACGATCGGCCCGCGTTCCGGAGCCGACTCCCCGATCGCCCACGCGCCCTCGAGCGCTTCGAGGGCGCGCGGGAAGCGCGCCTCGTCGGCCGCCGAGAGCGTGAACAGCGGCTGCCCCGCCACGACCCGGTCGCCGGGCTTCGCGTGCAGGTCGATGCCCGCCTCGAAGATCACCGGATCCTCGGCGCGTGCGCGACCGGCGCCGAGGCGCCAGGCGGCGATACCGAACGGGAGTGCGTCGAGCTGCGACACGACGCCGTCGGACGGAGCCGTCACCACGTGGGTCTCGCGAGCGGTGGGCAGCGCGGCATCCGGATCGCCGTCCTGTGCGCGGATCATGGCCTTCCAGCTGTCCATCGCACGTCCGTCGTCGAGGGCGGCCTCGACGTCGGCATCCGGCTGACCGGCGAGCGCCAGCATCTCGCGAGCGAGCGCGATCGTCAGCTCGCGGACGTCGGACGGACCTCCGCCGGCGAGCACCTCGACGGATTCGCGCACCTCGTTGGCATTGCCGATGGCAAGGCCCAGGGGCACGTTCATGTCGGTCAGCAGCGCCGTCGTCGCGACTCCCGAGTCGGTGCCGAGTGCCACCATGGTGCGAGCGAGCTCACGGGCGCGGTCGATGTCCTGCATGAACGCGCCGGAGCCGAACTTCACGTCCAGCACCAGGGCGTCGGTGCCCTCGGCGATCTTCTTCGACATGATGCTCGAGGCGATCAGCGGGATCGCCTCGACCGTGCCGGTGACATCGCGCAGCGCGTAGAGCTTCTTGTCGGCGGGGGCGAGGCCCGAGCCCGCGGCGCAGATGACCGCGCCCACGTCGCCCTGCATCTGGGCGAACATCTCCTCGTTGCTGAGCGCCGCACGCCAGCCGGGGATCGACTCGAGCTTGTCGAGCGTGCCGCCGGTGTGGCCGAGACCACGACCGGAGAGCTGCGGCACCGCCACACCGAAGACGGCGACGAGCGGGGCCAGCGGCAGGGTGATCTTGTCGCCCACACCGCCGGTGGAGTGCTTGTCGACGGTCTTCTTGCCGAGGGACGCGAAGCTCATCCGCTCACCGGAGGCGATCATCGCGTCGGTGAGCACGCGGATCTCGTCGCGTTCCATGCCGCGCTGGAAGACCGCCATCGCGAACGAGGCCATCTGCGCGTCCGACACGTAGCCGCGCGTGTAGGCGTCGACCATCCAGCGCAGCGCCTTCTCGGGCACGGCTCCGCCGTCGCGCTTGGCGCGGATCACATCGACCGCGTCGAAAGGCTCTACCGTCATCGTGCGTCCTCCAGGTCGCGGGGGCCGAACGCGTCCGGCAGTACTTCGTCGATCGTGCGGATGCCGGAGACGGTCTCGAGCAGCATTCCGGGCGTGGCGTGTTCGTAGAGCAGCTGACGGCAGCGGCCGCACGGCATGATCGTCTGGCCGTCGTTGTTCACGCACACGAAGGCGACGAGCTGGCCGCCGCCCGACATGTGCAGGTCTCCGACCAGCGCGCACTCGGCGCACAGGGTGACGCCGTAGGAAGCGTTCTCGACGTTGCAGCCGGCGACGATGCGCCCGTCGGCCACGAGGGCCGCGGCGCCCACGCGGTACCGCGAGTACGGCGCGTAGGCCCTCGTCATGGCGTCCGTGGCGACCTGGCGGAGCTCGTCCCAATCGATGTCGGTCATGTCTCTCCTAGGACTTGATGTACGGTTTGCCGCTGGCGGCCGGCCCGCGGATCTGACCGGCGAATCCGGCGACCGCCAACAGCGTGACGACGTACGGCAGCATGAGCATGAACTCGCTGGGCACCGGCGTCTTGAGGATCGACAGCAGGTTCTGCAGGTTCGTCGCGAAACCGAACAGGAGCGCCGCGAGGGTCGCGCGGATCGGATCCCAGCGACCGAAGATCACGGCCGCGAGGGCGATGAAGCCGAGCCCGGCCGTCATGTCCTTGCCGAACTGCGGCACCGAGACGAGCGTGAAGTACGCACCGCCGATACCGGCGATCGCACCGGCGAGCAGGACGTTCCAGAACCGCGTGGCGTTGACCTTGATGCCGACGGTGTCCGCCGCCTGCGGGTGCTCGCCCACGGCGCGGAGGCGGAGTCCCCAGCGGGTGCGGTAGAGGCCCCACGCGACCACGGCGACCGTGATGAACATGAGGTAGACGATGAACGTCTGGTTGAACAGCACGGGCCCGATGACCGGGATGTCGCTCAGCAGCGGGATCTCGATGCGGCTGAAACGCACCGGGGTGTTGAGCGCCGCCTCGTTCGGAGCGAGGAGCGCGCCGTAGAGGAAGCCGGTGAGACCCGTGACGAGCACGTTCAACACGACACCGACGATGACCTGCTCGACGAGGTACTTGATGGCGAAGGCCGCGAGCACGCTCGCGACCAGCACGCCACCGATCATGGCGCCGAACAGGCCGACGAACGGGTTGCCCGTGATGCTCGAGAGCAGCGCGGCCGAGAACGCGCCGAGGAGCAGCTGCCCCTCGATTGCGACGTTCACGACGCCGGCCCGCTCGCCGATGACTCCGCCGAGTGCGCCGAACACCAGCGGCACCGACAGGGAGATGGCGCCGAACAGGAGGCTCGTGACCGGCACGAGTCCCCCGGCGCTCGCCCACACCAGGAAGGCGAAGATCGCCAGCACGCCGAACGCGGCGACGAGCCACAGCGATGCGGGACGGTAGTTCCACGCACGCAGGAACGCGGCGATCACGAGCACCACGAGGATGCCCATGACCACCCAGATCGTGGAGGCGGTCGGCAGCGCGACGTCGGGCAGCTCGAACGACTGCGAGTTGTCGCCGAGGCGGAACGAACTCGTGCCGGTGCGCGGCACGAGGAGCACGAGGAGCGCCAGCAGCGCCGTCACCGCAGCCAGGACGATCGGCGCCTTGAGGTGGCGCTCACGGACGGTCGCGAGCTGCACCGTCCCGTCGGCGGCCTGCGTCTGTACGAGCGACATCATGCCGTCACCGCCTTCTTCGCGGCCTTGGCTCTCGCCTTGGCGGCCTTCTCCGCATCGGACTTGGGCAGGAAGAACACGGCGCGCAGCAGCGGCGGCGCGGCGATGAACAACACGACGAGCGACTGCACGACGAGGACGATGTCGACAGGGATGTCCTGCGCCTGCATCGAGAACGATCCTGCCTTCAGCGCGCCGAACAGGATGCCGGCGGCGAACGTTCCCCACGCGCGACTGCGACCGAGGAGGGCGACCGTGATGGCGTCGAAGCCGATGCCGGCGTCGATCGTCTCGGTGATGCCGGTCGTGACGGCGCCCTGCACCTGGTTCATGCCGGCGAGGCCCGCGAGACCACCGGCGAAGAGCATGGCGTAGACGTACACGCGCGACACGCTGATGCCGGCGGCACGGGCGGCGTGCGGGTTCTCGCCGACCGCGCGCATGCGGAGCCCGAGCGAGGACCGCTCGATGAGCCACCACACGAACAGCGTCGCGATGATCACGATCACGAAGCCCAGGTCGAGCAGCGGGAACTTCGGGCCGAGCAGTTCGGGGAACTGCGCGCTCTCGGGGGTCGCGTAGCCGAGGGCCTGATTGGTACCCGGCTTCTGCAGGAGCCCGGGGGTCCGGATCATCCAGAGGAGCAGGTAGTAGGCGACATAGTTCAGCATGATCGTGAGGATGACCTCGTGCGCACCCGTGCGCGCCTTGATCAGCCCCGCGATGGCACCCCACAGCGCGCCGCCCGCGATTCCGGCGACGAGCGTGACCGGGATGTGCAGCCAGAACGGCAGGTCGAGCTGGAACGTGAGGAGTCCTGCGACCGCGACGCCGATGAGCATCTGACCGCGGGCACCGATGTTGAACAGGCCGACGCGGAACGCCAGCGCGACGCCGAGTCCGGCGGCGATCAAGGGGGCCGCGAACCCGAGCGTGTTCGTGAGCGGCCGGATCTGGGCGGCGAAGTCGGCACCGCGGGCGTTGAAGATCGCGCCGCGGAAGAGGGCCTCGTACCCGTTGTAGACCGCGTTCCAGATCGCGGCGAACGTGTCGCTCGGCCGCTGGAAGAAGTAGCCGGATGCCGTGAGCACGTCCTCGTTCGTGAAGGCGATGAGGATGCCGCCGACGACCAGCGCGAGGAAGATCGCGAGGATCGTCGTGACAGCGCTGCCGCGGAGGATCTCCTTCATGATGACGTTGCCGCGCGGCGGCGGGGGCACGTCACCCGTGAGGGGGCCGGTGGCTCGAGGCAGCTGCTCGGGCGGGAGGCCTTTCGTGGCGTCGTCCGCCCCCGGTGTCGTCCCGCTCATGCGGCAACCTCTCCTTCGGCGGCGCCCGCCATCATCAGGCCCAGCGTCTCGCGCGGGGTGTCGCCGGGGACGATCCCGACGATGCTTCCTCGGTACATGACCGCGATGCGGTCGGCGAGAGCCGCCACCTCGTCGAGCTCGGTGGAGACGACGATGACCGGGATGCCGGAGTCGCGCGTCTCGATGATCCGCTTGTGGATGAACTCGATCGAGCCGACGTCGACGCCGCGGGTCGGCTGCGCTGCGACGAGCAGACGCAGCTCGCGGCTCATCTCGCGCGCGATCACCACCTTCTGCTGGTTTCCTCCGGAGAGGGTGCCGGCCGGCGTGTGCGCGCCCTGCGTGCGGATGTCGTACTCGGCGATCCGGGCCTTCGCGAACTCCTCGAGCTCCGCGCGACGGATCGTGCCGCCCTTGCTGAACGCCGGGTCCTCGGAACGGTCGAGGATGAGGTTCTCGGCGACGGAGAAGGCGCCGACGAGTCCGTCCTCGTTGCGGTCCTCCGGAACGAAGCCGACTCCGGCGTCCAGGATCGAACGCACGCTCTTCCCGACGAGGTCCGTGCCGTCCAGGACGATGGACCCCTCGACACGGGAGGCGAGTCCGACGATGGCCTCGACGAGCTCGGTCTGTCCGTTGCCCTGCACTCCGGCGATCGCCAGGACCTCACCCGGCCGCACGGTGAAGTCGACGTCGTCGACGACGATCGCGCCGCTCGGGGTGAGGACGCGGAGGCCCTCGACGATCAGGCCGCCCTCCCCCAGCCGCGGCGCGTCCTTGTGCACGGTGAGCTCGACCGCGCGTCCGACCATAAGTGACGCGAGCTCCGCGTTGCTCGCCGTGGGAGCGGCCTCGCCGACGATCCGACCGAGGCGGACGATGGTGATCGTGTCGGCGACCTCGCGGACCTCGCGGAGCTTGTGGGTGATGAAGACGATCGCGGTGCCCTCGTCGCGGAGCTGCCGCATGATGCCCATGAGCTCGTCGGTCTCCTGCGGGGTGAGCACGGCGGTGGGCTCGTCGAACACGAGCACCTGGGCGTCGCGCGACAGCGCCTTGATGATCTCCACGCGCTGCTGAACGCCGACCGGCAGATCGCCCACGATCGCGTCGGGGTCGATGTCGAAGCCGAACCGCGCGGCGACCGAGCGGACGTGCTCTCGTGCCGAGGCGATGTCGAGCGTGCCGAGGCCCTTGGTCTGCTCGTGCCCCAGCATGACGTTCTCGGCCACGGTGAAGACCGGGACGAGCATGAAGTGCTGGTGCACCATGCCGATGCCGGCGGCCATGGCGTCGCCGGGGCCCCGGAACCGCTGGACGACGTCGTCCAGCAGGATCTCGCCCTCGTCGGCCTGGTAGAGGCCGTAGAGCACGTTCATGAGTGTGGACTTGCCCGCGCCGTTCTCGCCGAGTAGGGCGTGGATCTGCCCCGGTTCGACGATCAGGTCGATGTGGTCGTTGGCCACGAGGCTGCCGAAGCGCTTGGTGATGCCACGGAGTTCGAGCTTCATATCTGCACCCTATCCAGAGAGTTCGAGGAAGAGCAGGCGCCCGGCATCCGCGTCGATGCCCGGTCAGCCGGGAGGTGTTCGGGGTGGTCTTTCCACGGCACGGGGCGAGTGGTCGAATTCACCACTCGCCCCGCCCTGGACCTGCTGTGACTCACGGAGAGTTCGGGGACTCCACCGTGATGTCGCCGGCGATGATCATCTCCTGCAGAGCAGCGATCTCGTCGAGGAGCCCGTCGGGCAGCTCGGACTCGAATGCGCCGAAGCCGGAGAGCTTGACGCCCTCGTTCTCGAGCGTGCCGACGTACGGCGCCGGGTCGAACTCACCCTCGGAGGCCGCGATGGTCGCGTCCTCGACGGCGACGTCGATCGCCTTCATGATCGAGAACAGCGTGACGTCCGCGACGCTCTCGTCAGCGACGGCGAGGTCGCTGTCGACACCGACGAGGAGCGTGTCCTTGCCGCTGTCCGCGATGGCCGCTGCCGCGCTCTGGTAGATCGGACCGCCGACGGGGAGGATGACGTCGACGCCCTGATCGAGCACGCCCTGAGCGGTCTGCTTGGCCGTGTCGTTCGCGTCGAAGCCGCCCGTGAAGGAGCCCTTCTGCGTGGCGGTGTCCCAGCCGAAGACCTCGACCGAGCCGGACTTGTCCTCGTTGTACTTCTCGACACCGAGCTGGAAGCCGTCCATGAACACGGCGACCGACGGGATCTGCATTCCGCCGAAGGTGCCGACCTTGTTCACGCCGGCAGCGGAGGACCAGCCGGCAGCGGCGTAACCGCCGAGGTACGCGGCCTGAGCCGTGTCGAAGACGAGCGGCTTGATGTTCGGAGCGTCCGTCTCCTTGTCGAAGTCGTTGTCCGCGTAGTCGTCGATGATCGCGTAGTCGATCTCGGGGTTCGCGAGAGCCGACTCCACGGTCGCGGCGGAGAGCTTGAAGCCCACCGAGACGATGAGCGAGCAGCCCTCGGAGACAGCGGTCTCGAGGTTGGGCGCGTAGTCGTTGTCGTTGGCCGACTCGAACTCGAGCGGCTTGACACCGAGCGTGTCCGCGGCGCGGTCCATGCCCTCCTTGGCGGACTGGTTGAACGACTTGTCGTTCCATCCTCCGGCGTCGGAGACGAGGCAGGGCAGGAAGTCGGATGCGGCGTCGCCGCCTCCGTCGCCGCCGGACTCTGCAGGAGCCTGGCCACAGCCGGCGAGTGCGAAGACGACACCGGCGGCGATGGTCGCGCCGAGCAGCTTCTTGGTGGTGGAGATGGTCAAGTCGTGCCTCCTCAACGAAACCGCGGCCCTCGCGGATCGCTCAAAGTTACCTAGTGTTTCGACTTTTGTGCACACCGCCGGGGCGACCCCTGGCGAATGGTTACAAAGCTGAAATCAAGCCAGCCGATGAGCATCCGCCGCTGCTCATCAGAGCACGTCGCCCCGTCCGGTGAGCTTGAGCGACTCCACGACGCCCTTGACGCGCTGCGCGTGCTCGACCGTGGTGACGAGCAGGGCGTCGGGGGTGTCGACCACGACGATGTCCTGCACACCGACGAGGCTGATCACTCGAGAGGTCTGGCTGACGAGGATGCCGCTCGCGGCATCCGACAGCACCCGCGCGTGCGGACCGAGCACCGCGAGGTCGTTCTTGCGCCCGTTGGAGATGAGCTTCGTGAGTGAGGCGAAGTCCCCCACGTCGTCCCAGTCGAAGTGTCCTGGCACCACCGCGAGACGACCGCTGCGCGCGGCGGGCTCCGCCACGGCGTAGTCGATCGCGATCTTCTTCAGACCGGGCCAGATGCGGTCGACGGCCGGACCGCGCCGTTCGCGGTCGTCCCACGCCTCGGCGAGCTCGAGCAGCCCCGTGTGCAGCGCCGGCTCGTTCACCGCGAGCTCGTCCAGCAGCACGCTCGCCTTCGCGATGAACATGCCCGCGTTCCAGAGGTACCCCCGGTCGGCCACGTACGCCTTGGCGGTCTCGAGGTCGGGCTTCTCGACGAAGGTCTCCACGAGCGCCGCCTCTCGAGCGCCGTCGACCACGAGCTCAGAGCCCTTCTTGATGTAGCCGAATCCCACCGCCGGCTCCGTCGGCGCGATGCCGATCGTGCAGATGTATCCCTCGCGCGCGACCTCGACGGCATCCCGCACCGCGAACTCGAACACCCGCCGTCCGCGGATCACGTGGTCTGCACTGAAGGATCCGATGATCACGTCGGGGTCGCGGCGGTGCAGGATCGCGGCGGCGAGGCCGATCGCGGCGGCCGACTCCCGGGGCTCGGACTCGAGGAAGACGTTGATGTCGGGGATGTCGGGGAGCTCGGCCTCCACGGCTGCGCGATGCGCCCGCCCGGTGACGACCGCGATGCGGTCGGGACCGGTGAGCGGCTCGAGCCGGTCCCAGGTGTCTCGGAGCAGCGAGTGCCCGGAGCCGGTGAGGTCGTGCAGGAACTTCGGCGCGTCGGCTCGCGACAGGGGCCAGAGCCTGCTGCCGATGCCTCCGGCGGGGATGACGGCGTAGAAGTTCGGGATGGTGTCGGTCACCCTGCCAGGGTAGCCGCGCCCCTCGCCCGTGTCGGGCTCCGTGCCCGTTTCCGTGCGGATCTCCGTGCAGAGCACGGATGTGCGTGGTGCAGCCGGACCCGAAGCTGGAGGCATCCCGACACACCACGACAAAGGAGATGGGACATGACAGATCTGCAGACCTCGTCGATCAGCGACGAGGATCGCATCCTCAAGGCGAAGCACCGCGCGATGTGGGCATCCGGGGACTACCCGACGCTCGCGTCCGAGATCATCTGGTCTCTCGGCCCCAGGCTCGTCGATGCGCTCGACATCCGCCGCGGCGAGCGCGTGCTCGACGTCGCGGCCGGAACCGGCAACGCGTCGATCCCCGCGGCCCTCCGCGGGGCCGACGTCGTCGCCAGCGATCTCACCCCCGAGCTCTTCGATGCGGGCCACCGTCTCGCCGAAGAGGCCGGAGCCGAGCTCGCCTGGGTTCCGGCGGATGCCGAGGCACTCCCCTTCGCGGACGGCGAGTTCGACGTCGCTATGTCGAGCATCGGCATCATGTTCGCACCCCACCACGAGCGGAGCTCGGCGGAGCTCCTCCGGGTGACCCGCTCCGGCGGGCGCATCGGCGTGCTGAGCTGGACCCCGACCGGGTTCATCGGGCGGATGTTCGCCACGATGAAGCCGTTCAACGCCCCGCTCCCCGCCGGCGCGCAGCCCGCGCCGCTCTGGGGAGACGAGCAGCACGTTCGAGCGCTGTTCGGCGATCGGATCACCGACGTCCGGGTGACGCGGGACACGGTGCGCGTCGATCGCTTCGCCTCGGGTGAGGAGTTCCGCGACTACTTCGCGTCGCACTACGGCCCGACCATCGCGGTCTACAACCGCAACGCCGATGACGCCGCTCAGACAGCGGCGCTCGACCGGGCCCTCGCCGCCTTCGGCGACGACGCCCTCGACGCAGACGGCGCCATGCACTGGGAATTCCTGGTGCTCACCGCGACCGTCCGCTGACTCGGGCGATCACCGACCAGGAAGGAGGAGGACATGATCCCCTACGACCCGCTGCACCTCTACCGCCTGCATGAGGCGGAGCTGGTCCGCGAGGCGGAGAACCGGCGCCGCACGCGGGAGTTCCTCGCCGAGCGCGCACAGGAGCGCCGCAGCGCGCGGGATGCTCTGCGCGCGGACCGCCGCGCTCGTCGGACGGGGACGGGAGGGCTCCTGATGGCCCTTCTCCTCCTCGCCCGTCGGAGCTAGAATCGAGCGGTGCTGGGGCCACCGCTGACTCCGCGCGAACGCGGGGTGCTGAGCGCCGTACAGCGGCGTCTGAACAACTCGGAGATCGCTGCCGAGATGTTCATCTCGGTGCGCACCGTCGAGAGCCATATCGCGAGTCTTCGTCGCAAGCTCGCCGCGGATTCCCGGCAGGAGCTCATCGCGGCGGCCGACGGCGAGAGCCGGACGGTGGTCGAGGTCCCCGGCAATCCGCTCCGCGG
>JAZBLS010000055.1:0-18616 GCA_037033365.1 Actinomycetota bacterium | reverse complement strand
ACTCAGCGTTGGACGGGGGTTCGATTCCCCCCAGCTCCACCAGGTCGCTGTCACACAGAATGAGGTCCGCCTCCCTAGTGATCGCTGGGGAGGCGGGCCTTTTTCGTTGTGCCCGAGCGTCCGCCGTGGATCAATGCGACGGGTACGGGCAACATCATCGTCGAAGCGAGTCAGCGTCATCGAGCGCGGAATATTACGGGGTGACCGGGTCGAGGTGGCGGAGCCACATCGCGCCATGGAGGCTGATCCGGCCCGTTGCGGAGACGTTCGAATCGGCGATAGAGCCGCTCGACGGAATCGCGTGCCGGCCGGCGCTGCAGGATCTGATTGGGTCGAGCACGGCTCCAAGCGCAGATGCTCGTGCTGCTGCGAACGCCTTACGGTCCTACGACCAGCTCCGCGCGGTGTCTGCGTAGCTGAGAAGGCAGGGGCGCTCCCGTCCCAGGAGCATGCGCGGAGCGGAGAATCAATCCGCTGCGTGGGCCGCGCGGTCGTGGAAACGGAAGTCGCACCCGCACTTCCGAGGCAGACCCAGGAGTCCTCGGACGGTGGCCCGGCATCGTGGTACGCGCTGTTGGAGACCCATCGATTCGCGAAGACGGCTGTACCCGGGGCGTGCGACGTTCCCGTTGTCGTGGCCGCACGAGGGGCAGTGGCGAATCATGAGCGCGACAGTACGCTCCGGACCTGTGCGTCAGCCTGGCTCGTCAAGAGTCACAGATGCACGAGAGTGCGGATGCCGGGGGTTCTCTGCGTTCCGGGGAGTTCAGCCGCGGGTCAGCTGATCGAGTCCATCGCGGGCCGCGCGCACTGCGGCGTCTGTTTCTTCGCGTCTCTTCGTCGCCTCGTCGTGCGCACGTGCGGCCGACTCGGCATCCGCTTTCGCCGACTCCGCGTCCCGTCGTGCTGTCGCCAGCTGCTTCTCGAGGTCGGCGATCTGCGTCGCGAGGTCGTCGACACGAGCCTCGGCGCGGGAGGCGTCGCGTTCGGCCTTCGTGGCCTCGCGCTCAGCACGCGCGTGCTTCGCCTCCGCGTCGTGCAGCTCGCGCTCGGCCTCGCGCCGTCGCCGCCGTGCCCCGACCTCGTCCACGGATTCGGGTTCGGCGCGGACGCCGGGGGAGGAGGGTGCTCCTCCGGCCACGAGATCGTCGAGGTCACCCTCGATGTCGTCGCCGGGAGCCAACTCGCGCACGAGGCGACCAGACGCGACCGCAGCGGCAGCCGCGGGGTCGAAGAAGGCGGCGGCGATCGTCTGCCGCACAGCCTCGCGCGTCGACTCGGTGACCCGTTCACCTCGTGACGAGGCGAGATCGACGGCCTCCGAGGCGAGCTTCGTGGTCAGCGCGCGGCGGTCGCGGCCGAGCTGGGCCAGTGCCCGCGCATCCAGCTCGTCCTGGGCCTCGCGCAGGTCGGCGGCGAGCTGCAGCGCCTCGGCCAGGTGGTCGGCGCGCTCGGCCGCGAAGACGTTCACGATCCAGGCGGCGACGGACGGCTTGCGCAGCCCCTTGATGAGGGCCGACAGCTCGCCGTCCGTCGTCTCCTTCGCGCGCGCGTTCCTGGTCTTCACGAAGTCGCTCGGAGCACCGGCGTACAGCTCGGCAGCGACGCTCTCGAGGGTCGGAAGGGTCGGCCCGCTCATGCGAGCGAGACTACACGGCCGGTCACGCCGAGGCGGTCTCCAGCTGACGCTCCACGACCGCGGCATCCGTAGGCTCGGGAATCAGGTAGAGACCCGACGGAGCGTTCGCGGTGAAGGCGAGGGAGTCGATCCATGCGCGGTTGATGGACGGCTGTCTGCTGCCGAAGTACTTGTAGACGAGGGAGCTGCCGGCGTGGATCCACACTGTCGTGCGGCCGCCTCCGACGCTCGCGTCCTCTCGCCAGGAGAAGGAGAACGGCTCGCCGCGACGGAGCTTCGCGGTCATGACCAGCTGCAGATGAGTGAGAGCGCGGTCTTCGATCTCGACCTTCGGACCGCCCTCGTAGATGAATTTGCCCATGATGGACTGCCTTCTATCTTTTCGCCACGGAAACCCGTGCCAAGAGGCGCAACCGAGATGATCGCTCTGTGGGGTAGTCCCACTGTCTCACGGAAACCTGTGCGGCGGACCTTCTTCTGGACTCCGTCGACATACTGTTCCGATTCGGGTACTGTCCGTCAGCCTGCCCACTCGATCAGGATGAGGCTCTGCCGCGTGTCGGCGAACTTCACCCAGCCGTCACCGAACAGGTAGGTCATCCCGTAGCCGTCTTCGTCGGTGCCCATCGAGAACTGCGGGTTCTCGGTGATGTACACGCCGTCAGGCCCGTCTTCACGCATCCACCCCTGGCCGAGCAGCGACGTCTGCGCCTCCGTGGCCTGGTCGGCGGAGATCGCGGACCAGCCGTAGAGCTGGCCGTGATCGGACGCGACCGTGTAGTCGGCCCAGAAGCACAGGAGGCCGTCGCTCAGTGTCACGTCGCCCACGACGAACTCCTTCTCCTCGAAGGTCCATCCCTGGTCCGTCAGCGCCTGCACGGTGCCGGCCGACACGATGGTGTCGCAGGTGGGTTCGGTTGTCGGAGCCTCGGCGACCGGGGTCTCGACGGGCTGTGCGGCGGCCGTGGGCGTGGGCTTCGGGGTGCGTGTCGGACTCGGCGCCGCCTCGGGCGCGCCCGCGCAGCCGGCGAGGACGACGGCGAGCATCAGGGCGCCGAGCGCAGCAGAGGTGGTGCGGGAGGTCATCGCGGGCCTTCGTGGGGAGGTCAGTCGTGCAGGAGGTCGAGGAACGGCTGGTGCAGGATGCCGTTGGTGGCGAGTGTCGAGCGATCGGAGATCGTCTCGGTTCCGTCGAAGCCGGTCATACGTCCTCCGGCCTCACGCACGATCGCCACGGCCGCCGCGACGTCGTATTCCTTGACGCCGAACTCCGCCACCATGTCGAGGCGGCCTTCGGCGAGCAGCATGTATGCGTAGACGTCGCCGTAGGCGCGATCGCGCCACACGCGGTCGGCGAGCTTCAGCAGCTGATCGAGATGCCCGGACTCCGACCACTGGGCGATGCTCTGGAAGCTCACACTCGCGTCGTCCAGTGACGACACCGACGACGTCTGGAGTCGACGGGGGCCGCCTTCGCCGGCGGTCCAGGCCCCGGCGCCGGGGGAACCCCACCAGCGGCGGCCCAGCGCGGGCATGCTGACCACGCCGACCTGCGGGACGCCGTCGACCGCGAGCGCGATCATGGTGCCCCAGAGCGGAACGCCACGGAGGAAATTGGCGGTGCCGTCGATCGGGTCGATGATCCACTGGCGGTGCGTGCTGCCTTCGGCCCCGAACTCCTCGCCGAAGATGCCGTCGTCGGGGCGCTCGCTCGCGAGGATCTCGCGAATGGCGCGTTCCGTCGCGAGGTCCGCGTCGGTGACGTGCGAGTTGTCGGCCTTCGTGGAGATCTGGAGATCGGCGCTGTCGAAGCGCGGCAGCGACTGCGCGTCGGCGGCGTCGGCGAGGCGCAGAGCGAGCTCGAGGTCGCTGGCGAGCCCGGAGGAGCGGGGGGAGTCGTCGGTCACGTACTCAGGATAAACGGCGGCGCATGGGCGTTTCGGCATGGATGACTCGATGCGACACGCGCGGCGGATACGCAGGAGTCGTCTCGATTTCGCCTCGTGCCCGTCGACTGGTAATGTAATTCCTCGGTCGGGGTTATCCCGGGCCACGCACCTCTAGCTCAATCGGCAGAGCAACTGACTCTTAATCAGTGGGTTCTCGGTTCAAGTCCGAGGGGGTGCACGGATCAGCCTCGAAGTCTCTCGCCAGACTCCGGGGCTTTTTCGCTTTCTGGGCGAGGGTCGTCGAACCGCCGAACAGCGCGAAAACAGCGCGTGTGTCTCAGCGCGGCAGCGTCGGAGGCATCCGCCAGGATGGACCTATGGCATGGTTCCCAATGGGCAGTAGTCCCGAGAAGCAGGCGGCTCTTGTACCCGGCATCCCGATGTGGATGCGTAGGCCGCTTGCGGAGTGGTTGAACCCGCTCATCACGCCAACCAGCCGAAGCGAAGCGAAGATTCTGCGTGTGTTCGATCAGAAGCGGCGCATACCGGGTGTCCTCTACAGCGGCATGATGGAGGATTACGGATTTCGCACGGTCGAGCAGCACCTTATTGACTACCAGAACGAGTACATCCAGCTCCTCGACTTCTTGGTGTACACGCTCACCGAGGCTGACTACACGTCCACTCTCGCCGAGCTGGAGAAGATCTTGGTGGAGAGTGGGTCTGAGTGGGAGGTCGGAACGCGAGAGGGGCTAGCCGGGCTTGAGAAGCGCGTTCCAAAGGGGGTGCAGGAAGCCGCGGACACCGCTATGTCCACCCCTGGTCACGCGGGGACCCTGTTGTCAGAGGCTTGGCACGCGGTGTTCGGCGTGAGTCCGCAGCCTGAGACGGCATATCGCCAGGCTGTTCTCGCAGTTGAAGCTGCTGCTATCCCGGTAGTGATTCCGACTGATCCGGGCGCGACTCTCGGCAAGGTGTTCGCTGTGATGCGGGATCAGAAGAACTGGGCTCTCGACATCAAGAAGCAGCACAAGGACTATCCGACGTCCGCGGTGGTGTTGAGCATGATCCAAACGTTGTGGGCTGGGCAGGGGCGGCACGCGGGTCAGCCGGACTGGGTATCCAACACCCAGGCAGAGGCAGAAGTGGCGGTGATGCTCGCTGTCCCGTTAGTCCATTGGTTCTCGTCGGGCGCACTTGCGCGCCGCGCGTAGCCGTCAGCCATCAGCGGTCTGCGCAAAGGCAGCGGCTAGTTTCCGGTCGAACTTACACAAGACTTTGCGAAGTCCGGCGCGGTTATTGCTCGTCTGTTCCTCTGAGAACAGCTCGATCAGGACTTGCCGGAGTTCCTCGATCTCGTAGCCCTCCTCCGGGAGTAGGACCAGGCAATCCAGTTTGAAATACATGGAGTAGTCAGAGTCCATGATCTGTCGCGGGGTCGTCAAATGCCCTTGAACTTCGCGTTCAAATCGACCCTGGCTATAACGCCCAATGGCCAGCGACTTCTCAGCGAGGCTCTGGATGATCGGCGGTAGACCGGTGTAGTCAACGGTGCCGTCCTCGGCGACTCGACCACATTCGGAAAGATACTTGTGCACGGGCAGATGGTCGCGCGAGGTTGGGCGTATGGCATCAGGGATGCCGTATCGAAGGGCGTTTTCTGCGTCCAGTG
The DNA here is from genome assembly GCA_037033365.1 of Actinomycetota bacterium. GTDB lineage: Bacteria > Actinomycetota > Actinomycetes > Actinomycetales > Microbacteriaceae > Microbacterium. The sequence goes on along the minus strand of JAZBLS010000055.1, from coordinate 13,416 downwards.
CAGGCTTGCGGATCCCCAAGACATCTCGTTCAATATCGTTACGGGTCAAGGTTCGAGCGCTGATCATCGAGACCTCCTCGAGATCCTTCTCCGAGAATCGCCCAACTCCGAACACCACGCGGAAATCGCCTGCCTCGTCAGAGTCGATCGGCACAGCCCGCACAACCTCCCGAGTTTGCGACGGGTCCGGATGCAGGACGAGGTCGTAGACGTGCTTGCGGAGCTGCCTCAACACCCCGGCAGGGAACGGGCGATCTAGGTTCGCGAGTGCCGACCAAAGCCACGAGAAGGAGTGAGTGTCGATACGCGTGATCGGAAGCCGCGAAGTTCCGACCATGTGCTGCGTCGGCTGAATCGAGGGTGCGGATTGCGGATCTGCATTCCACTCGACGAAATAGATACGTCGACCCAGCTCCGCAATTCGTTTCGGTCCGACTGCGGTCGCGATGTTGTCCAAGATGGAAAGTATGTATCGATCCGTGAGGCTGTATCCCACGAAGATCACTGGGTGTTCGGCGAAGATCGTCAGGAGCTTCGCAATCAAGTAGTGGCCCCGATCGCGGAAGTCGTCGTAGTCCTTCTCGGTGAGGACCAGGCTGGACGGAGCCGCGGCGCTGCCGTGAATCTTGTAGGTCTCGGCGATGAATTGAGCGTCGCTGAGCATCAACTCGTCCTGTCCCACGTATGGGACGAAAGACGGAAATAGCTGATCCGTCAGAGAATCATAATTTGTCGTGATGACGCCGTCCACGACGGCCGCACGAAGGAGTTCGATCTCCGAGGCGAGATCGAAGTCATCGTAGCCAGGAGTTCCGTGGCGTAGCTGCTCATGCTCACGGATGTAGGCGGCGACCGCGACTTTGAGTGCGCCGAGATCATCAGTGACCACACTCTTGAACTCGTCACGTTGAACCGCGTACTCGTCCGAGTTCCACCACGCGTCGTGAAACTTGCGGGCGATTGAGCTTGCGGCTCCAGGGTAGGAGGAGTTTGCCGTAGCGAAGTGGTAAGCAAAATCTTCACCGGCCGCATCCGCAAACACCTCCAGCAGGCTCTGCCAGGTAGGCAAATTCAGATACCGCTGGGGTAGCCCGCTCCCGACGAACAAGTAGGGGAGCGCCGAGTGCGTTGCGAGGTCTCGCTGCAGTTGCGCACTGAGCTCTTTCGTGTCCGTCATGCCACCATTATGGCTGCGGGCGCGGACGCTAGACGGCACCCGGAGGAACCGCCGCGCGCGTCGTACGCCTAAGCTGCCCGGCCGCAGCCGGGCTAGGCCAGTATGGGCACATGTACATGGATGTGGACGAGACGGTCGTCGCAGTCTCAATGGCGGACGTCTGGATTCAGGCCATCATTGCCCTCGTGACCCTCGTCGGCATCATCGCTTCCATCTGGATCGCGCGCAGCGGTCAGAAGGCGGACCTACGGAACGCGAAGGGCGAAGCAGATAGAGCCGAGCGGGCTGACGCCGCGAGCCAGGCCGCGTCGGAGCGTGCCGAGGCCGCAAGTCGACTCAGCATCGACACGATGACGCGGATCGCCGATGCCCTCGACAGGCTCGCGGCGGACGGAATCCACATCGGTGATCCCCACGCCCTTTCTGGTCTGCACGCTCCAGCCAGAGTGAGTTGGACTCTTACTCACTTTCAGGGCGACACATATCTGCTTGAGAACACAGGTGACGCGAGTGCGTTCGACGTCTTGCTCTCCGCGGACGAGACGCTGTTGCAGCGTGGAGAGTGGCAGCGGGCGGGCGAACTGAAGCCTGGCGAGGCCATCAGGTTCATGGCGGTGCGAACGATGGGAACTCGCGATTCCACGATCACCGTGCAGTGGCGGAACGACCAAGAGGGCGGCGACCAGCAGTCGTGGCGATACCCGTTGCCACCTCGTCCGCCGCGAAGTTAGCTCAGTCGGCGGAGCGGCGTCACCGTCGCGGCGTCCGCCTCAGCCGCCGCCACGATGTCGTCAAGAACGTCCACGTTGCGCTTGACTTCAAGCAGGTGGCCATAGACGTCCACCGTCGTCTGGTAGCTCGCGTGGCCCATCCATCGACTGACCTCGTAGAGCGTGTACTGGGCACCCTTGCCGATCATGGAGATCATGACCGTGGCGTAGTAGTGGCGGAGGTCGTGCCAGCGGACGCCGACCAGCCCAAGCTCTTTCAGTGCGGGCTTGAAGTAGTACCGGATCACCGAGCCGACGTCGAACTGTCGTCCGTAATCCAGACCGCGCGGGTCGCCGCCGCTCCCGGAGATACCCAGCCGACGGCGAAGGTGGCGAACCCGCCGAGGAGGGCCAGCGCAGGCCAGAAGAAGTCGTATGTCGGGATCGGCCTCGGATTCGGTTCGGCCAAGATCGGCATGTAGCTCCACCACGCACCGAGCACCTGCAACCCCATGTCGAGGATCTGAGCCCCTTTCACGGCGGCCAGCACGGTACCGCCCACGAGCATGGCTGTCCCGCCGAGGAGGAGGGCCGTCGCTGCCCAACCCCGTTGCTGTGCGTTCATGTTCCCCCGGTGGATTCGCGTAGGGAATCCTGGAACGGATCGCGTACGTTCTCGTGTACGCGACTCTCTCCGGGCTCGGTGCATCTCGCCTTCTCATGCTTCTGTTCACCCTGGCCGCCGTGCGCTAGCGTGATGCCAACGCTAGGGGGTGGCGATGGGAAGACTGCTGTATCGGGGCGCCGTGACGGCCGCGGTGGCACTGCTGGGCATGGGGATCACGGGCGCGATGACGGGCTGCGCCGCGGTCGCGGAGAAGACCGTCGACTACACGACGTCGGCCGTGTCGCTGATGCGGGGAGAGGCGCTCGTCGTCGACTTCGGGGAGATCAACCCGTCGGTCGGAGACGCGTGGGTTATCACGCGAGAGCCGGATCCCGCCGTGCTCGGGTCCGGCGACGAACGGACGCGCTACCTCGGCGAAGACGGCGAGGCCGGCGCGCCCAGCGAGGTGTCCTTCCGGTTCGCGCCCGTGGGCATCGGGACGACCGTGATCGAGTTCGAGTACCAGTTCCGCGGGAGCGTCCCCGAAGACGTCGACGACCGGAAGAGCGCGGAGATCACCGTCACGGTCAAATGACCGCCGTCAGACCACGGCGATGACTTCTCCGCCGGTGAGGCTCGTGAGCGCCTCGAAGGTCAGGGGCATCACGGTGTGCGGGTGCCCGGCCGCCGCCCAGATCTCGTCGTAGCGACGGAGATCCTCGTCGACATAGGTCCGCAGGCGGCTGGGATGCCCGACGGGAGCGACCCCGCCGATCGCCTGACCGGTGGCTTCGCGGACCACCGATGGCGGAGCCATCACCACCGACGAGGCGCCGATCGCTCGGGCGAGCGCGTCGAGGTCTGCACGGTGACCACCGCTCGTCATCACAAGCACGGGTTCGTCGTCGGCGAGGAAGACCAGGCTGTTCGCGATCGCGCCGACCTCGCAGCCGATGGCGGATGCCGCTTCGGGCGCCGTGCGGGCGGAGCCGGGGAGGACGCGGATCTCGACGTCGAGGCCCGCGTCGAGGAGATGCTCGCGCACGAGCCTGCTGCGTTCGGGGAGGGTGCTCACGCAGTCACCGTATCGAACGCAGCAGGCCCGGCGTGGATGGGTCAGGCGGCGTCGCCCACCACGATCGCCTCCGCCTCCTCGGCGGCGTCGGCCGGGTGATCGTCGATGTGCGCGAGCACCCGACGTCCGAGGAACACCGTCAGAGCCGCGAGCAGTACGGCCAGCGCGGCGACGAGGTACGGGACGGTGGCGCTGAAAGCGTGCCACAGCGCCGCGGCGAGCGGCGGTGCCATCGCGCCGCCCAGGAAGCGCACGGCCGAGTAGGCCGACGAGGCCACCGAGCGGGGCAGGTCCGTCGCCTCCATCACGGCTTCGGTGAGGACGGTGTTCATGATGCCCAGCAGGAGCCCGCCGATCACGATGCAGGTGACGAGCGCCGCTGCCGACTCGACGAGCAGACCGGCGACGATGAGGTCGACGGCGAGCAGCGGCAGGACGAGCAGGATCACGCGAGTCCGCGGCATCCGACGCATCAGCAGCGGCGCGACCCACACGCTCGTGATCGCGAGCGCGACGCCCCAGCCGAAGAACGTGAAGCCGATTCCCATCGCGCCGAAGCCGAGCGGGAAGGGGGAGAAGGCGAGCAGGATGAAGAAGCCGATGTTGTAGAACAGGGCGGTGACGGCGAGGATCGCGAGAGGCGGGCGGCCCAGGGCCTTGAACGGTGCGGAGAACGGGACGGGGGTCCGTGCGCCCTCCGGGCCGCGGAGCAGCACCAGGACGGCGAGGAAGGCGATCGCCATCAGGACCACGACGCCGAAGAAGGGCGCACGCCAGCTCTGCTCGCCCAGGATGCCGCCGAGGAGTGGCCCGATCGCGATGCCGAGACCCAGAGCGGCCTCGTACAGCACGATCGCCGCGCCACTGCCACCGGAGGCCGCTCCGACGATCGTCGCGAGAGCCGTGGAGATGAACAGGGCGTTCCCGAGACCCCAGCCCGCGCGGAAGCCGATCACGGCGTCGACGCTGCCGCTGAGGGCGCACAGGAGCGAGAACACGACGATCAGCGCGAGGCCGATGAGAAGCGTCTTCTTGGCGCCGATGCGGCTCGAGATCCAGCTGGTCACGAGCATCGCGAGACCCGTGACCGCGAGGTAGCTGGTGAAGAGCAGCTCGGTCTCGAACGGGCTCGCCTGGAGCGAGTCGGCGATGGCGGGGAGGATCGGGTCGACGAGGCCGATGCCCATGAAGGCGACGACGCAGGCGAAGGCTACGGCCCAGACCTGTGCCGGCTGCCTCCACACGGACGGGGTGGTGGTGCTCAACGTGCTGCTCCTGACGTATCGGTGGCGGTGTGCGCCGCGAGGATCTCGGCCGCGCGGGCGAGGACGGCCCAGTCGTCGTCGCCGATGTCGGCGAACCTCGGGGCGAGGGTGTCGCGGAACTCGGCGCGCCAGGCCTGCAGGGCTGCCGCCCCCTCCGCCGTGATGTCGACGGCGATGGCGCGCGAATCCTCGGCGACGGGGGAGCGGCGGACGAGGCCGTCCCGCTCGAGCGTGCCGATGAGCCGGGTCATCCCCGGCTGCGTCGTGCGCGCCGCGGCTGCGAGTTCACCGACCCGGCGCCCTCCGGCCTGTTCGAGGAGGTTGAGGACCCGCCACTGCGCGGCGGGCGCTTCGTTACCGGCATCCTGAGCAGCGATCCTGCCGAGCGCGTACCCGGAGAGCACGAGCGAGGGGATGACGTCCAGACGTTCCATACCAGCAAGTATATACCCACTGGTATGTATTTCTCCGACTAGCGTCGAGTGGCGATGCGCGCAGAGAGCTGGTGCGCATGCGACAGGAGCGTCCGCCCGAGATCCGCGATGCGGTCGGGGCCGAAGCGGAACCCCACTCCCGTGAGGCTCAGTGCCCATTCGGGCCTACCCGCGGCGTCGAACACCGCGGCGCCGAGGCCCCAGCTCCCTTCGACGATCAGCCCGGGGTTGACGGCGTAGCCGCGAGCCTTGGTCTCGGCGATGCGCCGACGGAGGGCCTCCTCGGTGTGCGTGCGACCCCACGCCTCCGGCAGCTCCGGATGCCGCTCGAGATACGCATCCACATCGTGGTCGGGCAGGAACGACAGGATGGCGAGACCCGCGCTGGCGACGCCGAGGGGGAACCGCACCCCCTCGCTGAGAACGAATGAGCGGATGGGGAACGAGCCCTCCTCGCGGAGGAGGCAGACGGTCTCGTCCGCGCGGCGGACGGACAGGAACGCGCTCTCCTCGGTCCGCACCGCGAGTGACCGCACGATGTCGCGGCCGAGCGCGGTGACGTCGTAGCGGGCTGCCGCGACGGTGCCCATGAGGAAGAGCTCGGGCCCCGGCATCCACCGCGCCGTCCGATCGTCACGGTCGACGAGACCCTCAGCACGGAGAGCGCTCAGCAGCCGGTGCGCCGTCGATCGCGAGAGCTCTGCGGTCCGCGCGAGCTCATGCAGCGCCGCGCCGTCGGAGCCGGCGGCCGTCACCAGACGCAGCAGGGAGGCCGCGCGGGCGATGGCCTGGGCTCCGGGAACGGTGCGGGCCGGGGATTCCATGATGTGGACGCTACGCTCCGGATCGTCCACATCGCAACACCGGGATGCGCGTGTCTGGGTGCGCGGAGGGATGCTGGGAACACACGTCTTCGAAGGAGCACACGTGATCGACAAGCAGTGGGCCTCGGCCGCGGAGGCCGTCGCCGACATCTCCGACGGATCATCTCTCGCGGTCGGTGGATTCGGGCTCTCCGGAAACCCGATCGCCCTCATCGAAGCGCTGCTCGCCCAGGGCACGCGCGACCTGAGCGTGGTGAGCAACAACTGTGGAGTCGATGACTGGGGTCTCGGCATCCTGCTCGGCGCGCAGCGCATCCGGAAGATGACGTCCTCGTACGTCGGCGAGAACAAGGAGTTCGAGCGGCAGTTCCTCTCCGGCGAACTGGAGCTCGAGCTCACACCTCAGGGAACGCTCGCCGAGAAGCTCCGTGCCGGCGGGTCCGGCATCGCCGCGTTCTTCACGCAGACCGGTGTCGGGACGCAGGTCGCCGAGGGTGGCCTGCCGCGCCGGTACGACCCCGACGGCACCATCGCGATCGCCTCACCTGCGAAGGACGTCCGCACTTTCGACGTCGATGGAACTCCGCGGGAGTACGTTCTCGAAGAGGCCATCACCACCGACTTCTCGCTCGTCCATGCTCTGGCCGGCGACCGCCACGGCAACCTGATCTTCAACAAGGCCGCACGGAACTTCAACCCGCTGGCCGCGATGGCGGGCCGTGTCTGCATCGCGCAGGTCGAACAGCTCGTGGAACCGGGCGAGCTGGACCCCGATCGCGTCCACCTGCCGGGAGTCTACGTGCACCGGATCGTGGAGGTCGGCGGGGACATCCCCAAGCGGATCGAACGACGCACGACCTCGACGGAAGGAGCCTGACATGGCCCTCACACGCGACGAGATGGCGGCTCGCGCCGCCGCCGAGCTCGAGGACGGCTCCTACGTGAACCTCGGCATCGGCCTGCCCACGCTCATCCCCAACCATGTGCCGGCCGGGGTCACCGTCGTGCTGCAGTCCGAGAACGGGATCCTCGGGGTCGGGCCGTATCCGCGCGAGGACGCCGTCGATCCCGATCTCATCAACGCGGGCAAGGAGACGGTGACCGTCCTCCCTGGAGCCGCGTTCTTCGACTCGGCCGCGAGCTTCGGGATGATCCGCGGCGGGAAGATCGACGCGGCGGTCCTCGGAGCCATGCAGGTGTCGGCCACGGGCGACCTGGCGAACTGGATGATCCCCGGCAAGATGGTCAAGGGCCCCGGCGGGGCGATGGACCTGGTGCACGGCGCCGGCCGCGTGATCGTCCTGATGGAGCACGTCGCGAGGGACGGCTCGGCGAAGATCGTGGATCAGTGCTCGCTGCCCCTCACTGGGCGGGGCGTGGTCGACCGCATCATCACCGACATCGCGGTGATCGACGTCACCGACGCAGGCCTCGTGCTCGTCGAGACCGCGCCGGGCGTGAGAGTCGAACAGGTCGTCGACGCGACGGAGCCACCGCTCACGATCGCCGAGCACCTGCAGAATCATTGAGTCCGACATCGGAGGAGCAGAGATGAACGACACCAGCGTCACAGGACAGGGCACGCGGGCGGACGAGCACGACATCGTGATCGTCGCGGCCGCACGCACCCCGCAGGGGCGCCTCAAGGGGCAGCTCGCGAGCTTCACCGCGCCGCAGCTCGGATCCTTCGCGATCCGCGGGGCGCTCGAGCAGGGCGGGGTCGATCCCGCCGACGTCGACGCCATCATCATGGGCCAGGTGCTGGCCGCCGGGTCGGGGCAGAACGCCGCACGCCAGGCGGCCATCGGCGCGGGGATCGGCTGGGACGTACCTGCCCACTCGGTGAACAAGGTGTGCCTCTCGGGACTCACTGCCGTGATCGACGCCGCGCGGATGATCCGCACCGGCGACGCCGAGGTCGTGGTCGCGGGCGGCATGGAGTCGATGACCCGCGCTCCGCACCTGCTGATGGGTTCGCGGGACGGCTGGACCTACGGCAGCGTCGAGGTGCTCGATCACATGGCGTTCGACGGCCTGACCGACGCGTATGACCGCGAGAGCATGGGAGCGTCGACCGAGCGTCACAACGCCCGCTTCGAGCTCACGAGGGAAGACCAGGATGCCGTGGCGGCGCTGTCGCACCAGCGAGCGGCCGCCGCGCAGGCGGCCGGGGTGTTCGACGCAGAGATCGTCGCCGTATCCGTCCCGCAGCGCAGGGGAGAGCCGATCGCGGTCACGGCCGACGAAGGCATCCGTCCCGACACGACGGTCGAATCGCTCGCCGGACTCCGGGCGGCGTTCGCGGAGGGCGGGTCGATCACGGCGGGCAACTCGTCGCAGATCTCGGACGGCGCATCGGCCGTGGTCGTCACCACGCGGGGTGCGGCCGAAAGCCGGGGCTGGCCCGTCCTCGCGACGGTCGGCGCGAGCGGTCAGACGGCGGGGCCGGACAATTCGCTGCAGGCTCAGCCGGCGCGCGCGATCGAGCGGGCGTGCCGCAAGCAGGGCATCACGCCGGCCGACCTCGACCTGGTCGAGATCAACGAGGCATTCGGCGCTGTCGTCGCCCGCTCGCAGACGGAACTCGGCCTCGACAGCGAGATCGTCAACATCCACGGCGGCGGCATCGCGATCGGGCATCCGATCGGAGCATCCGGTACGAGGCTCGTGGTGCACGCGGTGCATGAGCTGTCGCGGCGAGGCGGTGGGACCGCCGCGGTCGGTCTGTGCGGCGGCGGAGGGCAGGGAGAAGCGCTCATCCTCACCCGCTGAGCCTGTCCCGAGGTCCCTGGCGGCTCAACTTCTGCGGCCGGAACGAACTTCTGCGGCCCGGAGCGCTATGCCGGGGCCGCAGAAGTTCGTCGTGGCCGCATAAGTCGCGCCGCGTCAGTGCTTGGAGTGCTTGAGTTCCTTCGAGAGCTTCTTCGCTTCCTTCTCGCGCTCCTTGTGCTGCTTCGCGGCGACGGGGGAGTCGGGTGCGACGGGAAGTCCGCGCTTGGCGCGTCGCGTGTCGACGATCGCGCCGACCGCGAGTGCGAGCGTGATTCCCCAGCTCGCCCAGGCGAGAACGGCACGCCACGTGAGCGGCGTGTCCCGCGACCCGCGGAGCAGAGTGGATCCGGCGGTGATGGCGCTGATGAGTCCGGTGCCGAAGAGGTAGTTCATGCCCTCACGCTACCCGGCACCCCCGCGTGCGCGTCCAGCCTTGACAATCTCCTCGGGCATCTGTCAGGCCCCCGCGGTAGGATGGCGTTGTCGCGGCTCGGCCGCGGCCGCACCCGTGTATCTACCGGACGCCGGCTTCCCGGCGGACAGCGGCGGCACCCGACCCGCGTCCGCGGACGCTCGAGAGCCATGACACACGCCACACCCTCCGCAGCTCCGGACCTCCGGAATCCTTCCACCGAGAGTCCCGGTCTGATCCGCATCGCCGGACTCCCGTACTTCCTCATCGCCTTCATCGCGCGGCTGCCCTTCGCCATGATGGTCGTCGGCGTGCTGACCGTCGTCGTCTCGGCTCGCGGTTCTCTGTCGCTCGGGGGGCTCACATCCGCCGCCGTCGGCCTCGGCACCGCCTGCTTCGGGCCGCTGCTCGGTGCGGCGGCCGACCGCTTCGGCCAGCGCGTCGTCCTGTCGGTTCTCGCCGTGGCGAACGGCACCATGCTCGTGGTGTTCACACTCGTGGTCTACGGCGCCTCACCCGACGCCCTCGTGCTCGCGGCCGCGTTCGGCATCGGGGCGACAGCCCCGCAGGTCGCACCCATGTCGCGCTCACGTCTGGTCACCATGATCACCGACCGGATGCCGGAGGCGGTCCGCCCCCGCACGATCTCCGGCACCATGGCGTACGAGTCCGCCGCTGACGAGACCGTCTTCGTGTTCGGCCCGTTCCTCGTCGGCATCCTCGCCTCCGCTCTTGCGCCCTGGGCCCCGCTCGTCGGTGCCGCGGTGCTGACGGTCGTGTTCGTCGGGGCATTCGCCCTGCATCCGAGCGCCAGGGTCGTCTCGGCGCACCGCGACAGCGACGGACGTGCTCCGTCCGCCGTGTCCGAGCTGTTCTCCGCGCGCCTGATCATCGTCGTCATCGGCATCCTCGGCGTCGGCATGTTCTTCGGGACGATGCTGACGTCGCTGACGTCGTTCATGGCGGATCGAGGAGCCTCCGAGCAGGCCGGCCTGCTGTACGGCGTGATGGGCGTGGGTTCCGCGATCCTCGCGCTCGGCGTCGCGTGGCTCCCCGCGCGGTTCTCGCTCCGCGCCCGGTGGCTGCTGTTCTCGGGCATCCTGCTCTCCGGGTCGGTTCTGCTGCTCGTCGTCGACACGCCGGGCACCATGATGGTCGCGCTCGGGATCATGGGGATCGGCATCGGGCCGACGCTCGTGACCATGTACAGCTTCGGCGCCGCCCGGAGCCCGCTCGGGCGCTCGGCCACGGTCATGACGATGCTCGGCTCGGGCATCGTGGTGGGCCAGTCGATCGGCGCCGCGGTCGCCGGCGACCTCGCGGAGAACGCCGGAACGGGCGCCGCGCTCATGCTCCCGATCATCGCCGCCGGGGTAGCGTTCGCCGCAGGCCTTGTCAACTGGCGGCTGAGTTCACGCCGCCTCGCGTAGCCTCGACCTGAGCCTCGGTAGCCTGAGGAGCACCACCGAAGCGTCAGGAGTCCCTCGAATGCCAGCCGCAGATTTCATCGTCGTCGCGAACCGACTTCCCGTCGACCGGGTGAAGGGGCCTGACGGCGAGGAGATCTGGCGCACCTCACCCGGTGGGCTCGTGGCGGCGCTCGAGCCCATGATGCGCTCCGCCCGCGGCGCGTGGGTCGGATGGCCGGGACAGGCAGACGTGACGCTCGAACCGTTCGAGATCAACGGCATCGACCTCGTCCCCGTGACGCTCAGCGCGGAGGACGTCGAGGACTACTACGAGGGCTTCTCGAACGACACGATCTGGCCGCTGTACCACGACGTGATCGCGCCGCCGCAGTACCACCGCGAGTGGTGGGACGCGTACGTCAGGGTCAACCGGCGGTTCGCGGAGGCGGCAGCTGCCGTCGCCGCGCCGAACGCCACCGTGTGGGTGCACGACTACCAGCTGCAGCTCGTGCCGCAGATGATCCGAGAGATCCGCGACGATCTCACGATCGGCTACTTCCACCACATCCCGTTCCCCGCACACGGACTGTACGCGCAGCTGCCGTGGCGCGACCAGGTGATCACCGGTCTCCTCGGGGCGGACGTGATCGGCTTCCAGCGGGCACAGGACGCGACGTACTTCCTCACCGCCGTGCGCCGTCGACTGAGGTACGAGGTCAAGGGTTCCTCCGTGTCCGTGCCGACCGCGGACGGCGGCTCTCGCACCGCCATCGCCCGCGCGTTCCCGATCTCGATCGACACCGCGCCTTACAAGGAGCTGGCCGCCCGCCCCGATATCCGCGCTCGTGCGGCGGAGATCCGGGAGAGCCTCGGCAACCCCGCCAAGATCCTCCTCGGCGTCGACCGGCTGGACTACACCAAGGGCATCCGTCACCGCGTCAAGGCCTACGGGGAGCTGTTGGAGGACGGGCGCATCGACGTCGAGGACGTCACGCTCGTGCAGGTCGCGAGCCCCAGCCGCGAACGCGTCGACGCGTACGTGCACCTCCGCGACGAGATCGAGCTCGCAGTCGGCCGCATCAACGGCGACCACGACACCATGGGGCACACGGCGATCCGCTACCTGCATCAGGGCTTCCCCCGCGAGGAGATGGTGGCGCTGTACCTCGCCGCCGACGTCATGCTCGTCACCGCCCTGCGCGACGGGATGAACCTCGTGGCCAAGGAGTACGTCGCCACCCGTGCGGACAACAGGGGCGTGCTCGTGCTGAGCGAGTTCACTGGTGCCGCGGACGAGCTGCGTCAGGCCGTCCTGGTGAATCCGCATGACATCGCCGGTCTCAAGGACGCGATCATGAAGGCCATCGAGATGACTCCGGCCGAGCAGTCCAAGCGCATGCGCTCCCTGCGTCGGCGCGTTCTCGAAAACGACGTCGACGCGTGGTCGTCTTCGTTCCTGCGCGCACTCGCCGAGGTCCACCAGGGCTGAGCGCGACGGCCATACTGGAGGGGACCCCGCCTCGATCGCCTCGACAGGAGACCCCGTGACCCGCACCTGGACCCCCGGAACCGCGGATGCCGCGCTCAGCGCCATCGCATCGACACCCCGCCTCGTCGTCGCCCTCGACTTCGACGGGACCGCGTCCCCGCTGGTTCCGGATCCCATGGCGGCGCGGGCTCTTCCCGAGGTGGCGGCTCAGGTGGCACGCCTCGCGGCGCTCCCTGACACGCTGGTCGCCTACGTATCGGGGCGCAGCATGCACGACCTGCGTGTGATCACCGAGCACGATGACGACTCCGTCATCGCGCTGGCGGGATCCCATGGGGCGCAGTACTGGTATCCCGGAACGGGAGATGCCGACGCGTCGGGCCCGGAGTCGGCGGAGGGCGAGCGCGAGGAGCTGTGGGCCGCCGCGCGGCCGATCATCGACCGCTACGAGGGTGCGGAGTTCGAGCCCAAGACCTTCGGCATGGGCGTGCACACCCGGACGGCGACTCCCGAGGTCGAACACGCGGTCTTCGCGGAGGTCGACGCCCTGGTCGCCGAGCGCTTCCCGCACTGGCGACGCCGTTCCGGCCACCGCGTGCTGGAGTTCTCATCGCGGAACGAGGGCAAGGACGCCGCGATGGCGGCTTTGCGTGCGCACTTCGACGCCACCGGCATCCTGTTCGCGGGCGACGATGTCACCGACGAGGACGCCATGCGGGTGCTGACGGATGCCGATCTGGGCGTCCGTGTGGGACCGGGGGAGAGCGCAGCGGTCTTGCGTGTGGAGAATCCACAACAGATGGCCCAGCTTCTGGAGACGCTCGCGGACGAGCGGACCTCTCAGCGGGAATAGACTTCCGTCATGTCCTCGCATGATCCCTCCACCAGCGCGCCCATCGACATCAAGCCCCGCAGCCGAGTCGTCACCGACGGCATCGAGGCGACGACCTCCCGAGGCATGCTCCGTGCCGTCGGAATGGGAGACGCCGACTGGGACAAGCCCCAGATCGGAATCGCGTCCAGCTGGAACGAGATCACCCCCTGCAACCTGAGCCTCGACCGTCTGGCACAGGGTGCCAAGGAGGGTGTGCACTCGGGCGGCGGCTACCCGCTCCAGTTCGGCACCATCTCGGTGTCCGACGGCATCTCGATGGGCCACGAGGGCATGCACTTCTCCCTCGTCTCCCGTGAGGTCATCGCCGACTCGGTCGAGACCGTCATGATGGCCGAGCGCCTCGACGG
>JAZBLS010000054.1:0-18746 GCA_037033365.1 Actinomycetota bacterium | reverse complement strand
CGGGTGCGGGGTCGAAAACGCACCCCCGGACGCTGAATGGGATGCACAATCGACCCCGCACCGCAGTTCGGATGCGTAATAGACCCCGCACGCCCAGACCGGATGCACAATCGACCACGCACCGCACACGGGACGTCCCAGCGGATGCACAATCGACCACGCACCGCACACACCGCGCCCCGAGCGACCCCTCGTCAGCGCGCGGCGAGCACCGCCACCGCGGGTGGCAGCCCGTCGGCCGTCGCGGTGACCCGGATCTCGCCCGCACCGGTCGCACGGACGATCGCGAGCAGCCGGCCGTCGTGCGTCGTGACCGCCGGGCCGGCGAACGACTCCTCCGTGCGTGCGCGCCCCGAGCCGAGCCCGGCCAGTTCCGCGCCCGACACCTCGACCGTGACGAGTCGGTCCGCATCCACGACCGTGACGCCCGACTCGTCCTCCAGAGTCAGAACCACGTATCCGAGACCGGCGTCGGCCGCGATGACATCGCGCTCCGCCCGCGCGACGAGGGTCGCCGCGCCCGCGGTCCGCATCGCCGAGCGCCCGACCTCGGCCCCGTCCGTGTACGCCACGGCGACGAGCTCGCCCGGCTGGTACTCCGTCTCGAACCGGGCGACCAGAGCTCGTGGCTCCCCCACCACCGCCCGCCCGAGGAGAGCGCCGTCGAGCAGCAGCTCGACCTCGTCGGCATCCGCGTACACGTCGACCGTCACAGGCGCGCCGACCGCGGCATCCCACGTCCAGCTCGCCACCACGTCGTCCCACGACCACGGCGTCTTCGCGACGGGTCGGCCGTGGTTCCGCGGCCGGTGCACGGCGAACGCCGGGTCCGTGCGCAGGCCGAACGCGATCTCGCGGTAGTACGACGCGGGCAGCCGGTGGCCCGTGATGTCGATGTCGCCGCAGTCCGCGAGCAGGTACGGGAACGGACCTGCCGTGCCCGTGGCGACGTAGCCCTCCTCGTCCGTGAGGTCGACGCGGCCGATGCCGGCCTCGCCGATGTAGTCCCACCCGGTCCAGGTGAAGTCGCCGATCACGTGCGGCAGCCGACGCACGTCCGCCCACAGCGAGGCGATCCGATCCGGGAAGGTCTCCGACCCGACGATCACACGATTCGGGAAGAGCTCGGCGTCCAGCTCATAGCGCGAGTCCGCGTAGTTGAAACCGACCACGTCGAGCACCGCCGCCGACTCCTCGGTCGAATCGGTCACGAGCGACGAGGCGTTCATGAGCGCCATCTTCTCGCCCATGTCGGCCATCATCGTGTTCGGATCCGACGCCTCGACCTCGGCCGCGGCATCCGCCATGCGTCCCAGATTCGCGATGATCCCGTTGATGCCGTTCGTGACGAAGCGCGAGGGGTCGAGCGTGCGGAACTCCTCCGCGAGCCGGCGGCTCCAGGTCGCGCCGTGCGGCGTCGCGAGCTCGAGGATCTCGTTGCCGATCGAGTACAGCGCCACGCTCGGGTGGTTGCGATCCTTCTCAACAAGGCTCGCGACATCGCGTCGCCACCGCTCGTCGAAGCCGAGCGAGCCGTCGAAAGCGGTCTTCGACTTCGTCCACACGTCGGTCAGCTCGTCCATGACGATCACGCCGTGCGTGTCGCACGCGTCGAGCAGCGCTCGGGACGCGGGGTTGTGCGCACTGCGGATCGCGTTGAAGCCGGCCTCCTTGAGCAGCCGGACGCGGCGATCCTCGGCATCCGCGATCGTGACCGCGCCGAGCGGCCCGTTGTCGTGGTGCACGCACGAGCCTCGGAGGTCGACCGTCTCGCCGTTGATCCGGAGGCCGTGCACGGGATCGAGCTGCAGGCGGCGGATGCCGTGCCTCACCACGTCCTCGTCCGTCACCGCTCCGTCGAGATCCGCGAGCTCGACCCGCACCCGGTACAGGTGCGGGGACTCGGGGCCCCACAGCCGCGGCGAGCGCACCACGAGACGTGCCCGCGCCACCGCACTCTCGCCCGGGAGGACGGTGACGGGCGCGTTCCCTGACGCGACGTCGGCGCCGTCGGCATCCGCGATGATCCAGGAGATCCGACGCGTCGCGGTGTGCCGCGTGTCGTTGTCGACGTGGCTGGCGATCTCGACGATCGCTCGGTCGTCGTCGATGTCCGCGCTCGTGACCACGGTGCCGTCGAGCGCAAGGTGCACCGGGTCGTCGACCACGATGTGCACGGGGCGGTAGATGCCGCCGCCGGTGTACCAGCGGCTGTCGCGGTGGACCCGGGCCTCGACCGTGATGGTGTTCGTCTCGCCGAACCGCAGGAAGGGATCGAGGTCGACCACGAAGGCCGAGTACCCGTTCGCCTCGTGCGCCGCGAAGTCGCCGTTCACGTACACGGTCGCGTCGCGGTATACGCCCTCGAACTCGACACGGACCGACTTCTCGCGCCATTCCTCCGGCACCTCGAAGCTCTTCGCGTATTCGAACACCCCGCCGGGAATGTACCCCGCATGGACTCCCTGCCGCTCGTCGGCCGAGCGGGGCAGGTCGCGCAGCGCGTCATGCGGCAGGCGCACCGGGACGGCGGCCGTCGTCGCATCCCTGGTCTCGAACGCGCCGAGCTTCGGCCCGACGGTCCAGCCGTCGAGGAAGGGGGTGCGGGTCATCGCTCGTCACCCTCGCTCACGATGGCGGGCACGGCATCGGGCACGTCCTCGCTCGCGACGGCCGGCACGGCCTCGCTCACGCCGTCCGGCGCGGCGCCCTCGACGACATCCGGCTCGTCCCAGTCGACGTCGGCGAAGGTCGAGATGAAGGCGCGCAGCTCGTCGGCCATGTCGACGACCGAGCGGTCGAGCAGCCACTGCACCTGCAGTCCGTCCATCATCGCGATGAGCGCGACCGCCCCGCGGTACGGGGTGACCCCCGCACGCAGTCTGCCCTCGGCGTCCAGGTTCGCGAAGCCGCGCTCGATGTTCTGACGCGTGTAGACGTAGCGGCGCACGAAGTAGCCGTGA
This sequence comes from Actinomycetota bacterium, assembly GCA_037033365.1. Classification (GTDB taxonomy): domain Bacteria; phylum Actinomycetota; class Actinomycetes; order Actinomycetales; family Microbacteriaceae; genus Microbacterium. The sequence goes on along the minus strand of JAZBLS010000054.1, from coordinate 15,783 downwards.
GCCGGGTGGTCGGGCGAGGTCGCCTCGGCCGACAGCGTGCAGTACAGCTCGACGACGCCGGGCACGGAGGCGTTGTACGCCGCGAGCCGCACGAGCCCCCGCATCATGGCCATGCCGTCGTCGGACTCCAGCGGGACCATGTCTCGCGAACGGTCGTCGCGGTGGTCGAGCACGGCCTCGAGGAGCGCTCCCTTATTGGGGAAGTGGTGCAGGAGTCCGGCCTCACTGATCCCGACGCGCTGCGCGATCTCGCGGAGGGAACCGGAGCGGTAGCCGCCCTCGGAGAACACCTCGAGCGCGGCATCCAGGATCGCCTTGCGTCGTTCGCGCGTCTTGGCGTACTCGCCACGGACGCCACGACGGACCTTCGGCCCCTTCTTCATGGTGTTCGTCATCGTTGTCACCGTATCCCCCGTCGTCGGATGCCGCCATCGGCACCGATCGTGGCCCTCCGGATACCGTTCTATAACGAATACCGAGTAATCGCTAGCTTTTTATTTCTAAAACCTAGCGATCACTAGATATTGCTGCTAGCTTCTCCATCCAGAGGCGGTCCGCAGGGGTATCGCCACCCACGAAAGGGACAACGAATGTTCCGTTGGAAGGCCACAGCAGCCACCATCGCCATCGCTGCTCTCGTCCTCACCGGCTGCGCCGGCGGGACGGACGGCGGCGGATCCGGCGAAGGGAGCGGCGGCACGCTCACGCTCGGCGCAATCACTCCGCCGACCACGTTCGACCCGGCAGGAGCCGAGTGGGGCAACCGCGCCCCGTTCTACCAGGCGGTGTTCGACACGCTCCTCCTCGCCACCCCCGAGGGCACGATCGAGCCCTGGCTCGCGACGGAGTGGTCGTACAACGACGACAACACCGTGCTCACCCTCACCCTCCGCGACGACGTCACGTTCTCCGACGGTTCGAAGCTCACCGGCCAGGTCGTCGCCGACAACCTGCAGCGGTTCAAGGACGGCACCTCGCCCGACGCGAACTACTTCGCGGGCATCTCGAGCTTCGAGGCCCCGGACGACACGACCGTCGTCATCACGCTTGCGGCGCCCGACCCCGCGCTGCTCAACTACCTGACCCGCGACCCGGGCCTCGTCGCGAGCGGCGAGTCGCTCGCCAACGACAACCTCGCCACCGACCCGATCGGCTCCGGCCCCTACGTCCTCGACACCGCGGCCACCGTCACGGGCACGAGCTACTCGTACACGAAGAACCCCGACTACTGGAACCCCGACGTCCAGCACTACGACAAGCTCGTCATCAACGTGCTCGCCGACGCCACGGCATCGCTCAACGCCATCAAGGCCGGCGAGGCCAACGGCGTCAAGCTCGCCAGCAACGACAACCTCGCAGAGGTCGAAGGTGCCGGCTGGACCGTGAACGCCAACGAGCTGGACTTCCAGGGCATGCTGCTGCTCGACCGGGCAGGCACCATGAACCCGGCACTGGCCGACGTGCGCGTCCGTCAGGCGCTGAACTACGCGTTCGACCGCGAGGGTCTCCTCGAGGCCCTCCAGCTCGGCAACGGCACCGTGACCACGCAGGTCTTCCCGGAGAGCTCGGCAGCCTACGACGCCGAACTCGACGACTACTACACGTACGATCCCGAGAAGGCGAAGGAGCTGCTGGCCGAGGCCGGCTACGCGACGGGGCTCACGCTCTCGATGCCCTCCTCCACCCTGCTCGGCGCGACGACGTACACGCTGATCGAGCAGCAGCTCGCCGACGTGGGCATCGCGGTCGAGTACACCGACCCCGGCAACAACTTCATCGCCGACCTGCTCGCACCGAAGTTCCCCGTGTCGTTCATGGCTCTCGAGCAGAACCCCGACTGGCAGCTGATCCAGTTCATGATCGCCCCGAGTGCGATCTTCAACCCGTTCGGGTACGAGGACCCCAAGGTCGACGAGTACATCCAGCAGATCCAGTTCGGTGACGAGGCGACGCAGGAGTCGGTCGCCAAGGAGCTGAACGCGTACATCGTCGAGCAGGCCTGGTTCGCGCCGTTCTATCGCGTGCAGGGCAGCTTCGCCACCGACGCGAACACGTCCGTCGAGGTGCTCCCGACGAACGCCTACCCCGCGATCTACGACTTCACGCCGAAGTCCTGACGCCCTCTTCCGGCCCGCTCGCCGCACGGCGGGCGGGCCGGATTCCAGACCACCTCCAGCACAGGAGCGCAGCATGCTCATGTTCATCGTGCGCCGGGTCCTCTCCGGCGTCGTCCTGCTCATCGTCATCTCCGTGGTGACGTTCGGGCTCCTCTTCCTCGACAGCGCCAACATCGCGCGGCGCATCCTCGGTCAGAACGCGACCGCCGAGCTCGTGGCCCAGAAGTCGGCGGAGCTGGGGCTCGACCGCCCGCTCGCCGTGCAGTACTGGGACTGGCTCACGTCGGCCCTGACCGGCGACCTCGGCCGCTCCTGGTTCAACGGCCAGCTCGTCTCGGTCAGCCTCGGCGGCCGGCTCAGCGTCAGCCTCTCCCTCGTGATCGGCGCCACCGTGATCTCGGCGATCCTCGCGATCGTGCTCGGCGTCCTCGCGGCTCGCCGCGGCGGCTGGGTCGACGCGGTCGTCCAGTTCATCTCGGTCATCGGCTTCGCGATCCCGGGCTTCCTCATCGCGCTGTACCTCGTGCTGATCTTCGCGATCAACCTGCACTGGTTCAAGGCCACCGGCTACATCCCGATCGCCCAGTCCTTCAGCGGATGGCTCGCCTCCGTGACGCTGCCGATCGCGGCCCTCTCGATCGGCGCGATCGCCGCCGTAGCACAGCAGGTCCGCGGCTCCGTGGTCGACGCGATGTCGCGCGACTACGTCCGCACGCTCCGCTCCCGCGGCCTGTCATCGGGCAGCGTCGTCTACAAGCACGTGCTCCGCAACGCCGGGGGCCCCGCCCTCGCCGTGCTCGCGGTGCAGTTCATCGGCCTCCTCGGCGGCGCCGTGATCGTGGAGCAGGTGTTCGCGCTCCCCGGCATGGGTCAGCTCACGGTCTCCGCGACCACGCAGGGCGACATCCCCGTCGTGATGGGCGTGGTGATCGCGTTCGCGGTGATCGTGCTCATCGTCAACCTCGTCATCGACCTCGCGCAGGCTGCGCTCAACCCGAAGGTGCGACTCTCATGACCGCTATCGACGCCCCCACCGTGGTGCCGACGCCCGCGGCGAAGACCTCGCTCATGCGCCGACTCGTCCGCCGCCCCGTGTCCCTGATCTCCCTGGTGTTCCTCGCCTTCGTGGCGGTCATCGCGATCGTCGGGCAGTGGATCGCCCCGTCCGATCCGAACCTCGCCTCCCTCCAGCTCGTGCTGGCGCCGCCGAGCGCCGAGCATCCGCTCGGCGCCGACAGCGCCGGTCGTGACGTGCTCTCGCGTCTGCTCGCCGCCACCCAGATCACTCTGGCCGCAGCTCTCGTCGCGGTCGTCACGGCCCTCGTGATCGGCGTGATCTCCGGCCTGATCGCCGGCTACTACCGCGGCTGGTTCGACTCGGTCGCCTCGTGGGTCACGTCGCTCGTCATGGCCCTCCCCGGCATCGTCGTGCTGCTGGCCGCCCGCTCCGTCCTCGGCCCGAGCGTGTGGCTCGCGATGTTCATCTTCGGCATCCTGCTGGCCCCCGCCTACTACCGCCTCGTCTACGCGGCCGTCACCGGCGTGCGCGGCGAGCTGTACGTCGACGCCGCCAAGGTCTCCGGCCTCTCCGACGTCCGGATCATCGGGCGCCACATCCTCTCGGTCGTGCGCGCACCGATCATCATCCAGTCCGCCATCATCACCGGCATCGCGATCGCCATCCAATCGGGCCTGGAGTTCCTGGGCCTCGGCGACATGAGCGTCCCCACCTGGGGCGGCATGCTGAACGACGGCTTCGCGAACATCTACAAGCAGCCGCTGCTGATGCTCTGGCCGTCGCTCGCGATCGGCCTCACCGGCATCGCACTGACCCTCCTCGCGAACGGCATGCGCGACGTCCTGGAGCGCACCGCCGTCGTCCGTCGTCGCCGTCGTCGTGCGGTGACGCCGTCGACTGGGTCGATCGCCGCCGTCACGACGTCGTTCAGCCTCTCCGGCGGCGACATCGACGCGCTCGAGGACTCGGCGCCGCTTCCCGTCGTCGGCGACACGATCGTGCACCCGGACGACGAGCGCACCGCGACGCTCGGAGCCACGCCCATCCTCACCGTGTCCGACCTTCGGGTCGCGTACGAGCAGCCGGAGGGCGAGGACATCGAGGTCGTGCACGGCGTCTCGCTGCAGATCCGCAAGGGCGAGGTCCACGGCCTGATCGGCGAGTCCGGGTCGGGCAAGACGCAGACCGCGTTCGCGGTCCTGGGTCTCCTCCCCCGCGGCGGTCGCGTCACGGCGGGCTCCATCGACTACGAGGGGACGCAGCTCGCTGACGCCTCGGAGCGCGCCTACGCGGGGATCCGCGGCAAGCGCATCGGGTACATCCCCCAGGAGCCGATGAGCAACCTCGACCCGTCGTTCACGATCGGCTACCAGCTGGTGGAGCCGCTGCGGAAGAACCTCGGCCTGTCGAAGAAGGAGGCCACCGAGAAGTCGCTCGCACTGCTCGACCGGGTCGGCATCCCGAACCCGAAGCGCACGTTCGAGGCGTACCCGTTCGAGGTGTCGGGCGGCATGGCGCAGCGCGTCCTCATCGCCGGAGCGGTCTCGACCGATCCCGACCTGATCATCGCCGACGAGCCGACCACCGCGCTCGACGTCACGGTGCAGGCCGAGGTCCTCGATCTGCTCCGCGACCTGCAGCGCGAGCGTCAGATGGCGATGCTCCTCGTCACGCACAACTTCGGCGTCGTCGCCGACCTGTGCGACCGGGTCACGGTCATGCAGCAGGGCCTGTTCGTCGAGCAGGGCCCCGTGCGCACGATCCTCCGCTCGCCCTCGCACGCGTACACGCAGTCGCTGCTGGACGCGATCCTCGACGAGGGTCCCGCGCGCGGCCCTCTCGTCACCGCTGCACCCGCCGAAGGAGGCCGGTCGTGAACACGCTCCTCGAGGTCAAGGACCTCCACGTCACCTACCCGGGCAAGGGCTTCCGCGCCGAGCCGTTCCACGCACTGAAAGGGGTGTCCCTCGACATCCGTCCCGGTGAGACCGTGGGGCTGGTCGGCGAGTCGGGATCCGGCAAGACCACGCTCGGCCGTGCCGTCCTCGGGCTCGCGCCCGTGACCGACGGCTCGATCCGCTACGACGGTCAGGAGATCGGTCACCTGGGTCGTCGCCAGCGGCGAGCGCTGTCGAGCGAGATCCAGGTCGTGTTCCAGGACCCGTACTCCTCGCTGAACCCGTCGATGACGATCGCACAGATCCTCGCCGAGCCGCTCACCGCCCGCGGTGTGGCGTCCAAGGAGGCCAACGCGCGCGTCACCGACCTGCTCGATCGCGTGGGTCTGCCGGCGGATGCTGCCCGCCGGCTGCCCCGCGAGTTCTCGGGCGGGCAGCGCCAGCGCGTGGCCATCGCCCGCGCGCTGGCGCTGGACCCGAAGCTCATCGTCTGCGACGAGCCGGTGTCGGCGCTCGACCTGTCGACCCAGGCGCGGGTGCTCGACCTCTTCATCGAGATCCAGGAGCGCACCGGCGTCGCCTACCTCTTCATCTCGCACGACCTCGCCGTGGTCCGCCACATCAGCCACCGCGTCGCGGTGATGTACCGCGGAGAGCTCGTCGAGACGGGTGACGGCGATCAGGTGACGGCACGCCCCGAGCATCCGTACACACAGCGCCTCTTCCTGGCCGCCCCTGTGCCGGACCCGGATGCCCAGCAGCAGCGCCGCGCCGAGCGTCGCGCGCTCGTCGACGCTCAGACCACGACCACCGAAGGAACCGCCGCATGAACGCCGCGCAGCCCGATCCCACCGCGCACCTCGTCCCGCTCCTCGAGAAGCTGACCCTCGACCAGAAGGCCGCACTCGTGCAGGGCGCCGACTTCTGGACGACGGTGCCGCTGCCCGAGATCGGGCTGCGCGCGCTCACGCTGTCCGACGGACCGGCCGGCGTCCGCGGGCCCCGGTGGGACGAGCGGGAACCCTCGCTCAACCTGCCGTCCGGCTCCGCACTCGCCGCGTCCTGGGATGTCGATCTCGCGCACCGCTACGGCGCCGCCGCGGCATCCGAGGCGCGCCGCAAGGGCGTCGACGTCGTCCTCGGTCCGACCATCAACCTGCACCGCTCCCCGCTCGGCGGGCGGCACTTCGAGTGCCTGAGCGAGGACCCCGAGCTCACGGCCGAACTGGGAGCCGCCTACGTGCGGGGACTGCAGGACAACGGCGTCGCCGCGACGCCCAAGCACTACGTGGCCAACGACTCCGAGACCGACCGCTTCACGGTCGACGTCGAGGTCGACGAGCGCACGCTGCGCGAGCTCTACCTCGCGCCGTTCGAGCGCGCGGTCGAAGCCGGATCGTGGTCGCTCATGAGCGCGTACAACTCGGTCGACGGCGTCACGATGACCGAGAACGACCTGCTCGAGACCCCGCTGAACAGCGAGTGGGGCTTCGACGGCGTGGTCGTCAGCGACTGGACCGCCGTCCGTTCCCTCGACTCCGTGGCTGCCGCGCAGGACCTCGCCATGCCAGGGCCCGCACCCGCCTGGGCCGACCTCGTCGAGGCCGTGCGCGACGGACGCGTGCAGGAGGCCGACATCGACCGCAAGGTCCTCCGCATCCTCCTTCTCGCCGAGCGCGTGGGAGCGCTGGAGGGAGCGGATGCCGTGGAGCCGGCGCCCGTCGACGGCCCCGCCTTCGCACGGGAGGCCGCGATCCAGGGTGCCGTGCTCCTGCAGAACTCCGGCGTGCTGCCGCTGGACTCCTCGGCGCTGTCATCCGTCGCCGTGATCGGCCACAACGCCAGGGACGCGCGCACGCAGGGTGGCGGATCCGCGACCGTCATCCCGGAGGAGGTCGTGTCGCCGCTGGACGCGCTGCGCGCCGCGCTCCCCGAGGCCGAGGTGCACTACGAGATCGGCGCCGTGGTGCAGGAGGGCGTCGCCGAGATCCCGCTCGCGTCCATCGTGAACCCCGAGACCGGCGAACCCGGCCTGCGGGTGACGTTCCTGGATGCCGACGGCACCGAGCTGTTCGCGGAGGACCGCCGCGCGACCGCGCTCGTCTGGTTCGGCGGCGACGCCCCGATCGGCGCGAGCCGCACCGTGGTGCTGGCGACGCGATACACGGCGACCGAGACCGGCACGATCGAGCTGGGCTTCGCGGGTGCGAACCCCGGCCGCCTGTTCGTCGACGGGGAGCTCGTGCTGGCCGACACCCCGGTGATCGAGGGCACCGACCTCGGGGCCGCATTCCTCAACCCGCCGTCCGTCACCACGGCCGTGCAGGTCGAGGAGGGGCGCGCGATCGACATCCGCGCGGAGTTCACGCGCGAGTCGCAGGGTGCGCTCGACGGCGCCCTCAGCGTGACGCTCGGCATCGCGCCCGAGCGGACGGACCCCGAAGAGCTCATCGCCCGCGCCGTCGACGCCGCGCGCGCGGCCGAGGTCGCGATCGTCGTGGTCGGCACGAACTCCAAGGTCGAGTCCGAGGGCTACGACCGCGTCGACCTGGATCTGCCCGGCCGTCAGGACGATCTCGTCCGCGCGGTCGCCGCGACCGGCACCCCGACCGTCGTGATCGTGAACGCCGGGTCCCCCGTGGTCCTCCCCTGGGCTGGCGAGGTCGCGGCGATCGTGCAGGGCTATTTCGGCGGCCAGGAGTTCGGCCACGCGATCGCCGACGTGCTGACAGGTGCGGCAGAGCCCGGCGGGCGTCTGCCCACGACGTGGCCCTCGACCCTCGCCGACGTCCCCGTCACCGATGTCGTCCCGGTCGACGGCCGCCTGGTCTACGAGGAGGGCATCCACATCGGCTACCGCGCCTGGCTCAAGGACGCGGTCGCTCCGGCGTTCGCGTTCGGGCACGGGCTCGGCTACACCTCGTGGTCGTGGGGCACCGCGCAGCGTCATGAGGACGCGGTCGAGATCATCCTCGCGAACACGGGCGGGCGGCGCGGCAAGCAGGTCGTCCAGGTCTACGCCGAGCGCACCGACTCATCGGTCGACCGGCCGGCGCTCTGGCTCGTCGGATTCGCGGTCGTGCACGCCGAGCCCGGGGAGACGGTCACCGCGACCGTGCCCGTGCCCGCCCGCCGACTGGCGCACTGGGGAGGCGAGTGGGTCGTCGAACCCGGCGAGTACACGCTGCGCATCGGCTCCTCGGTCGCCGACCTCCCGCTCTCCCTCGGCTGGGAGCAGGCATGAGTGCACTGTCGGCCCTCGCGGGGGCGCTGCACGGGCGAGCCGACGACCGCCTCGGCGCGATCGTCGACCGTCTCGACGCGGCGCTGGCCGCCGACGCGGACCTGTCGTTCCAGGTCGCGGCGTTCCACCACGGCGTGCCCGTGCTCGACGCCTGGGGCGGACCGCACCTCGGCGAGCACTCGCTCACCGTGCCGTACTCGGTGACGAAGAACACGATCGGCGTCACGGTCGGCCTCCTGGTCGAGCGGGGCGAGCTCGACCTCGACGAGCGCGTCGCGACCTACTGGCCCGAGTTCTCGGCCAAGGGCAAGGGCGCGGTGACGGTCCGCCAGCTCCTGTCGCACCAGGCGGGACTCCCGCAGGCGACGCCGTCGCTCACCTGGGATGAGCTGCTCGACCACCACGCGGCCGCCGAGCGGCTCGCGGCGAGCGCGCCCTTCTGGCACCCGGGCAGCGCGTTCGGTTATCACGCGATCACGATCGGCAATCTGGCGGACGAGCTCGTCTTCCGCGTCACGGGCCGGACGCTGCACGAGGTCTACGAGCAGGAGATCAGGGCGCCGCACGGCATCGACTTCTTCCTCGGACTCCCCGCCTCCGAGGAGGAGCGACTGGTCCCACTCCTCCCGATGGTGCGGCCCGTGTCCGACACGACCGCCCCGTCGTTCTCGGCGCTGGGCCCCGTGGTGTTCGCCTCGGCCGGACCGGACGTCGACCTCGGGCTGTCCCCGCGCAGCTGGCGGTACGGCCACCCGGCGGGTTCCGGCACGGGTAGCGCGCGCGGCATCGCCCGGCTCCTCGCGGCGGCCGTCACCGGTGTCGACGGGCGCGAGGCGTTCCTGTCGCCGGACACCGTCGAGCAGATCGGCCAGCAGCAGATCCGCGGCTACGACGAGGTGCTGCACCAGCAGGACCGGGCGCACGCCGTCGTCTTCCAGAAGCCCTCGCAGCAGCTCGCATTCGGCGGACCGCGGTCGTTCGGGCATGACGGCGCCATGGGGGCACTCGCCTCCGTCGACCCCGACAGCGGGATCGCCTTCGCCTGGACCATCGCCCGCGGTCCGTGGCCGGGTGGCGCCGACCCGCGGGCCGTGACGCTCGCGCGCGAGCTCGGCTCGCTCCTCGCCTCCGCCTGACCGACCATCCCTCCTCCCTCACGACCGGAGAGCACCCGCATGACCACGCTGTACAACCCCCTGATCAACGGCTTCCACCCCGACCCCTCGGTCGTCCGCGTCGGCGACGAGTGGTTCCTGGCGACATCGACGTTCGAGTACCTCCCCGGCATCCCGATCCACCGCTCCCGGGACTTCGAGAACTGGGAACTGATCGGGCACGTCGCGACGAGGCCGGGTCAGCTCGCGGTGGAGGACGTCCGCACGGCCGGCGGTGCCTGGGCGCCCACGATCCGGCACCGCGACGGGGTGTTCCACCTCGTGATCACCGACGCGATGGGGCGCGGGATGCTGCACTTCACCGCGACGGATGCTGCGGGTCCCTGGAGCGACGGCGACCTCATCCTGAAGCAGGACGGCTCCGGCTCGCTCGACGGCATCGACCCCGACATCGCCTGGGGCGACGACGGCACCGTCTACATCACGTTCTCCGGGCTCATCCTCGGTGGCGAGGGAGCCGGCCGGCATCTCGGCATCCAGCAGGTGCGCGTCGATCTCGACGCCCACGTCGCTCTGGAGGAGCCGCGTTCGGTGTGGTCGGGCACGGGCGGGCAGTTCCCCGAGGCGCCGCACCTGTACGAGGTCGACGGCCGCTGGTACCTGATGATCGCCGAGGGCGGCACGGAGCGCGGTCACGGCATCTCGATCGCACGAGGAGACCACCCGGAGGGACCCTTCGAGACCGCTCCGCAGAATCCGCTCGTCTCTGCGCGCTCGACGATCCGTCCCGTGCAGAACACGGGTCACGGCGACCTCGTGGTCGGTCCGGACGGCGACTGGCTGTGCGTGCTGCTCGGCGTCCGCCCCCGCAGCATGACCCGCGCCTTCTCCGCCCTGGGGCGCGAGACGTTCGTGACGCGCGTGCGGTGGGAGGAGAGCGGATGGCCGGCCATCGACCCCGTGCTCCTCAACCCGCGACCCGGCACCCGTGTCGACATCAACTTCTCGGCCGAGCGCGAGCTCGACGGCGAATGGATCGCCGTGCGTGCGACGCCCGATTCGATCGCCGATCTCGATTCCCGTGACGACGCCGTGGTGCTGCACGGCGCCGGACGTACGCTCGACCACTCCCGGCCCACGTTCCTGGGCCGACGCCAGGAGCACCTCACGAACGCCGTCACGGTCGCGATCGACGTCAGCGGCGGTGTCGGCGGCCTGGCCGTGCGCTACGACGAGCGCTTCCACGTCGAGATCGAAGCGGGCGACGGCACCCTGACCGCCCGCGCGGTCGTGGCCGACCTCGTGCAGGAGTGGACGGCACCGCTGACCTCCGACCGGCTGGAGCTGCACATCGACTCGCGCCCTCCCGCCGATACCGGCGGATTCCCCCGCACCTCGGACGTCTTCCACCTCGGCGCCACCGTCGACGGTGAACGCGTCGAGCTCGGCCAGGTGGACGGGCGCTTCCTGTCGTCGGAGACCGCCGAGTCGTTCACCGGCCGGGTCATCGGCGTCTACGCGGTCTCCGGTGACGTCGCGGTAACGCGCTGGACCGCAGAGGGAGACGACGAATGAGCGCCCGCATCGCCTCGGTCCGCGCCGAGCTCCGCGACGACACCGCGTTCGTCGCGACACCCGAGCCCCGACTGACCTGGACCGTGGACGCGTCGGAGAGCGGCTGGCTCCAGGCATCCGCCGAGGTCACCGACGGCACGACCACGGTCGTGCTCGACGACGGCGCGAGCTCGCTGGTCGACTGGCCGTTCGAGCCGCTCGCCCCCGGAGAGACCCGCTCCGTGCGGGTCCGCGCCCGCGCGACGTCCGGTACCGAGACCGAGTGGAGCGAGCCGCTCACGGTCGCCGCCTCCTTCCTCGCGGACCACGAGTGGATCGCGCAGCCGATCGGCCTGGCCTCCCCCGAACGCGAGGCCCAGCCGGCGGTCGTACGGACGTCCTTCACGATCGAGCGCCCCGTCGAGCAGGCGCTGCTGTTCTGGACGGCCCTCGGTGTGGCCGAGCCCGAGGTCAACGGCTCCGCTGTGTCCGACGACGTCCTGGCTCCCGGCTGGACCGCCTACCGCGACCGGCTCGTGCACGAGACCGTCGACGTCACGGCGCTCGTCCGCGAGGGCGCGAACGACCTGAGCGCGACGATCGCCGGTGCCTGGTACACCGAGAAGTACGGCTTCTTCACCTTCACGAACCGCCTGTACGGCACGCAGCCGTCCTTCCTCGCGCAGCTGCGCGTGGTCTACGCCGACGGCGAGGTGCAGACCCTGGCCGCAACCGGCGAGGGCTGGGAGGCCGCGGGCGACGGCCCGGTCGTCGACAGCGGCATCTACCCCGGAGAGCACCAGGACCTGCGGCGCACTCCGAGCTCCTGGGCGCCCGCCCGCATCGGTGCTGCCGCGCTACCGGGGTACGAGAACGTTCCCGTGCCCGAGGCGCGCATCGCTCCCCCGGTCCGCCGCACGCAGACGATGCCGGTCGCCGAGGTCCTGACGACACCGTCCGGCGGACGTATCCTCGACTTCGGCCAGAACCTCGTCGGGCGCCTCCGCATCCGCACGGCCGGGGAGGCGGGTACGCGGCTGGTGATCCGGCACGCCGAGGTGCTCGAGGACGGCGAGCTCGCCCTGCGCCCGCTCCGCAACGCCGCGGCCACCGCGACGTTCGACCTGTCGGGCGGAGACGACGTCCTGGAGTCCCGCTTCTCGTTCTACGGCTTCCGCTACGCCGAGATCACGGGTGCGGACATCGATCCCGCCGACGTCGAGGCGGTCGTGCTGCACACCGACATGCGGCGGACCGGATGGTTCGAGGCATCCGAGCCGCTGCTCGAGCGCCTCCACGAGAACGTCCTGTGGGGCATGCGCGGGAACTTCCTCTCGATCCCCACCGACTGCCCGCAGCGCGACGAGCGGCTCGGGTGGACGGGCGACATCCAGGTGTTCGCGCCGACCGCGAGCTTCCTCTACGACAGCAACGCCTTCCTCACCTCGTGGCTGCGCGACCTCACCCTCGAGCAGGGTCGCAACGACGGCGCCGTGCCGCTCGTCGTTCCGGCGGCCCTACCCGCGTTCGGCGCCTCGAGCGGCGCGACCCCCGCCGCGTGGGGTGATGCGGCGACCGTCGTGCCGAGCGTGCTGCTCGAGCGCTTCGGCGACACCTCGGTGCTCGCCGCGCAATATCCCAGCATGCGCGACTGGGTCGACACGGTCCTGCGGGATGCCGGCGACAGCGGCCTGTGGGCCGGCCGCATGCAGCTGGGCGATTGGCTCGACCCGGCCGCTCCCGCCGACAAGCCCGGTCAGGCGAAGGTCGACTCCGACATCGTCGCGAGCGCGTACCTCGCGCGGTCGCTGCGGCTCGTCGCGGATGCCGCGGTGCTGCTGGGGCACGAGCAGGATGCCGCCCGCTACGGCGAGCTGGCCGAGCACAGCCGTGCAGCCTTCGTCGCGGAGTACGTCACGCCTGCCGGCCGGATGATGAGCGACGCGGTCACCGCATATGCGCTCGCCCTCGAGTTCGACCTCGTGACGGATGCCGCGCAGCGCGCCGCACTCGGCGACCGCCTCGCGGCGCTGGTGCGCGAGGGCGGCTACCGCATCGCGACCGGCTTCGACGGCACGCCGCTCGTCGCCGACGCCCTGACGAACGCCGGACACCTCGACGCCGCCGAGCGCCTGCTGCTGCAGACCGAGTGCCCGTCGTGGCTGTACCCGGTCACGCAGGGCGCGACCACGGTGTGGGAGCGCTGGGACTCGCTGCTGCCCGACGGCAGCGTGAATCCGGGCGAGATGACCTCGTTCAACCACTACGCCCTCGGTGCGGTGGCCGACTGGATGCACCGCACGGTCGCGGGGCTCGCTCCGGCTGCGGCCGGGTACCGACGGCTGCGCATCGCTCCGCGCCCGCTGGCGGCCCTGACCCGCGCCTCGGCCACGCACGAGACGCCGTACGGCACGGCATCCGTCTCCTGGCGACGCGAAGGTGACGACATCGTCGTGACCGCGGTCGTGCCGGCGAACACCTCGGCCGCGGTCTCGGTGCCCGGCGCCCCCGCGGAGGTGGGGGCTGGCACTCACGAATGGCGGTACACCGCACCGGCATCCGCCGATCGTCCCGCGCTGCCGGGCCTCGACGCGTCGCTCGCCGACGTGATCGACGACCCGCGCGCGTACGCCGCGCTGTTCGACACGCTCTCCGAGGTGGCCCCGGAGCGCGTCGACGCCGTGCGGTCTGACACGGTGTGGGGAGCGGGACGCCCGCTCTCGACCGCGCTCATGTTCACGCCGCCCGACGTGCTCGCGCGTGTGGATGACGCGATCCGCTCCGCCACCGCCTGACCCGACATCTCTGACCGACCGCCAGACGAAAAGGAAACCGATGTTCGACCGTCGCTCCACCTTCGGAGAAGCCCTCGACAACCCCGCCGCGCGCGCCGTGCTGGAACGCCTCATGCCGGGGTTCGCCGCCTCGCCCATGGCGGTGCAGTTCCGCGACGGGCGCCTGGGCTCGCTCATCGCCCTCGTGCCGGCTCTCGAGAGCCAGGAGGCTCGCGATCAGCTCTGGGCCGAGCTCGCCGAGATCGGCGACGACACCGAGCGTCCGCCCTATGCCCGCGCGATCGAGCCCGACGCCGCATACGAGTCGGATGGCGTCGAGCGCGGATCCGCGACCGTGAGCCTGCCGGAGGGGGTGTCGCTGTGGTCTCCGCTCGAGGTCCGCATCGACGGGCCGTCGCACGGCAACCCCTTCGTGGACGTCGACCTCGACGCGGTCTTCACCCGCGGCGGCGAGGAGATCCGCGTCGGCGGGTTCTACGACGGCGACGGCGTGTACGTGATCCGCGCCCTGGCGGATGCGGAGGGCGACTGGTCGTTCCGCACACGGTCGACCGCACGTTCGCTCGACGGGCTGGAAGGCGCACTCGTGGTGGGTCCGGCGTCCGCCGACGCGCACGGGCCGGTGCGGGTGGACGGCTTCCACTTCCGTCACGCCGACGGCACCCGCCACCGCCCCCTGGGCACCACGGCCTACGCGTGGACGCACCAGCCCGAGGAGCTGCAGGAGCAGACGCTCGCGACCCTCGCCGAGGCGCCCTTCACCAAGATGCGCATGTGCGTGTTCCCGAAGTCGTACCTCTACAACGCGAACGAGCCGGCCGACTTCCCGTTCGTCGGCTCGCTCGCCGACGGCTTCGACCTCGAGCGCTTCGACCCGGCGCACTTCCGTCGCCTCGAGCAGCGCATCGTGCAGCTCGGCGAGCTCGGCATCCAAGCCGACCTCATCCTCTTCCACGCGTACGACCGGTGGGGCTTCGCGGACCTCGGGCCGGCCGTCGACGAGCGCTACCTCCGCTACGTCGTGCGCCGCCTCTCGGGCTTCGCGAACGTGTGGTGGTCGATGGCCAACGAGTACGACCTGCTGTGGGCGAAGGACACCCCCGACTGGGAGAGGCTGGCCGCCGTGGTCGGCGAGGAGGACGCGTTCGGGCACCTCAACTCAATCCACAACTGCCGTCCGTTCTACGACTACACCGCGCCGTGGATCACGCACGTCAGCATTCAGCGCGTCGACGTATACCGCACGGCCGAGAACACCGACGAGTGGCGCGAGCGCTGGGGCAAGCCCGTCGTGATCGACGAGTGCGCGTACGAGGGAGACATCGATCAGGGCTGGGGCAACATCACCGGGGAGGAGATGGTGCGCCGGTTCTGGGAGGGCGCGGTGCGCGGCGGCTACGTCGGCCACGGCGAGACCTACCTGCCGTCCGCCCTCGGCCTGGAAGACGAGATCCTCTGGTGGTCGAAGGGCGGTGTCCTGCACGGCACCTCGCCCGACCGCATCCGGTTCCTGGAGCAGCTGCTCGCGGAGGCGCCGGAGGGTGTGTGGGACCCGCTCCCCGGCGACTGGGATGTGCCGTGGGGCGGCGTCGACGGGCAGGTGCGCGTGGGCTATTTCGGCTTCAACCGTCCGCGCTTCCGCAACATCATGCTCGGCGAGGGCGAGTGGACCGTCGACGTCATCGACACCTGGGGCATGACGGTCGAGCGGATGCCGGGCACCCACCCCGCCGGATCCCTGCGCGTCGAGCTCCCCGGCCGCCCGTTCATGGCCGTGCGAGCCACCCGGGTCTAGCCCCGCCGCGGCATCCGCCTCCCTCGCCCGGCATCCGCGGCATCCGCCTCACCCGCCCGGCATCCGCCTCTCTCGCCGACGCCCCACGTGATCGCCCGCGCCCCACCTGGGCTGCACCCCTCAGGTGGGGCGTCGTCGCGCAGGTGGGGCGTCGCGATCGCAGCCCTCTCCCCTCCGGCATGCGGGGTCGAATTCGCACCTCCCCGCGATGCGAGGTCGAAAGCGCACCCCCACAAGCCGATCCCGA
>JAZBLS010000053.1:0-18860 GCA_037033365.1 Actinomycetota bacterium | reverse complement strand
CCCGCACCGGCGCCCGGTGCGAAATCCACCCCGGATGCCAGGCGGATGCCGCGGCCGAGCACACTCCGACCTTGCCCTGGCAACGGTGCGGGGTCGATTTCGCACCGCCCCGGTGGTACGGGGTCACTTTCGCATCCTGAGAGCGCGATTCGGGTGCGTTTTCGACCCCGCACCAACGCGCGGTGCGAATTCGGCCCCGGATGCCGGAGCGGCCGCCGTGCGGAGCACGGGCGGATGCGCGGCAGAGGCGCGTGCGGTCACAGGATGCACTGGTGCATCCACTCGTACACCAGTATGTTGAGCCGCATCTGGAGTCGTACCGCGGGGGAGCGATCAAGGAGGGGCTGATGTCGCACGTCGTGGCAACAGGAGCTGGCAAGGCGATGATGGAGCGTCGGAATGATCCGACGCACGACTACATCCTCGGACTCACACGCAAGAAGCGACCTCGAGTGCTGTTCGTGGGCACCGCGACCGGAGACGACGCGGCCTACATCCTGAGCTTCTACTCGACGTATGACTCCGACCGGTGCGCACCGCACCACCTCCCCCTCTTCCACCGCTCGGTCGACGATCTCGCGGGATTCGTGAAGGGGTTCGACGTCATCCACGTCGGCGGAGGCAACACCGCGAACATGCTCGACGTGTGGAAGCGACAGGGTCTCGACGAGATCATGCGCGAGATGTGGGAGGACCCCGACTCGAACGTCGTGTTCACGGGCGGCAGCGCCGGCGGCATCTGCTGGTTCGAGGGAGGCACGACCGACAGCTACGGCCCGACGCTGCAGGTGCTCCCGGAGGGACTCGGCTTCCTGCACGGCAGCTTCTGTCCGCACTACGACGCGGAGGATCAGCGGCGTCCGCTCTTTCACGCATCGCTGCTCAGCGGTGAGCTCGCGACCGGATACGCGGTCGGCAACCTGCAGTCGCTGCACTTCGAGAACTCGGAGTTCGTGACGGCGATCAGCCCGGTCGAGAATCCGCTCGCGCTGCGCGTCGAGGCGATCGACGGCAAGATCGTCGAGACCGAGCTCGCCACCGAGATCCTCGCCGGAACCGGCCGCATCACGAAGGGGCCGTCGACGTGAACGACAACGTGTGGCTGCTCGTCGCCGAGCTGATCGTCGTCATCCTCGCGATCTACATGGGCACCCGCACCAGCGGGATCGGCCTGGGCGTCTGGGGTCTCGTCGGTGTCGCCGTGCTCATCTTCGTGTTCGGCGAAGCACCGGGCAACGCGCCGGTGGATGCCGTCTTCATCGTCATCACGGTGATCACCGCGGCATCCACGATGCAGGCCGCCGGAGGCATCGACTGGATGGTGTCGGTCGCCGCCAAGGTGATCAGGCGACGTCCGAAATCGGTGGTGTTCCTCGCGCCCGCGATGTCGTTCCTCTTCACGGTCGGCGCCGGAACGGGCAACATCTTCTATCCGCTGCTCCCCGTGATCTACGACGTGTCGTACCAGCAGAAGATCCGGCCCGAACGGGCGCTCTCGGTCTCGGCCGTGGCGTCGCAGGTCGGCATCCTCTGCTCCCCCGTGTCGGCGGCGACGGCATCCATGGTCGTGCTGCTCGCACCGCAGGGTGTGGATCTCGGCAGCCTGCTGCTGATCATGTGGCCGGCGTCGATCGCCGGGCTCTTCGTCGCGGCGCTCGTCATGATGCGCCACGGCAAGGACTTGGAGGACGACCCGGAATTCCAGAAGAGACTGGCGAGCCAGCAGATCAAGCCGCCGGTGGTGGATGCGCACGACACCAAGCTGCCGCGCACCGCGGTGCTGTCGGCCGCGCTGTTCCTGATCGGGGTCGGCGTGATCGTGTTCTTCGGCTTGTTCGAGGGACTGCGGCCGGTGATCGGGACGGATGATTCCGGCGACCCGGTGCGCCTGAGCGTGACCGTGATCATCGAGGTCGTGATGGGTGTCATCGCCGCACTGATCTTCGTGTTCTGCAAGGTCAAGGCCGCAGACGTCCCGAAGCAGCCGACGTTCCCCGCCGGTCTCGTCGGGGCCATCGCCCTCTTCGGTATCGCCTGGCTCGCCAACACCTTCGTCGCGGCGAACCAGAACCTCATCGTGGAAGGTCTCGGATCGGTCGTGTCGGGTTCGTCGGCGTTCCTCGGGGCGCTGCTGTTCGCCGTCGCGCTGTTCGCGGTGGCGATGCTCACGACGAGTCAATCGAGTGCGACGAACGCGATCGTGCCGATCGGCATCACGATCGGACTGCCCGCGCCGCTGCTGGTCGGACTGTGGCCGTCGACGATGGGCATCTACACGCTGCCCGCCAACGGCAGCCAGGTCGCGACCGTGGCGTTCGACCAGACCGGGACGACGAAGATGGGTCGATTCGTCTTCGACCACTCGTTCCAGCTGCCGAACCTCGTCTACATCGGGGTCGCGATCGTCGTCGGCGTGGTGCTCTCGCTGCTGTTCTCTTGAGCAGTCGTAACCCTCATGAGGTGACGTGAGCGACGACCTCGACCGCTCGGCCCTGCGCCGGTTCCTTCTGGGACTCGCGCAGGGCATGAACGCCTCGGCCGAGTCGGTCGACCGCATCCGCGACACCATGACCGACGTGGCGGGCGCGTATGGAGCGGATGACACGGACTTCGTCGTGCTGCCGACGATCATCCTCGTCGAGACGGGAGAGTCCGACCAGGCGCGGGTCGCCCTGGGATCGTCGGCCAACGCCTCGTTCCGGTTCGACCAGATCGCGGCGCTGTACGAGCTGATCGCCCGGGCGCGCTCCGGGTCGGTGCCGCCTCTCGACGGCATCCGTCGACTGAACGAGATCGGGGCGATGCGTCCGCGGCTCGGATGGGTGACACGCACGCTCGGCCACGCGGTGCTGACGACGGGCCTCGCGCTGCTGCTCGCCCCGACGTGGCAGGGCGCGATCGTCGCTTTCGTGCTGGGTGCGGGCATCGGGCTGCTCAAACTCGTGCGGTCGCCCACGCTGCAGCTCGTGCTGCCGATCGCGGCGGCGTTCGTCTGCGCGGCCGCCGTCTTCCTGCTGGCGGAGGTGATCGAGATCGGCGATCCGATCCGGCTGCTCATCGCTCCGCTCGTGACGTTCCTCCCCGGCGGGGTGCTGACGACCGCGACCGTCGAGCTCGCGGCGGGGCAGATGATCTCCGGAGCATCCCGCCTGGTCTACGGGCTGGTGCAACTCGCGCTCCTCGCGTTCGGCATCCTCGCCGCCGGGACCGTCGTGGGCGTGGAATCGCGATCGTACGAGCCGCTCGCCGCAACCTCGGCGCTGCCGTGGTGGGTCGCGCTGCTCGGCATCCTGGTGTTCGCGCTCGGGAACTACCTGCATTTCTCGGCGCCTACGTCGACCTTCGGATGGGTGCTGCTCGCACTCGTCGTCGCGTACGGCGGGCAATGGGCAGGGACCGCCCTTCTCGGTCCGGCGATCGGCGGGTTCGTGGGGGCCGTGGCGATGACGCTCGTCGTGTTCTGGATCGGGTCACTCCGGCACGGGACGCCCGTGCAGATCACGTTCCTCCCGGCGTTCTGGCTGCTCGTTCCCGGAGCGGCGGGCCTCGTCGGACTCACCGAGGCCGTGGCGACGGACAGCGGACTCGCCGACTTCGCGGCGGCGCTCGTGTCGGTCATGTCGATCGCGCTCGGCGTGCTGATCGGCACGGCGCTGTATCGCGTGGTGCATCACGGCGCGGAGGAGATCGTGCAGTTCGCGGTCGCGGTGCCGACGGAGGTGCGGGATGCCACGCGGCCGGGATGGTGGGAGCGGATGCTGCCGTGGCGGCGGTCGCGGCGGGGGCGGGTGGCGGAGTAGGCGTCGGGCCGGGTGTTGGGGTCGCAGTTCGTGCCGGGGCGGGTGTGCTCAGGCCGCGGTTCGTGCCGGGGCAGGTGTTGCGGTCGCAGTTCGCGCCGGGTGCGAAAACTCCGGTCGCAGTTCATGCCGCTGCGGAGCTCATTGAGCGGCACGAAGTGCGACCCGAAGTTCAACGGCGACGCGGTGCGCGGCACCAACTGAGACGGGAACCCCGACCAACCCGACGCCCCACCTGCGCGACGACGCCCCACCTGAGCGGCGTCGCCCAGATGGGGCGCGGATGCTGAGGTGGGGCGTCGACGGCGAAGGGGACCGCCACCTGAGTGACGGTCCCCTCCCTGCTGGTCATTCAGCGATCAGCTGTTCTCCCTGCGGTGGCGGCGGAGCTGTGCGAATCCGACGAATCCACCTCCGGCGAGCAGCAGGGCCAGAGCCGACCACAGCGTGACCGCGGCGATCTCACCACCCGTCTGAGCGAGCGTGCCATCGGCCGAGGACGAGCCCTTGGACGAGGTGCTGCTGTCGGATACGGACGTGGAGTTCGCACCCTTCGAGCTCGACGAAGAGTTCGCACCGGTGGTGTTGGCACCGTTCGATGACGAATCCGCAGCCTTCGACGACGTGTTCGCGCCGTTCGAAGACGAATCCGCACCCTCAGTGTTCGCACCGTTGGTGTTTGTGGTGCCGTCCGTTGCCGTGGCCGTGGCCGCGCCCTCGGTCGTGCCCCGCGTGCCACCGGCAGCTCCCGCGTCGGTCGACGCGTCCGCGATGGCAGCAGACTTCGCTGATGCCTCCGAGGTGGCGTCGTTCTTGGCCTCAGCCGATCCGGCCGCGTTGGTGTTGTTCTCGCTGTCGGCCATCGCCGCAGCCTGCGCTGCGACATCCGCCGCACCTTCTGCCTTCGCCGATGCCTCGCTCGACGCGTCCGTGGTCGCTGCAGCCTTCGCTGCCGCGGCCGCTGTCACGTCCGACTTAGCCGATGCCACGGTCGTCGCGTCCGCGTACGCCGCGGCCTGAGCTGCGGGGTTCGCATTGACGTCTGCCGCCGCCGACGACGAGGCGTTCTGGTTGGCACGAGCCTCACCCGACGCCGTCGACGACGAGTCAGCGATCGACGATGCCTGGGCAGCGGCCGCGCTCGAGGTGTCGTTCACTCCTTCTGCCGATCCGGCAGCGTTCGTGTTCGATTCCTGACCCGCGAGGGCCGCGGCCTGAGCAGCCGCCTCAGATGCCGCGTTGGCTGCGGTGTCGGCGGTCGTCGACGCATCCTTCGATGCGTTCGCGACTGCTGCAGCCTGCGCCGCTGCCGACGAGTCGACAGTTCCCGGTGCCGACGCGCCTGCTTGCGTGTCCGAGAACGCCGCGGCCTGAGCGGCGGGGTTTCCGAGACCGTCCGCAGCAGCCGAGGACGACGCGTTGGCATTCGCCAGCGCCTGCGCCGCAGCCGATGAACGCGTGTCCGAACCACCAGTCTCGGAGCTCGCTCCCCACGACTTGGCTTCCGCGCTCTCAGCGTCAGATCCCGCACCATTCGACTCAGTGTTCGCACCGTCGGTGGTCGTAGAGCCCTCCGTGGACGTGGCCGTGGCCTCGCCCTCGGTCGTGCCCTGCGTGCCACCTGCAGCCCCGGCGTCGGTCGACGCGTCGGCGATAGCAGCAGACTTCGCTGATGCCTCCGAGGACGTGTCGTTCTTCGCTTCGGCCGAGCCGGCCGCGTTCGTGTCGCTCTCATTGTCCGCCATCGCCGCAGCCTGCGCTGCGACATCCGCCGCACCTTCAGCCTTCGCCGACGCCTCGGTCGATGCATCCGTGGTCGCTGCAGCCTTCGCTGCCGCCGCCGCGGTCACGTCCGACTTGGCCGATGCCACGGTCGTCGCGTCCGCATACGCCGCAGCCTGCGCAGCCGGGTTCGCGTTCACGTCAGCCGCAGCAGAGGCCGACGCGTTCTGGTTCGCACGAGCCTCCCCGGATGCCGTCGAGGACGAGTCCGCGATCGACGAGGACTGAGCTGCCGCAGCGGAGGACGTGTCGTTCACGCCCTCTGCCGAGGCAGACGCGTTCGTCTCCGATGCCTGACCAGCCATCGCCGCCGCCTGAGCCGCCGCTTCGGATGCCGCGTTGGCAGTCGTGTCCGCGGTGGTGGACGCATCCTTCGACGCGTCGGCGAACGCAGCCGCCTGAGCCGCCGCGGACGAGTCCTTCGTCCCCGCCGCCGATGCGACCTTGTTCCCGTCAGTGAACGCCGCGGCCTGAGCGGCCGGGTTCCCGAGACCGTCAGCGGCAGCCGACGACGACGCGTTCGCGTTCGCCTCCGTCATGCCGAGAGTCCCGGCATCCGTAGACGCGTCCGCGATCGCGGCAGATTCCGCCGCACCTTCCGAGGACGTGTCGTTCTTCGCTTCGGCCGAGCCTGCGGCGTTGGTGTCGCTCTCGTTGTCGGCCATCGCCGCAGCCTGAGCTGCTATGTCGGCGGCGCCCTCGGCCTCCGCCGAAGCCTCCGTCGACGCATCCGTGGTCGCTGCAGCCTTCGCTGCGGCCGCCGCGGTCACATCAGTCTTGGCCGATGCCTCGTTCGTCGCGTCTGTGTACGCCGCCGCCTGCGCGGCCGGGTTCGCATTCACGTCCGCCGCAGCCGACGCCGACGCGTTCTGGTTCGCACGAGCCTCACCCGACGCCGTCGACGACGAATCCGCGACTGAAGCCGACTCCGCCGCAGCCGATCCGGAGGTGTCGTTGGCAGCCTCGGCGGAACCGGATGCGTTCGTGTCCGACTCCTGCGAGCCCATGGCTGCGGCCTGAGCCGCTGCCTCGGACGCCGCGTTCGCGGTCGTGGCAGCGGTTGCCGATGCATCCTTCGAGGCGTCTGCGAATGCTGCAGCCTGCGCCGCTGCCGACGAATCCTTCGTCCCCGCAGCCGACGCCTGGGCAGTCGAGTCCGTGAACGCGGCGGCCTGAGCCGCCGGGTTCCCGAGACCATCCGCGGCAGCCGACGACGACGCGTTCGCGTTCGCCTTCGTCATTCCGAGGGTCCCCGCGTCCGTCGACGCGTCGGCGATCGCAGCAGACTTCGCGGATGCTTCCGAAGACGCATCGTTCTTCGCCTCAGCCGAACCGGCCGCGTTGGTGTCGTGCTCGTTGTCGGCCATCGCCGCAGCCTGAGCCGCGATATCCGCCGCACCCTCCGCCTTGGCCGATGCCTCGGTCGACGCATCCGTGGTCGCCGCAGCCTTCGCTGCGGCCGCCGCGGTCACGTCCGACGTGGCCGATGCCACGGTCGTCGCGTCTGCGTATGCCGCCGCCTGCGCGGCCGGGTTCGCATTCACGTCCGCCGCAGCCGACGCCGACGCGTTCTGGTTCGCACGAGCCTCACCCGACGCCGTCGACGACGAATCCGCAACAGAAGCCGACTCCGCCGCAGCCGACCCCGAGGTGTCATTCGCAGCCTCGGCGGAACCGGAGGCATTCGTGTCGGACTCCTGCGAGCCCATGGCTGCGGCCTGAGCCGCAGCTTCGGATGCCGCGTTGGCGGTCGTGTCCGCGGTGGTCGACGCATCGTTCGAGGCGTCTGCGAACGCTGCAGCCTGAGCCGCCGCCGAGGAATCCTTCGAGCCCGGAGCCGATGCCTGCGCCGTCGAGTCCGTGAACGCCGCGGCCTGAGCCGCCGGGTTTCCGAGACCATCGGCGGCAGCCGACGACGACGCGTTCGCGTTCGCCTTCGTCATCCCGAGGGTCCCCGCGTCCGTGGACGCGTCCGCGATCGCAGCGGACTTCGCCGCGCCCTCAGAGGACGTGTCGTTCTTCGCTTCGGCCGAACCTGCTGCGTTGGTGTCGTCTTCGTTGTCGGCCATCGCCGCAGCCTTGGCCGACTCGTCAGACGCACCTTCGGCCTTCGCCGATGCCTCCGTCGATGCGTCCGTGGTCGCCGCAGCCTTCGCTGCCGCCGCCGCGGTGATGTCCGTCTTCGCGGATGCTTCGTTGGTCGCGTCCGTGAACGCGGCAGCCTGCGCGGCCGGGTTCGCGTTCACATCGGCGGCAGCCGACGCCGACGCGTTCTGGTTCGCGCGAGCTTCGCCGGACGCCGTCGAGGACGAGTCCGCGATCGACGACGACTGAGCGGCCGCCGCCGAGGACGTGTCGTTCAAGCCCTCCGCAGACCCCGACGTGTTCGTCTCCGCCGACTGGCCGGCCATCGCTGCAGCCTGCGCCGCAGCCTCGGATGCCGCATTCGCCGCGGTGTCGGCCGTCTTCGACGCGTCGGAAGAGGCCGTCGTGTATGCAGCGGCCTGAGCAGCCGCGGACGAGTCCACGGTGCCCGGAGCGGATGCCACAGCATCCGCATCCGAGAACGCCGCTGCCTGAGCCGCCGGGTTTCCGAGACCATCGGCAGCCGCCGACGAGGAGGCGTTCGCGTTCGTACGCGCCTCCGCCGAGGCCGTCGACGAGGAGTCCGCGATCGCGGCAGCCTCAGAGGCCGCCGCAGCGGATGCGTCGTTCACGCCTTCCGTCGAGCCGGCCGCATTCGTGTCGGACTCCTGCTCAGCCGTGGCCGCAGCCTGAGCCGCGGCAAGGGCCGACCCCTCAGCGGTGCTCGATGCGTCGTTCGAGGAGTCCGCGATCGCTGCAGCCTGGGCGGCCGCCGACGAGTCCTTCGCCGCTGCAGCGCTGGCGACAGCCAACGAGTCCGCGTATGCCGCGGCCTGAGCGGCCGGGTTGCCCGCGCCATCCGCGCCGGCCGACGACGATGCGTTCGCGTTCGTCTCGTCGTCGTGGATGCCGGCGGGCGCTCCGACCGTCACAGCGACCGTCGCCGTGGTCGTCTGACCACCCACGTCGGTAGCGGTGTAGTCGAACGACGTGGAGCCGTAGAAGCCGCTGTTCGGCGTGAACACGACCTTGCCGTCGGCGCCGATAGACGCCGTGCCGCCGTTGCCCTGGGTGACCGAGGTGACCTTGAGGCCGATACCGGTGTCGTTCGCGACCACGTCGACGGTGCCCGGCGTCTCGTACGCGGTGGCGAGGACGTCGTCCTCGCTCTCCGGAGCGACGGAGATGAGGCTCCCACCCTGGAGCATCACGGCGCTGTCGTAGCCCCAGCCGCTGGCGTCGGCGATCGCGAGCTTCATGTGGTTCGTGACACCGGGCGTGACCGGCGCGTTGCACGAAAGAACGGTCGTGAAACCGTCGAAGCCGACATCGTATGTGTTGGCGTTCCAGTGGCCGTTGAAGTCCACGTTGCTCTTGTAGAACTCCGTGTGCTTGTTCTGGTTGATCGACTGGCTCGAGATCAGGGTGCCGTCGTCGAGGACTGCACAGTTCACGCCGTTGATCCAGAACCCGAACGTGTCGTTGAGTGACGGGGAGCCTCCATCCGTCATGTTCTCGTACTCGTCACTGCCGAACACGTACTTGAACTGCACGGCGGATGTCGTCGGCACGAAGTCGAACTCCAGGACCGATGCATCCCAGGTGTCGACCGGTGTATTCGTAACGATGCCCAGCTTGTACGTCGCGAGGACCGCGATGTCATGGTCCTCGTATCTCTCGGGCGCACGCACACTCGTGTAGATGGAGGTGTTCGGAGCGGCGATGAATTCGTTCCACACGTCCCCCTCCTCGAATCCGAACGACCAGTGCTTATTGGCCGGCTCGATCCATCCTGACCATTCGTGCGCGCCCGGCGCTCCCGGCTGATATTCGGGGTAGTCGTGGTAGTCGGGCGGTGTCAGCAGGGTGCCGGTCGACAGCACGACTCCGGAACTGAGCCCGGTTCCCTTCTCGAAGCCGTCGAACGTGCCCGAACCGCGGTCCCAGCCGGTGAAGGTCACGTTGGACGGGGTGATTCCCGTGCCGACGAGAGTGTTGGCGAGATCCTGGGCGGTCTTCGACCGCATGTCCTCGAGCGTCTGACCGTCGGATGCGGATGCCGAGAGAGCCGGTGTGCAGAGCGCGACCGCGGCGATGCTCGCGGTCGCGAACGCGACGAGGCGCTTGCGTTGGGGTTTCATGTGATGGTTCTCCAAGTCGATGTGGCGCAGTACTCCGTCATCCCATCCGCGCCCCGGACTCCGTGGTCCGCGGCATCCGCGAATTCAGTGCGGGCACGACCCGTTTGCGTACGAAACCCCGACACGCAAACTCCGGAAGGTGCGCACTGAGAAGCACCCAGGAGACCGGCGACTCGCCTGCCGCGCCTGCACGATCGACTCATGACGACCCGCCTCACACGCAGCCTGCACGCAGCTGCCATCGCCGCTCTCGCGGCCCTCGCCCTCAGCGCGTGCGCCCCGCCCGCCAACGCCACCGCATGCTCCACGTTCGAGTCCGGCTACAACGACCTGGCCGACGCGGTGCGCACGGCCGCCGGAGCGGCGGAGATCGACGCCGCCACCGTGACGGTGATCGACAAGACCGCCTCCGCCCGAGAGGCGTCCAGCGGCGACGTCCGCGCCGCGCTCTCCGATGCGTCGGATGCCGCGGAGGAGCTGCAGCAGGACGGCGTGGAGCCGATCCGCTTCTTCGAGGCCGCCGCGGCCGTCCAGGCGGCGTGTGCGGCAGACGGGGCCAGCATCGAGCTGCGCTCCCTCGTGGCATCCTGATCCTCGGCATCCGTCATCCGCACGAACGAAAGGCGGCTGCGCTTCGAACTCCGGAGCGCAGCCGCCTTCTTCGTCTCTCAGGTCACTCGACCGCGGTGAACACGTACGTCGCCGTGGTTCCGGCGATCGTCACCTCTGCCGTGTAGTCCGTCGACGTCGCCGCGATGCGGTCGACGTAGTCCTGATCGCTCGACTCGTCGATCGTGTAGCCGGCGTCCTCGAACAGGGCGACAGCGTCACCGAGGACCACGTTCTCGTCGGTGGTGAGGACGATCGTGTGATTGCCGTCCTGGCCGGTGTCGCTGACGACCTTCCCGTCCACGACAGGGAAGTCGGCGGTGCTCAGGCCGTCCGCCGCGGGCTTCTGGGGCTTGTCCGCACCCGAGGGGTCGGACGGAGTACAGGCGGTCAGCACTGCCGCGACCGCCACGAGGCTGAGGATGGGGAGGATTCGTTCACGCATGCCTCGACGCTAGAAGCGTGGTCTCGCACCGCACGCGGGGACGGGACTGCTGCAGTGACGGGATTGCGAAGTTGCGGGTTTCTCGGTCGCGTTTGGGTGCCCACGGTGCTCGGCAACTCATTCGAGCCCGGCTCGTAAGCTCGTGGCCATGGACTATCCGAATCTCGTGGAGCGCTTCGTCTCGCACCATTTCCCGAAGGCGGACGTCGCGGTGCTCGCGGGAAGCACGGCTCGCGGGACGCGGACCTCGACCAGTGACATCGATCTTCTCCTTCTCGGCGAGGAGCTGTTCGCCGATGACCGTACGAGTTTGGCGGCGACCTACCGCTTCGAGAGCGAGGTTGTCGAAGTGTTCGCCTACACCGAAGTGGGATTCGGCGTCTGGGCAGACCGCGGGTTCGAACAGCACAGACCAGTGATCGTCCAGATGCTCATCGATGGAACCGCGGTCCGAGGGAGCGCTGAACATGAGAAGTACAAGGACGAGTGGGCGTTCAGATACGAGGCCGGGCCGACACTCTCCCGCGCCGAAGCGATGTCACGTCGCTACGTCATCACCGACCTGCTCGATGACTATCGCGACGCGACTGCCCCGGTTGAGCGTCACCTACTTGCAGCGCTTCTCTACGAGAGAATCGCCGAACTGATTCTGCTCACGAACTCCCGGTGGATGGGCGCGGGCAAGTACCTCCCTCGACGGCTGACGGACTTCGATCCGGATCGCGCCGCCAGATTGGCAGCACCGCTCATAGAGGGTCGGCACGACCAGTTTGCGGCCGTAGTCGAGATCGAACTCGAACGCGCTGGAGGTCGAGTTCAGGAGGGTTTTCAGCGTTAGCGGAAGCGCAACCGCCGGCCATTCTTGGCAGCTGAAACCGCCCCAGATCGAGGTCGCCGACAGCTGACGAGGGTCACTCGAAGGCGGCGAACCTATAGATCTCGGCGGCGACCTCCCGCGGCTGCGAGATGTATGGAGAGTGGCTCGCGTCGAGGCTTCGCGCATCGCTGCAGCGTTGTGCCATGGCGCGCTGCAGACTCGGGCTCATCGCCCGGTCCTGCGTACACACGAGATAGAGGCTCCGCGTGGTTCGCCAGCCCGCGGTCGTCACCGCACCCCGTCCGTGGCCGGCCGCTTGCGGGACGAGCAGACGCCGGGCTGCCTCGGCCGCGTCGGGCGTGCAATCGCCATAGAAGAGCTCGTCGGCCAACTCGTCGGGGATGTGGGTAAAACCATCAGCGACAGGTCGAACAGCGGCGTTGACGGGAGCATGCGGCCCGCCGAGTGACGCACAACTCTCGCCCACATCGGGAACGAAGGCGGCCATGTAGACAAGAACGTCGACGCCTTCGAGGCCCGTGACGACCGCGCCACCGTAGCTGTGTCCAACGACGATCGGCCGACCATGGCACGCGTCGACGGCTTCTTGCACCGCGCGCGTGTCGTCTGCGAGCGAGCCTCGGTGGAGGCTCGGCACTGTCACGGTGAGTCCCCGAGCTTCGAGCACCTCCACCAGCGGTCGCATGTGCGCCGGCTGGTGGTAAAGGCCGTGAACCAGTACGACCTCGAAGTCCTCCATGGCGTTCAGGGAACCACGTTCGTCGCGATTCGCAAAGCACGTCGGGGGCGCGCCTGTCGCTCATTTCCGTCGATGGCTGTCGCCGTTTCGCGGCGAACCTGCAACTCGCGGACCTCATTAGAGTGGGCGCATGGAGCATCGGCACGACAGAAACCTGCTTGCGCGTCGCGACATCCTGGCTGCATACGTGACCGTACTGGAACGGCCCGTCGAGCTTCTCGAGGTCTGCGCAAGGAGCACGGAAGACACCGTCGCTCATGAGATCGCTCAGGCCTTCGGCATCCGCTCGGAGGTCGCCGCCGACGCGGTCCGTGACCTGCAGGTCAGACGCTTCACGCCCGACGCTCTCGTCAAGACAAGACAGGAGCTCGCGGACATAGAGCTGCGCGTCCGTGAGAACGGCTGCGCTGCCTGCTGATCTGGTTCGGCCCTCCACTCAGCCATACGCCGTTGCACAGCGCCCTCGAAGCACGCTTCTGATCAGCCCGCGAACCGCGGCGGATCCGCCGCGAGCTCTGCGGCATCCATCCCGAACTCCCGTGCGAGCGCGAGCCGAGCCGCGTGCGCGCCGGCCATGCCGTGCACGCCGGGGCCCGGTGCGGTCGAACTCGAGCAGAGGTACACACCAGGCGCACCCGTGCGCCAGGGCTCGAGCGAGAGCACCGGGCGGCCGACGAGTTGGCGCAGAGTCGTCCGCCCGGCTGAGATGTCGCCACCCACGTAGTTCTCGTTGTACTCCGCGTATCCCACAGCCGAGCGACTCGTCGACGCGCGGATGAGATCACGGAACCCCGGAGCGAACTGCTCGATCCGGGCGGTGACGATCCGCTCCGCGTCTCCGTCCCACCCCGACGGCGTGTGCACGTAGGCCCACACGACATGCTTCCCGGCGGGCGCTCGCGTGGAGTCGAACATGCTCGGCACCGAGACCATGACGAAGGGCTCGTCAGACAGGCGACCGCGGGTGATCTCGCGCTCCCCCGCGAGAACCGTCGCCGCCGGCCCTCCCAGATGGACCGTCCCGCTGCGGGCGAGGCCGGGGTCGAGCCAGGGAACCGGCTCGTCGAGCGTGTAGTCGACCTTCGCCACCCCGGGACCGTACGTGAATCGCTCATAGCGACGCCGACGCCCGGTCGGGAGCGCATCGCCGAGAATGCTCACCGCCGCGCGCGGCGTGACATCAAGGAACACGAGCCGGCTGTCGGCGACCTCGCCGATGTCGCTCACCCGATGCCCCGTCTCGAACTCCACGGATCGAGCACGCAGCCACGCCACCATCACGTCGACGATGCTCTGACTTCCTCCGCGCGGAACCGGCCACCCACCCGCGTGCGCATGCGCGCCGAGCGTGAGCCCCACGATCATCGCGGCGAGCGAGTGCGCGTCGCCGATCGCGTGCGCCGCGAGTCCCGCGAGGAGGGCGGGGGCACCGTCGTCCAGGAACCCCGCACGGAGCCCACTCGCGGCGACAGCGGCCGCCCGAGTGCCGAGCCCGAGCAGGGAGGCAACATCGGAAGGCCTGACACGGGGCACGCCGAGGGTGGCCGCGCCGAGCCGACCGGCAGACGCGGCAGGCGCCGCGAACAGGCCTCGCCAGACCCGGCCATCCGCGCGCAGTCCCTCGATCGTGCGCTCGAGATCGCGATACGCGAGCGCCGACCTGCCGGGCGCGATCCCCTGAGCGTATGAGACCTCAGGGACGAGGAACTCGACGACGCGCTCCAGTCCCGCCTCACGGAAGAACGGGGATGCCAGCGCCATCGGATGCACGGCCGAGCAGACGTCATGGCGGAACCCGCTCTCCAGGAGCTCCGCCGTTCTCGCCCCGCCACCCAGCGTGCCGCTCGCCTCGATCACGCGGACTCGAAGACCCGAGTGCGCGGCCACCATCGCGGCGGCGAGTCCGTTCGGTCCGCTGCCGACCACGGTGACATCCGTCACGTGCGCCTCCCCGGCATCCGCTCGTCGGTCAAGAAAGCGAAGTTCACCGCGCGACGAGCTGGTCGTCAGACACCTCTGCGAGCTCGTCGCCCGTGATGATCGTGATCGACTCGGTCGGCGGATCGGCGGGCGCGGCTGCCGCGGCATCCGCTCGGTGCCGACCCCGCTCCCAGGCCGCGCGGACATGCGCGGCGATGCCCGACCAGCTGCGGTCGCTGATGAAGATGCAGTCCAGCGCGAGCGTCGAGACCGAGAACCACGGCAGGCCCATGAGCACGCCGATGCCGATGTGGAATCCCAGGATGATCACGAGCGCGACGATCCGCGTGCCCCGACGCAAAAGCATCAACGGGAAGCCGACCTGCACGAGCACCGTGAGGATCGTGGCGAGCGCGACAGCCGGACCCCACGCCGTGAAGAAGTCGCTGAGCTCGGGCCACGTGCCGAACTGTCGCGTCTGGATCGGGTCGTAGACCGCCCAGCCGCCGTACCAGGGCGCACCCTGGCCCTTGAAGAGGCCACCAGAGGCGTAGACCATGCAGAGCTGCGCCCCGAGCACGATGACCGCGCAGTTGTGCGCGATCGTCGTGACCCACTCGGGCAGGACGGGCTGGTTGCGCCACCAGTTCACGAGAATCTTGTCGGAGCTGGCCGCGTGCCGTCGTCGACGCCACGCATCCACCGACCAGTGCGCCGACGGGGAGGCGAACATCAGGGCGATCATCGCCATCCGCACCAGGTTGTCGCTCTGATCGTGCACGAGGAGGTTGATGTCCTGCATCGTGACCCACGAGAAGAACAGCGGGATCATCACCAGGCGTGTGCGGTAGCCGACCAGGAACATCAGCCCGAGCAGGATGTGGACGATCATCAGGACGGTCAGCCACGTCGGATCCCAGTACAGCTTGGCGATCAGATCGAACGGCCACATCGTGATGAAGTCGCTCGTGGGATACGCGAGCTGACCCGACCACGCGGACCCGGCGCCGTACACGTAGTCGCGCGTCGAGAAGTTGCCGAGCGCGCTGCCGACGATCATGACGCCCAGCACGATCCGGGCGACCGAGAGGCCGTACAGGGCGAGCTTCCGCGCGACGAGCAGATCGATCGTCTTGTCGGCGACCGAGCCGAGCGCGCGGATCACGGTCGTGATCGCGGTGCGGGCGAGCGCCCAGGCCGTGGACGCGAGGCGGCGGATGAACGCGATCACTGCGCACTCTCCTTCGACATGAGGTTCTCGTAGAGGGGGAGGAACACGGCGCGGAACGCCTCCTCGCTCTGACCCGGCAGGGTGATGAGACCCCGCCATCCGGTCGTGAAGTACACGGGGTCGGGGCGCTTCGCATCCGGATGATTGCGCTGCTCGAACGGCACGATGTTCTGTCGCCACACGCGGTACTGCACCTGCGTGACGTCGTCGCCCCAGAGCGCCGTCGCGACCTGCGTGGCGTACGCGTCGGTGTACCGCTCGGCGACGATGAATGCGGTCACGTCGTCGGTGTTGTCACCGATGTCCTTCATGGCGGCCATCTCGCGGCCCAGCCAGCTGTCGCCCTCGTAGAAGTTCAGGGCGGCGATGTCCTTCTGCTCGTCGGTCAGCTCGCCGTACGCCGCCCGGAAGTCACTCGCCTGCTGCAGCGCGAGGTTGGCGGCACGCGGCGGAAAGAGGTTGTGGTGGGCCATCTGCCACTCGACGTCGACGGCATCGACCCACTCGGTGGTCGTGACGTCGTCGCCCTCGCCCACGTTCGCGCGCACCTCGAGGTGGTAGTCGCCGTTGATCGGCTCGGGCGCGAACACGCTCCAGCTCTGTCCGAACCACGGCAGCATGTACTGCGAGAGGGCAGTGCTGGGGACGACCTCGCGCAGCGGCGTGTAGGGGCTGATCCAGAGAAAGCTCGCGAACAGGTGCCATCCCGTGACGAGCAGGGCGATGGTCGCGGCGATGCGCACGACGGGACTGTGGTGTCGTGCTGGGGCGGTGAGAGGCACCCGGATCACTCCTCGGTGTGTGGGGGCAAGTGCTCCGCAACGCTAAGAGTCCTGGGCGGGGTGCCGGTACGAGCGTGGGCGATTGCCGTGCAGAACGCCGGCGTTAAGTGGCACGGAGATGTCGCGGACTCTGCCACTGCTCTCGCACCGCACGCCGGCGGACAGGGCGACCCCGGCCGGTAGGAAAGCAGCATGAACGACTGGAAGCTGCTCGATCTCACACCCAAGCTCGTGGAGGTCACCGCTCACCTCAGCCTCAAACCGGATGCCGACGACGCGACTCGTGCACGGGAGGTCTGGCCTGATGCGCCCGAGGTCGAAGCAGCCGAGCTGCTGAGCGCCGCGTACGAGGCGATCAATCACGCCGCCACCTCGGCGACGGGCAAGACCGGCAGGGTCATCGGCAGAAGCAGTGCGTTCGGGCTGGCAGCACCCGAGGTCCGCGTGCGGTTGCTCTCGGGGGCGCCGTTCGTCGAGGTGCGCTGAGGCTCGTCGGGCTCGTCGGATGCCGGGATCGATATGCCGGAGTTCGGGGAGCCCTCCCGCCCCGACGTGGGGGCTCCCCGACGGTTCGCGCTCTGAGTCACGGAACCGCTGGCGCCCCGATCGACTCACGACAGGATCGATCGGGGGTGCCGAGTCGAAACTATGCCCGCGTTCTGTCGGCACGAGTGCGCTGCGGGGCACTGCCGTGTGCGATGTCTGGGATGCAGTGACGAGCGCGGCTCGACCGTGCCTCAGCGCTCAGGACCCGCCCAGTTCGAGGCGATCTCCGACGCTCCGATCGCGAGCACGGACTCGACGATCGCACCGGACAGCTGCGACGGGTGATCGATCTTCCACGCCGAACCTCCGGTGACGCCGACGATCTCCTGCATCGCGGCGAGGTCGGCATCCCCGAAGCCCATGAAGAGGATCGGCACCGGCGGGCCCTCTCCGGTGAGCTGCGCGAGCTCGGCGAGCGCCTGTGCCCGCTCGACCCTGCCCGGAGCATCCTCGTCGCGTCCGTCGGTCACGACCACGAGCAGGTTGATCCCTCCCGCGCTCGGGCCGGCCTTCATCCGTCGGTAGTTGTCGACGACCACCTGGTAGAGGGGCGTGCCGACGGGGAAGGCTGAGAGGGCGGCCGCCGACCCCGCGATCAGCTTCCTGGTGTCGGCGACGACCCCGGCACTGAGGAGTTTCTCGTCCGCACCGCCGTCGCCGATGCCCATCCCGAACACCCGCCACTCGGTATAGAGGCCCGAAGGGATCGTCCCTCCGAGCACCGACACGGACTGCTTGATCGCATCCATGCCCGACGCCCCTCCCCCGACGGGGGTCGCCATCGACCCGCTCGCATCCATGAGGACCGTCATCGATCCCGACAGCAGGGTCGGGTCGAGCACCGCGCTCACGGCCGTGTAGACGTCCGGCGCACCGTGAGGGATCAGCGGAAGGGTCGTTCCGTTGACGACCGCGTCGGTCGCATCCGCGGGGACGAGACCGAAGTCGGCGAGGTCTGCTCCTGTCAGCTCTCGAAGCGCGCCGATTAGCCGGTCGCTTGCCGCAGCGGCATCCGGATCCGAGGCGAGCTGAGGCGCGCGCACCACCGGATAGTCGAGGGTCGCGATCGGCACCTGTGCCGCGATGGGCGCGTCGGACGGCAGGGATGCGAGTTCGCGGATGCTCAGCGTCGGCGAGTTCTCGTCTCGTGCCACGAGCGCGGCAACCGCTGCGAGCGCGGCGCCCACCGCGGCATGGTCACCGCCGGCGAGTTCGAGTGCGCGCTCCGCGACCCGTGTGAAGACCATCTCACTCACTGCGCCGGCAGGGATGTCGAGGCGGATGCCGTCAGGGGCTGCCAGGAGGAGGTCCCGCCAGTCCTCTGCGTGCATCTCTTCCGGAGCGGAGACGACGAGCGGGCTCAGGAACGACGGGATGACCTCGTCGGACGGAACACCGATCGCGAGCGCCTCTTCGGAGGAATCGGCCATCCAGAGCGCGGCGTCGCCCTGCCGCATCCTGGATCCGACCTGCGCAAGCGCGCCGGGGTCTTTCATCTCGAGGTCGATGCATGCGTGCGCGGCCGCCTCGGTGAGTACGGGTGCGAGCCGCTGCGGGGCGAGGATCTTCAGTTCCGAACGCTGGCCAGCGCATGGATCTGCGGGTTCGCGTGCCGCGTCGGCGGCCGACGGCGAGCTGAACCACGCACCTCCGATGATCACGGCAGCCACGGCTTCTGCCACGATGACGACCACCAGTGCGATCACGATCACGGGCCGCCACCGGGATCTGCGTGCCGGCTGGTCTTCGCTGTCACCCATGCTCTTCATCTTTTCCGCGCGGGCGCACGCGCACGGCGGGTGAGGCGGAATTGCGTGCAGCTGAGGTGCGGCCTGCGTGCGGGGGCACGTGCGTCGCATGCGTGCGCGGCGTCGTGGGAGCGCGTTCGCGTCGCAGTTCGTACCGCCTGCGAAAACTCCCGTCGCAGTTGGTGCCGCTCCCGATC
>JAZBLS010000052.1:0-18874 GCA_037033365.1 Actinomycetota bacterium | reverse complement strand
TGTCGGTCGGCGAAGAGGTCTTCGTCAAGGTCATCGACATCGACCTCGAGCGTCGTCGCATCTCGCTGTCGCTCAAGCAGGCCAACGAGTCGGTCGACCCCAACGGCACCGAGTTCGACCCGGCCCTGTACGGCATGCTCGCCGAGTACGACGAGAACGGCGAGTACAAGTACCCGGAGGGCTTCGACGCCGAGACCGGTGCGTGGAAGGAAGGCTTCGACGCTCAGCGCGAGGCATGGGAGCAGGAGTACGCTGCGGCCCAGTCCCGCTGGGAGGCGCACAAGGCTCAGGTCACCAAGGCGGCCGAGGCCGAGGCGGCGGCCGGAGACGACTTCGGCGGCCAGTCCTTCTCCAGCGAGGCTGCCGGCGCCGGCACCCTCGCGGACGACGAGGCTCTCGCAGCTCTGCGCGAGAAGCTCTCGGGCGGCAACGCGTAAGCATCTCTGCCTGGAACGGGCCGTCACCCCTCGGGGTGGCGGCCCGTTTCGCGTACCCGGGGACCTGTGCTCGCCGGCCCGCGGACGAACGTGACCGAACATTACGACCGCATTCGTAACATTCCGGTCGGGTGGCCAGCATGGGAGCATGACCTCCTTGCTGTCCGCCACGCGATCCACGGGTCCGTCGACCGATCCCGGCGCCGCGCAGAGCGTGCGGCTCACCGAGGTCGAGCGTTCGTTCCCGCGGGGGCGTGACACCCGCGCTGTGCTGCGGGGTGTCGACGTGCACGTGACGGCCGGCGAGATCGTCGCCGTCGTCGGTCCGTCCGGATGCGGGAAGTCGACGCTGCTCCGTCTGATCGGCGGGCTCGACGCCCCGTCCGGCGGCAGCATCCTCCTCGATAACACGCGCGTCGGCGACGTCGACGAGCGCACCGCCGTGGCGTTCCAGGAACCGCGGCTCCTGCCCTGGCGGACGATCGCGCAGAACGTCGAGCTCGGCCTGCCTCGGGGGACCTCCCGCGCGGAGGGTCGCGAGCGGGTCCGCCAGCTCCTGCAGCTGGTCGGTCTCGAGCACGCCGCCGACCAGCGCCCCCGTGAGGTGTCCGGCGGCATGGCACAGCGCGCGTCTCTCGCACGGGCTCTCGCCCGGAACCCCGGGGTGCTGCTGCTCGATGAGCCGTTCGGAGCCCTGGACGCACTGACGCGCCTGCGCATGCACGACCTTCTCCTGAAGATCCATGCCGCCGAGCCGACCACAGTGCTCCTCGTGACGCACGATGTCGAAGAGGCCCTCTACCTGGCCGATCGCGTGCTGCTTCTGCGCACGCTCGACGACGACGCGGCGGACGTCACCTCCATCGCCCGCACGATCACCGTGCCGGGCCACCGACCCCGGGACCGCGCCGACCGCGGCCTCGCCGACCTGCGCGCCGAGCTCCTCGAAGGGCTCGGCGTCGACACCCACCACCGCAGCGCCACCGAGGAGACCCGATGAGCACCATCACCCGCCGAATCCTTCCCGCGATCGCGATCGCCGGGACGATGATGCTCGTCGCGACCGGATGCGTCGCGGGCGAGAACGCCACGGCCTCCGATTCGACGAAGGACGACGCCGCGGCATCCGGCGAATGGTCGTCTGACACCCTGTCGATCGACTTCGCGACGTACAACCCGCTGAGCCTCGTCATCAAGGACCAGGGCATCCTCGAAGAGATCCTCGGCGACGACGTCGCAGTCGAGTGGGTGCAGTCCGCCGGTTCGAACAAGGCCAACGAGCTGCTGCGCTCCGGCTCGATCGACGTGGGCTCGACGGCAGGTTCCGCCGCCCTTCTGGCTCGCTCCAACGGCTCACCCATCCAGGTGATCGACATCTTCTCGCAGCCGGAGTGGTCTGCCATCGTGGTCGGCCCCGACAGCGACATCACCTCGGTCGAAGACCTTGCCGGCAAGTCGATCGCCGCGACCAAGGGCACCGACCCGTACTTCTTCCTTCTGCAGTCCCTCGAGGAGGCCGGCCTCTCGGTCGACGACGTCGAGGTGCAGAACCTGCAGCACGCCGACGGACGTGCGGCCCTCGACGGCGGCTCTGTCGACGCCTGGGCCGGGCTCGACCCGATCATGGCCGCAGCCGAGGTCGAGTCGGGCGATCAGCTCATCTACCGCAACGTGGACTTCAACACCTACGGCTTCCTCAACGCCACCGAGGACTTCATCGAGAACCACGCCGACCTGGCTCAGGCGGTCGTCGACGCCTACGAGCAGGCTCGTGAGTGGGCACTCGAGAACCCCGAGGAGACCGCGGCGCTGCTGGCCGAGGTCGCCGGCATCGACATCGCGGTCGCGACGACCGTTATCGAGGAGCGCTCGAACCTCGACGTCAGCGGCGTCCCCGGTGACGACCAGCTCGCCGTCCTCGAGAAGATCGCTCCCGTGCTCGTGGAGTCCGGCGACGTCCAGGGCGGTCAGGAGTCGGTCGACAAGGCGCTCGACACGATCGTGAACTCCACGTTCGCCGAGAAGGCGGTCGGCGGCGAGTGACGGAGTTCGACCAGCGGGTGACCGCTCCCGCGGACGCGCGGGACGCACTCGACGCGGCTGCCGGACGGCGGCGTCGGCCCGAGGTCGGCGCCCGAGCGGCGTGGGATCGGCCGTTCGTCCGTGTGATCGGCGGCTTCCTGCTGCCGATAGTGATCCTGATCGCCTGGCAGCTCGTCACGACGACGGGTCTCGTCGAGCCGTATCGCCTGCCCACTCCCGCATCCGTCTTCACCGCCGGTGTCGAACTCGCGGAGCGCGGCGTCCTGTGGACGCACATCGCCATCTCCGTGCAGCGCGTCCTGCTCGGCTTCGCGATCGGCTCGGTCATCGGCCTCGCGGCGGCAGGGATCGTCGGTCTCTCGCGCCTCGGTGACATCCTGCTCAGCCCGACCCTGGCCGCGGTGCGCGCCGTGCCGTCGCTGGCCTGGGTCCCGCTGCTCATCCTGTGGATGCAGATCGGCGAGGAGTCGAAGGTCACGCTCATCGCGATCGGAGCCTTCTTCCCGGTCTACACGACCGTGGCATCGGCGCTCCGTCACGTCGACCCGCAGCTCGTCGAAGCCGGGCGATCGTTCAGCCTCCGCGGCTGGTCGCTGTTCCGCACCGTGCAGCTCCCGGCCGTCGTGCCGTCGGTGGTCGCAGGACTCCGTCTCGCGCTCGCCCAGGCCTGGCTGTTCCTCGTCGCGGCGGAGCTGATCGCCTCGTCGATGGGGCTCGGGTTCCTCCTGACCGACTCGCAGAACAGCGGACGCGTCGACCGGATCCTCCTGTCGATCGTGCTGCTCGCGGTGCTCGGCACCCTGACCAACGGCGTCCTCGCCCTGGTCGAGAAGTATCTGCTGCGACGTTGGACCTGAGGATGACCGAAGCACGACTGCACGAGACCCGCACGTATCCGGCGCCTGAGACTTTCACCGCACAGGCGAACGTGACCGCCGAGGCGTACGGACGAGCGGCCGCCGACCCCACCCGCTTCTGGGAGGAGGCCGCCGAGCGTCTGGACTGGGCGGACCCCTGGCACACGGTCAGCGAGTGGGAGCCGCCCGTCGGCGATGCGGTTCCTGCCGCGCGCTGGTTCGTCGGCGGACGCCTGAACGTCGCGTACAACTGCGTCGACCGTCACGTCGAAGCCGGCCGTGGCGACAAGGTCGCCCTGCACTTCGAGGGCGAGCCGGGCGACCGCCTGGCCGTGACCTACGCAGATCTCCAGGAGCGCGTCTCGCGCGCCGCGAACGCGCTCATCGCGCTCGGGATCGGCCCCGGCGACCGCGTCGTGATCTACCTGCCCGTGCTGGTCGAGACGGTCGTGATCACCCTCGCCTGTGCGCGCATCGGCGCGGTCCACTCCCTGGTCTTCGGCGGTTTCTCCGCCGAGGCCGTCCGCTTCCGCCTCGCCGACACCGGCGCGAAGCTGCTCGTCACGAGCGACGGGCAGTTCCGCCGGGGCACGGCCACCGAGGTGAAGTCGACGGCGGATGCCGCGGCATCCGGTCTCCCGGATCTCGAGCACGTCCTCGTGCTGCGTCGCACCGGGCAGGACGTGCCGTGGACCGAGGGCCGCGACGTCTGGTGGCACGAGACGGTCGACATCGCGTCGCCGGAGCATGCTCCGCAGCCGTTCGACTCCGAGCATCCGCTCTTCATCATCTACACGTCGGGGACGACGGGGAAGCCGAAGGGACTCGTGCACACGTCGGGCGGGTATCTCACCCACGCGAGTTGGGCGCACTGGGCGCACTTCGACGCGAAGCCGGACGACGTGCACTGGTGCACCGCCGACCTCGCCTGGGTCACCGCGCACACGTACGAGATCTACGGCCCCCTGTCGAACGGCCTCACTCAGGTCATCAACGAGGGGACGCCCGACACCCCGACCCGTGAGCGCCACCTCGAGATCATCGAGCGCTACGGGGTGACGGTCTACTACACGGCTCCGACCCTGATCCGCACCTTCATGACCTGGTTCGGCGCCGACCTGCCCGAAGGCCACGACCTCACTTCGCTGCGCCTGCTCGGCACTGTCGGAGAGGCGATCAACCCCGAGGCCTGGATCTGGTTCCGTCGCAACTTCGGCAGGGACGAGCTGCCCGTGGTCGACACCTGGTGGCAGTCCGAGACCGGGGCCGCCATGATCGCCCCGCTGCCCGGGGTGACGACGCTCAAGCCCGGCTCGGCCTCCGTACCGCTGCCGGGGATCGATGCGACCGTCGTGGACGAGAACGGCGTCGAGGTCGCGCCCGGACGCTCCGGCACTCTGGTCGTCCGTCGACCGTGGCCGGGCATGGCCCGCACGGTGTGGGGCGACCCGCAACGCTATCGGAACGCCTACTGGTCGACCTTCGCCGGCGTCGGCGAGCACGGCGGCTACTACGTGGCCGGCGACGGCGCGACGCGGGATGCCGACGGATACATCTGGATCCTCGGCCGCCTCGACGACGTCGTCAACGTCTCGGGACACCGTCTCTCGACGATCGAGATCGAGTCGGCGCTCGTGGCGCACGACACGGTCGGCGAGGCGGGCACAGCCGGCGTCTCCGACCCCGTGACCGGACAGGCCGTGGTCGCCTTCGTCACGCCGTCGGGTCGCGCCGAGGTGTCGACGACCGCCCTGCGCGGTCAGGTCGCACAGGCGATCGGACCGGTCGCCAAGCCGAAGCACATCGTCGTGGTGCCCGACCTTCCCAAGACCCGCTCGGGCAAGATCATGCGCCGACTGCTCGCGCAGCTGTGGGAGGCCGAACAGGACCGTAGGGCAGGCCGCGAGGCGGCCGCCCTGGGGGACACCACATCGCTGCAGAACCCCTGGGCCGTCGACGACATCGCCGCCGTGCTCGAGACCGCCGAACTGAGGACATCATGACGGAAGAACACCGATTCGGATTCCGCACGCGAGCGTTGCACGCGGGCGGGACGCCCGACGCATCGACGGGTGCGCGCGCCGTGCCGATCTATCAGACGACGTCGTTCGTCTTCGACGACGCGGCCGACGCCGGCAACCTCTTCGCGCTGCAGAAGTACGGCAACATCTACTCGCGCATCGGCAATCCCACGGTCGCTGCGCTCGAGGAGCGCCTCGCATCGCTCGAGGGCGGGATCGGCGCCGTCGCCACGGCCTCCGGCATGAGCGCCGAGTTCATCACCTTCGCAGCCCTCGTCGGTGCGGGCGACCACGTCGTGGCCGCGGCTCAGCTCTACGGCGGGACGGTCACGCAGCTGGACGTGACGCTTCGTCGCTTCGGGGTCGAGACGACCTTCGTGGCATCCACGGACCCCGCCGACTACGCGGCGGCGATCCGGCCCGAGACCAAGGTCGTCTATGTCGAGATGATCGGCAACCCCTCGGGCGAGATCGCCGACATCGGGGGCCTCGCGGAGGTCGCGCACGCGGCCGGCGTGCCCCTCGTGGTCGACGCCACGCTCGCGACGCCGTACCTGGCCCGGCCGCTCGAGCACGGCGCCGACATCGTGATCCACTCCGTGACGAAGTTCCTGGGCGGCCACGGCACGACCCTCGGCGGGGTCGTGATCGAGAAGGGCACGTTCGACTGGGGGAACGGGCGCTTCCCGCAGATGACCGAGCCGGTCGAGTCCTACGGCGGAATCAAGTGGTGGGACAACTTCGGCGAGTACGGCTTCCTCACCAAGCTCCGCACCGAACAGCTGCGCGACATCGGCCCGGCGCTCAGCCCTCAGTCCGCATTCAACCTGCTGCAGGGGATCGAGACGCTGCCGCAGCGCATCGACGGTCATCTCGCCAACGCGCGGGTCGTCGCCGACTGGCTCGCCTCGGACCCCAGGGTCGAGTACGTGACCTGGGCGGGACTGGAGGGGCACCCGCATCACGCTCGCGCGGCGAAGTACCTGCCGCTCGGCCCCGGATCCGTGTTCGCGTTCGGAGTGAAGGCCGAAGACGGGCGCGCGGCGGGGGAGAAGCTCATCGAGAGTCTCCAGCTCGCCTCGCACCTCGCGAACATCGGCGATGCGCGCACGCTCGTGATCCACCCCGCGTCCACCACGCACCGTCAGCTCACCGACGCGCAGCTCGAGGCAGCGGGGGTACGCCCTGACCTCATCCGCATCTCGGTCGGACTCGAGGATGCGGACGACATCATCTGGGACCTCGACCAGGCCCTCACCCTCGCGACAGGAGCCGAACGATGAGCGCGAACACCTCCCCGGGCGCAGACGCCTGCGAGATCCCGGCCCCGGCGGATGCCGTCGCCTGCGCGCTCCCCGGAGTCGTCGATGCGACCGCTGCAGGACGCTCCTGGGTCGGGCCGAGCCAGCAGGAGCGTTTCGCGATGCTTCGCCGTGCGAAGAGCGTCGCGATCGTGGGGGCATCGAACAACCCGGCACGGGCGTCGTACTTCGTGACCACCTATCTGCTGTCGAGCACGCAGTTCGACGTGTACCTCGTGAACCCCAGGGAGACCGAGATCCTCGGACAGCCGGTGTACGCGTCGTTGGCCGATCTCCCGGTGACCCCGGACATCGTGGACGTCTTCCGTCGGCACGACGACCTTCCGGGCGTCGCGCAGGAGGCGATCGATGCGGGCGCGCAGACGCTCTGGCTGCAGCTGGGATCGTGGAACGAGGATGCCGCGGCGATCGCCGAGGCCGCCGGCCTCTCGGTCGTCATGGATCGTTGCGTCAAGATCGAGCACGCCCGCTTCCACGGCGGGCTGCATCTGGCCGGTTTCGACACCGGTGTGATCAGTTCGAAGCGGCAGCTCCTGGCGCGCTGAGCGCTCGAGGACTCGACCTAGACTGGCCGAATGCCTCTCATCGCGCTCACCGGCGGTATCGCCTCCGGGAAGTCGACCATCGCCCGGCGCCTCGCGGAACTCGGCGCCGTGGTGGTCGACGCGGATCAGATCGTCCGGGACGTGCAGTCACCGGGTTCGGACGTCCTCGCGCGGATCTCGGAGACGTTCGGCGATGACGTGATCTCGGCCGACGGCGCGTTGGACCGTGCCGCGCTCGGTGCGAAGGTTTTCGGTGACAGGACGCTCCTCGAGCAGCTCAACGCGATCGTGCATCCCGCCGTTCGCGCGGAGTCACAGCGACGGTTCGATGCGGCGGCGTCGGATGACCCGTCCGCGGTGGTCGTGTACGACGTGCCCCTGCTCGTCGAAGCTCGGGTCGACGACCCGTGGGATCTGATCGTCGTCGCGCATGCTCCGGCTGCGGTGCGCCGTTCGCGCCTGGTGGAGCTGCGCGGGTTCGACGAGCGCGCGGCGCAGGAGCGCATCGACGCCCAGGTGTCGGACGAGCGTCGCCTCGCGATCGCCGACGTCGTGATCGACACCGCGGGGACTCTCGACGAGACCATCGCCCAGACGGATGCGCTGTGGGAGCGCCTTCGGGGCTGAGCGTCCGCGCGGTCAGCCGCCGCTCGAGCCTGCCGCCCGAGCCGTGCTCCGCTCGCGTCGTCGTCGTGCGAGGCGCCGCAGCAGCAGCACCGCCCCGACCACCAGGGCGACGAGGAGCACGAGCGCGAGGATCGGGACGAGGATCGCCGCCGCTGCGAGGGCGAACGATGCGCCGTCCTCAGCCGTGCTGAGGACGGGAGCGGCGAGCCCGCCTGTCGTGGCGTTCGCCGCGACGCGTGCCGTCGCCTTGGCCATGTGGACGATCAGGGCCACGACGACGCCCACCACGATCGGCACCCACGCGTTGTCCGCGAACAGCGACGCGGGGTCGTCGACGGCGATCGTCTGAGCTCCGGCTCCCGCCCCGAACGCGATCCCGCCGGATGCCGGGCGGAGGATGCTCTGGAGGACGTCGTTCACGGAGTCGAGCGCGGGGATCTTGTCGGCGACGATCTCGAGGAGCAGCAGCGCGCCGATGACCCATAGGGCGACGTCGCTGCCGAGCCATGCCCAGGACGCGGGGAGCTCGACGGGCGGGAGCACCCGATCGGCGAGACCGAGCAGGAACAGCGGCATCCACGCGTTGAGGCCGGCGGATGCCGCGAGGCTGGTGCCGATGATGAACTCGATCACGCGCCCACTCTAGGGGCAGCCGCGGACACGGCCCCCAGTGTCGGTGGCCAGGCATACGCTGGATACATGCAGACCACCCGCAGTGTCCGTCCTTTCGAGGTCATCAGCGAGTACGCTCCCGCCGGCGACCAGCCGCAGGCGATCGCCGACCTCGCGGCCCGCATCAACGCGGGCGAGACCGATGTCGTGCTGCTCGGCGCGACGGGTACGGGAAAGTCGGCGACGACGGCCTGGTTGGTCG
This sequence comes from Actinomycetota bacterium, assembly GCA_037033365.1. Lineage (GTDB taxonomy): Bacteria > Actinomycetota > Actinomycetes > Actinomycetales > Microbacteriaceae > Microbacterium. Next base: position 10,148 of record JAZBLS010000052.1, on the reverse strand, counting down.
AGCAGGTGCAGCGTCCGACGCTCGTGCTCGCGCACAACAAGACGCTCGCCGCGCAGCTCGCCAACGAGTTCCGCGAGCTCATGCCCAACAACGCCGTCGAGTACTTCGTGTCGTACTACGACTACTACCAGCCCGAGGCGTACGTCCCGCAGACAGACACCTTCATCGAGAAGGACTCCTCGATCAACGCCGAGGTCGAGCGGCTGCGGCACTCGACGACGAACTCGCTGCTGAGCCGCCGTGACGTGGTCGTCGTCTCGACCGTGTCCTGCATCTACGGTCTCGGTGCGCCCGAGGAGTACCTGCGTGCCATGGTCGCGCTGCAGGTGGGGGAGCGGTACGACCGCGACGCCCTCATCCGTCAGTTCATCGCGATGCAGTACAACCGCAACGACGTCGACTTCTCTCGGGGCAACTTCCGGGTACGCGGCGACACGATCGAGATCATCCCCGTCTACGAGGAGCACGCGATCCGCATCGAGCTGTTCGGCGACGAGATCGAGGCGCTCTACACGCTGCACCCGCTCACCGGCGAGGTGATCGAGAAGCTCGACGCCGTGCCGATCTTCCCCGCGTCGCACTACGTGGCAGGCACCGACGTCATCCAGCGCTCCATCGGCACGATCGAGCACGAGCTCGAAGAGCGTCTCGCCGAGTTCGAGCGGCAGGGCAAGCTGCTCGAGGCCCAGCGCCTGCGCATGCGCACGACGTTCGACCTCGAGATGCTCCAGCAGCTCGGCTTCTGCTCCGGCATCGAGAACTACTCGCGCCACATGGACGGGCGCATGCCGGGCGAGCCCCCGCACACGCTGCTCGACTTCTTCCCCGACGACTTCCTGCTCGTGATCGACGAGTCGCACGTCACGGTGCCCCAGATCGGAGCGATGTACGAGGGCGACGCGTCTCGCAAGCGCACGCTCGTCGACCACGGGTTCCGCCTGCCGAGTGCCATGGACAACCGTCCGCTCCGCTGGGACGAATTCAAGAACCGCATCGGCCAGACCGTGTATCTGTCGGCCACGCCGGGCAAGTACGAGATGGGCATCGCCGACGGCGTGGTCGAGCAGATCATCCGCCCGACCGGACTCGTCGATCCGCACATCATCGTCAAGCCCTCGAAGGGCCAGATCGACGATCTGCTCGAGGAGATCCGCGTGCGCGTCGAACGTGACGAGCGCGTGCTCGTCACGACGCTGACGAAGAAGATGTCCGAGGAGCTGACGGACTTCCTCGGGGAGCACGGTGTGCGGGTGCGCTACCTGCACTCGGATGTCGACACGTTGCGCCGCGTCGAGCTGCTCAGCGAGCTGCGCGCCGGCGTGTACGACGTCCTCGTCGGCATCAACCTCCTCCGAGAGGGCCTCGACCTCCCCGAGGTGTCCCTGGTCGCCATCCTCGACGCCGACAAGGAGGGGTTCCTGCGCTCGGGGACCTCCCTCATCCAGACGATCGGACGAGCCGCGCGAAACGTGTCGGGCGAGGTCCACATGTACGCCGACAAGATCACCGACTCGATGGCCAAGGCCATCGAGGAGACCGATCGACGGCGCGAGAAGCAGATCGCGTACAACACGGAGAACGGCATCGATCCGCAGCCGCTGCGCAAGCGGATCGCCGACATTACCGAGGTACTCGCCCGTGAGGGCGCCGACACTGCGGAGATGATGTCCGGCCGCGGCCGCGCGACGGGCAAGGGCAAGTCGCCGACGCCGAACCTCCGCCGTACGGGTATCGCCGCCGAGGGAGCGCAGCAGCTCGAGTCGACGATCCAGGATCTGTCGAACCAGATGCTCGCGGCCGCCGCGGAGTTGAAGTTCGAGCTCGCCGGGCGACTCCGCGACGAGGTGCAGGACCTGAAGAAGGAGCTGCGAGCCATGGAGCGCGCCGGCCACGCCTGATCGGCGCGCGGCGGGTTCCCCGATTTCGGAGGTCGAGCATGGATGCCAAGGGCGAAGAACTCGCCGACCGGGTCCGCGCGCTGCTGACGCTCGGAGACGACGTCGAGGAGAAGCGGATGTTCGGGACGCGCGCGTTCCTGCTCGACGGTCGCATCCTCGTCGGGGCACGGAACGGGGGCGTTCTGCTCGTGCGCGTCGATGAGGAGCACGGCGCCGCGCTCGTCACCCGCCCTGGCGTAGAGACGGCCGTGATGGGACCGCGGACGATGGGCACCGGGTGGCTCGATGTCTCGCCATCGGTACTCGAGACGGACGACGAGCTCGCGTCGTGGATCGATGCCGCGCGGGGTGATGCGATCGCCGGGAGCTGACTGCCGCGAGAAGGGCGGGTGCTCGGCGACGGGCGCTCAGGGGGAGCGGATCAGGGGCAGTGGATCAACGGCTTGGGGCCGGAGCGATCGATCTCGTGCTCCGTCATCGGTGCTCCGCACAGCGGGCAGGAGCGCTCGGCGCGCTCTGCAGCGCTCGGGGGCGGGGTCTTCTCGTAGGGCCCGACGGAGGCGGGGCCGGCGAAGCGGATCAGGTTGGTGTTGATCCAGGAGTAGAGGCCGCCGGCTTCCTTGATCCGTGCGCGCAGCGGGGGACGATCATCGGAGTGCGACATGTTCATTAGTGTACTAACCATTAGGGCAGTTGTATAGTCGAGACGTGACCGGATCCGACGACCTCCTCAAGCTCGACAACCAGCTCTGCTTCGCCCTGGTCACGGCTGCGCGCAACGTCGTCGCGATCTACCGGCCGATCCTCGAGCCGCTCGGCTTGACGCATCCCCAGTACCTCGTGATGCTCGCACTGTGGGAGCGGGCGCCGAGGCCGCTCAACGATCTCGCCGCCGACCTCGCACTCGACCCGGCGACCGCTTCGCCTCTCGTCAAGAGGCTGGAAGCGGACGGCCTGGTCGCGCGCCAGCGCAGCACTGTCGACGAGAGGCGACTCGACATCACGCTCACGGACGCCGGCCGCGCTCTGCGCGAACGGGCGCTCGACGTGCCCCGGCAGGTGATGCGGGCCGTCGGCATGGAGCTGGCGGAGGTCGAGACCCTCCGCGACGGGCTCTCGGCGTTCGCGGGGCGTCGTCAGAGCGTCTGACGTCAGGCCGGGTGGGGTTCGCGCCCTTCCCTGGGAGCCCTCACGGAGCCAATGTCCGTGGCCACTCGTAGACTTGTTCGGTGCCCATCGTCCCCGTTGCAACCCCAGGCAAACTCAGTGTTCGCGGTGCCCGCGTCCATAATCTGAAGAACGTCGACATCGACATCCCGCGCGACTCCCTCGTCGTGTTCACCGGCCTGTCCGGCTCGGGGAAGTCGAGTCTCGCCTTCGACACGATCTTCGCCGAAGGGCAGCGTCGCTACGTCGAATCGCTGAGCGCGTACGCGCGTCAGTTCCTCGGCCAGGTCGACCGTCCCGACGTCGATTTCATCGAGGGCCTCAGCCCCGCGGTGTCGATCGACCAGAAGTCCACGAACCGCAACCCGCGGTCGACCGTCGGCACGATCACCGAGATCTACGACTACATGCGTCTGCTGTGGGCGCGTATCGGCATCCCGCACTGCCCGGAGTGCGGTGAGCGCATCCAGCGGCAGACGGTCCAGCAGATCGCCGACCAGCTCATGGAGCTCGAGGAGCGCACGCGGTACCAGATCGTGGCGCCGATCGTCTCGCAGAAGAAGGGCGAGTTCGTCGACCTGTTCCGCGAGCTCGGGGCGAAGGGCTACTCGCGTGCGATCGTCGACGGCGATCTCATTCAGCTCGCAGAGCCGCCCACCCTGAAGAAGAGCTACAAGCACGACATCGCCGTGGTGGTCGACCGCCTCGTCGCGGCGCCCGACATCCTGGGCCGTGTGACCGACTCGGTCGAGACCGCGCTCGGTCTCGCCGGAGGCGTCGTGCAGGTCAACTACGTCGACGAAGAAGGCGAAGACGCCTGGCAGTCCTTCTCCGAGAAGCTCGCGTGCCCGAACGGTCACGCCCTGACGCTGACCGAGATCGAGCCGCGCACGTTCTCCTTCAACGCGCCTTTCGGCGCCTGCCCGGCCTGCTCGGGCCTCGGCACGCGCATGTCGGTCGACGTCGATCTGATGCTCGGCGACGAGGAGCTCTCGATCCGCGAGGGCGCGATCATCCCCTGGACGACCCAGGGCAAGGGCCTCTTCCAGTACTACGAGCGACTGCTCGAGGGTCTGGCCGCCGACCTGAACTTCTCGCTCGACACCCCGTGGCAGGACCTCAGGGTCGATGTGCAGGACGCGATCCTGCGCGGCGACAACTACAAGGTCACCGTGAAGTGGAAGAACCGCTACGGGCGCGAGATGCGCTACGCATCGGGCTTCGAGGGCGTGGTGCCCTACATCGAGCGGCAGTACGCGTCGGCCGAGTCCGACACGCAGCGCGCCCGGTGGGGCGAGTACCTGCGTGAGGTGCCGTGCCCGGTGTGCGACGGCAACCGCCTCAAGCCCGAGGTGCTCGCGGTCCAGGTGCACGGTCACTCGATCGCCGAGGTCTCGCACCTCAGCCTCGCCGACGCCCGCACCTTCATGGAGACCCTGACCCTCACCGATCGCGAGGCGAAGATCGCCGCCCAGGTGCTGCGCGAGATCCGTCTGCGTCTCGACTTCCTGCTGCAGGTCGGTCTCTCCTATCTGAACCTCAGCCGCTCCGCCGGCTCCCTGTCGGGTGGCGAGGCTCAGCGCATCCGACTGGCCACGCAGATCGGCTCCGGGCTCACCGGGGTGCTCTACGTGCTCGACGAGCCGTCGATCGGTCTCCACCAGCGCGACAACCGACGCCTCATCGACACGCTTCTCAAGCTGCGCGACCTGGGCAACACCCTGATCGTCGTGGAGCACGACGAGGAGACCATCGAGGCCGCCGACTGGGTCGTCGACATCGGACCAGGTGCCGGCGTCAACGGCGGCGCGGTGGTGCACTCGGGGCCGTACTCGGCACTGCTGAGCGAATCCGACTCGATGACCGGCGACTACCTGTCCGGGCGCCGCGAGATCCCGACTCCGGTCAAGCGCCGCAAGCTCGACAAGAAGCGCATGCTGAGCGTCGTCGGCGCGCGGGAGAACAACCTCAAGAACGTCAGCGTCAACTTCCCGCTCGGTGTCCTCACCGCGGTGACGGGCGTCAGCGGGTCGGGCAAGTCATCGCTGGTCAACGACATCCTGTACCAGGTGCTCGCGTCACGGCTCAACGGCGCACGGACGGTTCCGGGCAAGCACACGCGCGTGTCCGGGCTCGACAACCTTGACAAGGTCGTGCATGTCGACCAGGCGCCGATCGGGCGCACCCCGCGCTCGAACCCCGCCACGTACACGGGCGTGTTCGACCGCATCCGGAACCTGTTCAGCGAGACTCCCGAGGCGAAGGTGCGCGGCTACCAGCCCGGGCGCTTCAGCTTCAACGTCAAGGGCGGGCGCTGCGATGCATGCTCGGGCGACGGCACGATCAAGATCGAGATGAACTTCCTCCCCGACGTGTACGTCGACTGCGAGGTCTGCCACGGCAAGCGGTACAACCGCGACACCCTGGCCGTCCACTACAAGGGCAAGAACATCGCCGAGGTCCTCGAGATGCCGATTGCCGAGGCCGCGGAGTTCTTCGAGCCCATCCAGGCGATCCACCGCTACATGAAGACCCTCGTCGACGTGGGCCTGGGGTACGTGCGTCTGGGCCAGTCGGCGACGACGCTCTCGGGCGGTGAGGCGCAGCGCGTCAAGCTCGCGACCGAGCTCCAGCGCCGCAGCAACGGACGGAGCATCTACGTCCTCGACGAGCCCACGACGGGTCTGCACTTCGAAGACGTCCGGAAGCTCCTCGAGGTTCTGAACGGTCTCGTCGACAAGGGCAACACGGTGATCGTGATCGAGCACAACCTCGATGTGATCAAGTCCGCGGACTGGGTCATCGACCTCGGGCCCGAGGGCGGATCCGGGGGAGGAGAGATCCTCGCCACGGGTACACCCGAGCAGATCGCACGCGTCGAGGAGAGCCACACGGGTCAGTTCCTCGCGGAGATCCTGGGTGAGGGGCGCTCCGCGCGGAAGGCCAGCTGATGGCCGACGTGCTTCCGTACAAGCCGCGGACGGGGGAGATCCCCACCGACCCCGGCGTGTACCGGTTCCGTGACGCCGACGGGCGCGTGCTGTACGTCGGCAAGGCGAAGAACCTGCGGCAGCGTCTGTCCAACTACTTCGCACCGCTGCGCACGCTCCACGAGCGCACGCGACGGATGGTGACGACGGCGGCATCCGTCGAGTGGACGGTCGTCCCGACCGACGTGGACTCCCTGCAGCTGGAGTACATGTGGATCAAGGAGTTCGATCCGCCCTTCAACGTGCGCTACCGCGACGACAAGTCGTACCCGTTCATGGCGGTGACCCTGGGGGACGAGGCGCCGCGCGTGATCGTCACGCGCAACCGCAAGATCCCGGGTGCGCGCTACTTCGGGCCCTACCCCAAGGTCTGGGCGGTGCACGAGACGATCGACCTGATGGTCAAGGCGTTCCCCATCAGGACCTGCAGCGACTCGAGCTACAAGCGCGCGATGCAGACGGGGCGGCCCTGCTTCCCCGGCCAGATCGGCAAGTGCGGCGGCCCGTGCTCCATGACGGTCACGATCGAGGAGCACCGGGCCATGGTCGACGACTTCGTCGCGTTCATGGCCGGGGGTGACGAGCGCTTCACGCGGGAGCTCACGAAGCGGATGCTGTCGGCATCCGCCGCCATGGACTACGAGGCTGCGGCGAAGTACCGCGACAAGCTGACCGCGATCGAGGCCGTGCTCGGCAAGAGCGCCCTGGTGCTCGCCCCCGACGAGGACGCCGACCTGTTCGGGATCGCGGAGGACGAACTCGCCGCCGCCGTGCAGCACTTCGTGATCCGCGGTGGTCGCGTGCGAGGCGTCCGGGCCACGACGATCGAGAAGGAGATCGACATCTCGACCTCCGAGCTCGTCGACCAGGTGCTGCAGCGCGCCTACGGCGACGCGCAGGACGTGCCCCGGCGCATCCTGGTGCCGACGCTGCCGGATGACGCGGCGGAGCTCGAGGTCTGGTTGCGCGAGCGTCGAGGTCGCAAGGTCGAGATCGCCGTCGCCCAGCGGGGTCAGCGGGCCGACCTGATGCGCACCGCGACGATCAACGCGCAGCAGGCGCTGATCCGCTACAAGACGCGGCGCACGAGCGACTACGTCGCGCGGACGCAGGCGCTCACGGATTTGCAGGAGGCCCTCGGCATGAGCGAGGCGCCGCTGCGTATCGAGTGCTTCGACATCTCCCACCTCGGCGGCACCAACGTCGTCGCATCGATGGTGGTGTTCGAGGACGGCCTGCCGCGGAAGGACCAGTACCGCTCGTTCAACATCGCCGAGACGACCGACGACACCGACTCGATGTACCAGGTGCTGCGGCGGCGGCTCGCGTATCTCGACAGGCCGGAGCCCGAGGACGAGGTGCCGGACCCTCTCGCCGACAGCGAGGTCGCCGAGCCCAAGCGTCGGCCGCGGTTCGCCTACCCGCCGCAGCTCCTCCTCGTCGACGGCGGGCAGCCGCAGGTCGAGGCCGCGGCACGCGCCCTCCGCGACGCCGGGCACACCGAGATCGCGGTGTGCGGCATCGCGAAGAGGCTCGAGGAGATCTGGCTCCCCGGCGAGGACTTCCCGGTGATCCTGCCCCGGACCAGCGAATCGCTGTATCTCCTCCAGCGACTGCGCGACGAGGCGCACCGCTTCGCGATCACACATCAGCGCAAGCGCCGCAAGAACGACATCACGACGGTTCTCGCCGAAGTGCCCGGGCTGGGCGCCTCGCGCATCAAGGTCCTCCTGAAGCACTTCGGGTCGGTCACCGCGCTGCGCGGAGCGGCTCCGGAGCAGATCGAGGAGGTCCAGGGTATCGGGCCGGTTCTGGCGCAGAACATCCACACTCATCTCTCCACCCGCTAGCGCACTCGCTAGGCTTGTCAGGGTCGGGGGAGAAGGAGTGTTGCACCATGACTGACGGCGAGAAGGGCGAGTTCCTCATCGTCACGGGAATGTCCGGCGCGGGCCGGACGACCGTCGCGAACGCCCTCGAGGACCTCGGCTGGTACGTCGTCGACAACCTCCCCCCGCAGATCCTCCGCCCGCTCCTCGATCTGACCGACATGGGCGGCGGCGCACTGCCGAAGATCGCGGCGGTGGTCGACGTCCGCGGCCGCAACCTCTTCGACGACTTCCCTGGGGTCGCACGGGCACTGCGGTCGCGCGGGTCGGTTCGCGTGCTCTTCCTCGACGCCTCTGACGACGTGCTCGTCCGGCGGTTCGAGTCGGTGCGCAGGCCGCAGCCTCTCCAGGGCGACGGGACACTCCTCGATGGCATCCGGATCGAGCGGTCGAAGCTGGCGCCGATCCGCGAGGCCGCCGACCTCGTGATCGACACCTCGGCCCTCAACATCCACCAGCTGGCGACGCAGGTCTCCGAGCTGTTCTCGGAGGAGGGAGCCGCCAGACACCGCGTCACGCTCCTGAGCTTCGGGTTCAAGTACGGGCTGCCGACCGACGTCGACATGGTGGCCGACATGCGCTTCCTCCCGAACCCGTTCTGGAACGAGGAGCTCCGCGGGCTCACGGGGCAGGACGAGTCGGTGCGCGACTACGTCCTCTCGCGCGAGGGCGCATCGGAGTTCCTCGACGCGTACGCGACCGCGCTCGCGCCCGTGCTCGAGGGATACCAGCGCGAGAACAAGAGCCACTCGACGATCGCCATCGGCTGCACGGGGGGCAAGCACCGCTCCGTCGCGATGGTGGAGGAGCTCGCCCGTCGCATCGCGGCCGTGCCCGGCGTGGCCGTCAACGTGCGGCACCGCGACCTCGGCAGGGAATAGCAGGAGCCTCCCGCAGAGTAGGCTGGAGGTTTGCGCCGCGATCCGGCGCGTGAGCGTAGAGGAGTGTCGTGGCACTAACCACCGACGTCAAGGCTGAGCTGGTCAGCATCCGCAATGCACCCCCCACGGTGCGCGTCGCGGAGGTCACCTCGATCCTCCGGTTCGCCGGTGGACTGCACTCCATCGCCGGCCGGGTGGCCGTCGAGGCCGAGGTGGATGCCGAAGTGCTCGCACAGCGCGTCGCCCGCGATCTCGCCGAGATCTACGGGGTGCGGCCCGAGATCGCGCAGGTGCAGTCGAGCAGTGTGAACGACGGCGCCCGCTGGGCCGTGCGTGTGATCGCCTCGGGCGAGACCCTCGCCCGTCAGACCGGTCTGCTCGACCAGCGCCGCCGGCCCGTCCGCGGCCTTCCGAATCGTCTCACCACCGGATCCCGCGCTGAGATCGCCGGCCTGTGGCGCGGCGCCTTCCTCGCTGCCGGCACCCTCAGCGAGCCGGGCCGCTCCGCCATGCTCGAGGTCTCCTGCCCGTCATCCGAGGCCGCCATGGCGCTCGTCGGCGCCGCGCATCGTCTCGGTGTCGCTGCCAAGGCCCGTGAGGTCCGCGGCATGCCCCGCGTCGTCGTCCGCGAGGGCGAGGCCATCCGCACGATCCTCACCGAGATGGGTGCGCAGCGCACCGCCGTCGCGTGGGAGGAGATGCGTCAGCGCCGCGAGGTGCGTGCGGGCGTGAACCGCCTGGTGAACTTCGACGACGCGAACCTCCGTCGTTCCGCCCAGGCGGCGGTCGCCGCGTGCGCGCGGGTCGAGCGGGCGCTCGAGATCCTCGCAGACGACGTCCCCGACCACCTGAAGGTCGCCGGAGAGCTGCGCCTCGCGCACCGCGACGCCAGCCTCGACGAGCTCGGTCACCACGCCGACCCGCCCATGACGAAGGACGCGGTCGCCGGCCGCATCCGCCGACTCCTCGCGATGGCCGACAAGCGCGCCCAGCAGGAGGGCATCCCCGGCACCGAGGCGGCCGTGCCCGCCGGCCTCGACGTCTGACCCCGCGTCCAGGACCGTCTATTCATGCCATATGGCAGGAATAGACGGTCCATTTGCGTCATATGGCACAAATAGACGGGCGGGGAGGGGTGCGGAATTCTGTCGTCATCCGGGGAAGTAACAGGGACGGGTGCGCGTTGTCGTCACTAGGATGAGTTAAGTCCGCTCCGCACCGCATTCGGTGGCGCGGAGGATCGGCAAGCGCCGCGGCGCGGCGCGGATTGGATGAAAGCGACATGGCGACCTACACGCTCCCCGACCTTCCCTACGACTTCGC
>JAZBLS010000051.1:0-19243 GCA_037033365.1 Actinomycetota bacterium | reverse complement strand
GGGTCGCCCCGCGGGACAGCACGTGCCGGGTGGCCTCGGCGGCCGCGCGGCGGCTGTCGATGCGCACCTGGTCGGCGCGATTCTGCTCGACCTCGCCGATCACGACCAGCGGCGGCAGGCGGTCGGCGAACTTCAGGACGCTGTCCTCGAGGCGGATGGGGTTGAGGATGAGCCCGTCGATCAGGTGGGCGCGGGCGCGGGAGACGAGCTCTCTCTCGCGCTCGGGAACGGTCGCGGTCTCCTCGATCTGCACCGCCAGCCCACGTTCGTGGGCGGCCTCCACGATCCGGTGCATGAGCTCCGCCGAGAAGGCGGTCGCAAGGTCCGGGAGGGCGACGGCGATGATGCCGGAGCGACCGTTGCGCAGACCCCGCGCGCTGAGGTTCGGCACGAAGTCGAGCTGCGCCATCGCTGCCTCGACCTTGAGGCGAGTCTCCTCCCGCACGGCCACGGTGCCGGTCACGACGTTCGAGACGGTCTTGGTCGATACGCCCGCGAGCGCCGCGACGTCTCTCATCGTCGGGCGAGGCGGGTGCGTCGCTGTCATCCGGTCAGCCTATCCGCCTTACAACGTGGCACAGGAGGCGCCGTGGCTATCATGGCGCCATGACTGACGAGCGCAACTGGGCAGGGAACCTCACGTATCGGGCGAGCCGGGTCGAGCATCCGGCATCCGTCGACGAAGTGAGGTCCCTCCTCGCCCAGGGCGGGCCGGTGCGGATGCTGGGCTCGCGCCACTGCTTCAACGACATCGCCGACACGGACGGTGTTCTCATCGCGCTCGACCAGCTGCCCCCGGTGTTCGAGGTCTCCGAGGCCCGCGACGCCGTGCGCGTCGGTGGCGGGCTGCGCTACGGCGACATCGCTCCGCTGCTGGATGCGGAGGGGCTCGCGCTCGCGAACCTCGCGTCGCTGCCGCACATCTCGGTCGCGGGTGCGGTCGCGACGGGAACGCACGGCTCCGGGGATGCGCTCGGGTCGCTGGCCAGCTCGGTGCGCGCCCTCACGATCGTCACCCTCGCGGGGGAGACACGCACCCTGGAACGGGGCGACGACGACTTCGACGGTGCGGTCGTGAGCCTCGGCGCGCTGGGTGCCGTCGTCGACCTCACGCTCGACGTGGAGCCCGCCTATGAGGTTGCGCAGCACGTGTTCGAGCATCCCTCGTGGGACGCGATCCTCGCCGACTTCGACGACGTGACCGGCGTCGGCACGAGCGTCAGCATCTTCTCGCGGTGGGAGCACACCGACGTCGCCGACCAGATCTGGGTCAAGCAGCGTCAACCGGAGGCGCGGGAGATCACTCGGGCCGATCTGTTCTCGCGGCTCGACGGGGAGGCGGCGACCTCGAAACGGCATCCGATCCTCGGCGTCGATCCCGTCGCCTGCACCGAGCAGCTGGGCGTGCCGGGGCCGTGGTCGGAGCGGCTCTCGCACTTCAAGCTCGAGTTCACCCCCTCGGCCGGCGCGGAGATCCAGACCGAGTACCTGGTGCCGCGCGCCGACGCCGTCGAGGCCATCCAGGCGGTGCGAACGCTCGCGGGCCAGATCGCTCCGCTGCTGCTCGTGAACGAGATCCGCACGGTGGCCGCGGACGACCTGTGGCTGAGCTCGTCGTACGGCACGGATGCCGTCGGACTGCACTTCACGTGGAAGCCGGACGAGGCCGCGGTGCGGGAGTTCCTCCCCACGCTCGAGGCCGCCCTGCCCGGAACCGCGCGCCCGCACTGGGGCAAGGTCTTCACGCTCGACGGTGCTGAGGTGCGGTCGCGGTATCCGCGCTGGGACGACTTCGCCGCGCTCGTCGCGCGCTTCGACCCCGAGCGTCGCCTCGTGAATCCGTTCCTGGAGAGATTGGGACTCTAGACCCACCTGGGTCCCTGAGCCTGTCGAAGGGCAATGGGGGTGGTGCCGGCTCTCGTCCCCGGCAAGACTGGGCCCCAGCGGCTCGGGCAGCGCGCTCGCCGCGGAGAGCGAGGACGGTCATGAGCTACAGAGTCGGGTACTTCGTCGGCAGCCTGGCGTCGACGTCGATCAATCGCATCCTGTCGAAGGCGCTGATCGGACTCGCGCCGGACGACCTGGAATTCTTCGAGATCCCGATCAGGGATCTCCCGCTGTACAGCCAGGACTACGACGACGCGTATCCGCCGGAAGCGGTCGCTCTGAAAGAGGCGATCGCCTCCGCCGACGCGGTGCTGTTCGTCACCCCCGAGTACAACCGGTCGATCCCCGGCGGGCTCAAGAACGCGATCGACTGGGCGTCGCGGCCGTGGGGTGAGAACTCCTTCGACCACATCCCGGCGGCCGTGATCGGCGCATCGATCGGATCCATCGGCACGGCCGTCGCACAGCAGAGCCTCCGCGGCGTGCTGAGCTTCTGCAACGCCCGTCAGATGACGGCACCCGAGGCGTACATCCACTTCACGCCGGATCACTACGCCGACGACGGCACGGTCGCCGATCCCAGCACCGCGGCGTTCCTGCGGGCCTACATGGAGGAGTTCCACGACCACATCGAGAGGGTGCTCACGGTGCTCCCGCGGGACACGGTCGAGCCGGCCTAGGGTCAGTTCCGGGCCGAACCCCCTTGGGTCCCTGAGCCTGTCGAAGGGCCGGGTGCTTCGACAAGCTCAGCAACCCAAAGGGGCGGGCGGGCTCAGCTGCCTAGACCGTCGGGATCCACACCCGCATCGTCGAGGGGCCGCGACGAGCCCAGTCGTGGTACGCGACCAGCGGTGCCTCGACGACCTCGCCCGAGGCCCGGCGACGGACCGGCAGCGACACTCGGCCGTCCCGCTCGATCGGCGCCCCGGCGACGACGGCCTCGCCGACGTCCGCTCCGAGATCGATCGACTCGAGCGCGAGCACCTCGGGGCCGCGTTCGATCACGACGCTTCCTCGCACGGCATCCACCATCGGATGCGGTGCCGTGACCCGCGCGACGACCGGGAGACTCAACGAGATGACATCGCCGGCGCGGAACGCGCGACGCACGGAGACCGAGCTGGGAACCACCGTCTCCGATGATTCGCCCTCGTCCGTGCGCATCCGGAGCTCCGCGCCCTCCGCCCATGACGGCACCCGCAGGGTCAGGGCGAACTCGGCATCCTCGGCGATCGTGATCCGCACGTCGCCGTCCGCCGGGTATCCGGTCGTCACCTCGAACGCGACCACCTGCCCGTCCGGCAGGTGAGTGCGCACGGATGCCGGGGCGTACTGGTGCAGCTGCACGCCGTCGTCGTCGGCCGTGGCGACATAGGCCGAGAGGCTCGCGAGCGTCCGGGCGACGTTCGGCGGACAGCAAGACACCTCGAACCACGGTGCGCGCAGCGATGAGGACGCGCGGGGCGACGTGGCATCCGGGTCCGCGGGGATCCCGGGCGTGCGCTGGTGCAGCGTGTTGGCGTAGAAGAACGACCGGCCGTCCGACCCCGGCGAGGTGGCGACGACGTTGAAGAGAGTCCGCTCGATCAGGTCGGCGTACTGCGCCTCGCCGGTCGCGAGCAGCAGCCGCCACGAGAACATGACCGACCCGATGCCGGCGCACGTCTCGGAGTAGGCGCGGTCCGGCGGCAGCTCCCAGTCGTCGCCGAACGCCTCGTCCTGATGGTGCGATCCCTGGCCGCCCGTCACGTAGGTGCGCCGTTCGATCGTGCGGTCCCACTGTGCGCGCAATGCGTCCAGCAGCGACGCGTCCGACAGCTCCGTGGCGACGTCGACGGCCGCCGATGACAGGTAGTTCGCGCGCACGGCGTGCCCGCGCAGAGCCTCGGCGTCGCGCACGGCGACGTCGTCCTGGAAGTACTCTCGTCCCCATTCGATCTCGCCGAGCGAGCCGCGACCGTGCCGCTCGACGAACAGGGCAGCCTGGTCGATGTACCGCTGTTCGCCCAGCGCTCGTCCCAGCTCGGCGAGGCCGACCTCCACCTCGGCGTGGCCGCAGATCTCGTCGCGGGCGTCCGGCCCGAACTCGCGGCAGACGAGGTCCGCCGCGCGCCGTGCGACGTCGATCAGGCCGTCGTCGGCATCGGGGCGGGTCCGCACTCGGGCGACCGCCGCCTGGAACAGGTGCCCGAGGCAGTACAGCTCGTGCCCCCACTGCAGCTGAGACCAGCGCTCATCCTGCCCTGGCCTGCCGAACATGGTGTTGAGGTAGCCGTCGTCCTCCTGCGCGGCGGCGACGCGCGCGACCACCGAGCGGAACCGCTGCTCGAGCTCGGCGTCTGCCGCGGCATCCGTCCGTCCGATCTCCCAGGCCACCGCTTCGAGGAACTTGTACACCTCGGAGTCCGCGAACTCCCGTCCGCGCCGACCATCGGGGAGCGTCCCCGCGATCGCGAGGTCGAAGTTCGGCAGCCATCCCTCCGACTCGAGTCGCGACTGGATGTGAGCGAGGGTCTCCGTGCCGTTCACGGTCTGTCGTTCACCCCAGAAGCCGCCGGAGATGCGGACCTCGTCGAGGCCGAGCGGACGCAGCCGTCCGCGGGTGGGAACCACCGGCGAGGCCGGTGCAGTGGTGTCGATCATGGTCATCCCTTGAAGGCGCCGGACATGAAGCCGCGCACGTAGTGCCGTTGGAGTACGAGGAAGAGCAGGATGCACGGGAGCGCCAGTACGACGACCCCCGCCTCGGTCGCGCCGTAGTCGACGACGCCCTGCACCTGACCGCGGAGGTTCGCGACCGCGAGCGGCAGCGTCATCCGGTTGGTGTCGTTGATGAGGATCAGCGGTGCCATGAAGTCGTTCCACGCCGTGAGGAAGGCGAAGAGTCCGACCGTCACGAGCCCCGGCTTGACCGCGGGGAGCAGCACCCGCCACAGCGCGCCCCAGCTGGAGCATCCGTCCACCATTGCGGCCTCGTCCATCTCCTTCGGGATCGACTCGAACGAGATCCGCATCATGAACATCGAGAACGGGAGCTGGAACATCGTGATCACGAGTGCGACGCCGACGAGCGAGTTCTGCAGGCCGACCGCATTGAGGATCACGTACAGCGGGATCAGCAGCGTCGCGTACGGCACCATCAGGATCGCGAGAGTGAGCAGGAACAGGGCGTTCTTCCCCGGGAACGAGAAGCGCGCGAACGCGTATCCGCCGAGCAGCGAGATGAAGAGCGTGAGGGCGACCGTCAGCACCGAGACGAAGAGCGAGTTGCCGAGGTACACCCAGATGCCGGCCTGGTACTCGCCCAGGGCGGCGTAGTTGCCGAAGCCCCACCCGTCGGTCTGGCTGGTGCCGGCCATCGGGCTGACCGACGAGACACCGGTCCAGATGAGCGGATAGAGGAAGATCACGGCGAGAGCCGTCGTGAACACCCAATACGGGATGCCGTAGACGAACCGCGCGCTCTTCGAGCGGTAGCGCGGCACCACGGGCTGCGAGTTCGGGGCGACGATCGTGCGCGTCAGGGTCTGGGACATGATGCTCAGCTCTCATCCGGGCGGCGGAACGCGCGCAGCTGGAAGACATTGATGACGATGAGTGCGAGGAGCACGATCACCGACAGGGCGCCCGCGATGCCCAGGCTGTTCTGGCCCTGGAAGGCGACGTTGTAGATCAGCTGCACGACGGTCATGGTGCTGTTGTCGGGCCCGCCCTTGGTGAGGATGTAGAACTGCTCGAAGGCGAGCAGCGATCCCGTCACGCACATCACGGTGGTGAGGGCGAAGGTCGGTTTGAGGAGCGGCACGGTGATGTCGCGGAACGTCTGCCACCGGCTCGCGCCGTCGATGCGCGCGGCCTCGTAGACGTCGTCCGGGATGCCCTGGAGTCCGACGAGCATGAGAAGCATGTAGAAGCCGACGTAGCGCCAGACGATCAGGAAGATCGTCGACCACAGCGCCCCTTCGGGGGTGCCGAGGAACGTGATGCCCCACGACTTCATCAGCTCGGCGAACGGGCCGGCGATCGGGGAGTACAGCACGTAGAACAGCAGCGAGGCGGATGCCAGGCCGAGTGCGCTCGGGATCAGGAAGGCCGTGCGCAGGAACCCCTTCCAGCGGGTCGACTCCTGAACGAGGAGCGCGAGGCCGAGGCCGAGTCCGATCAGGATCACGGTCGTGATCACGGTGTAGAGCAGGGTGAAGCGGATGCTGTCCCAGAACAGGCGATGCATGACGGCGTCCGCGTAGTTCTCGGGGAAGTTGAGCCCTCGGTTGCCGCTCAACAGGGGCCAGTCGGATGCCGACATCTGCAGCACCAGCACCAGGGGGACGACGAACAGGAGGGCGACGAAGATCGCCGTGGGGGCCGCGTACAGCCAGCCCTGCACAGGGCCGCCGAATCCCGTGCGCGGCCGGCGGCGGCGCAGCGGAGGTGCGGTGGAGGTCATGGCGATCACTTTCGTTCGGGTCGTGCGTGGTGGCGGGGGAGGGTGGGGCGGCGTCGCCGCCCCACCCTGGGGTCACTGCGACAGGATCGCCGTGATCTCCTCGTTGTCCGCGGGGACCGAGTCCTCGCCGTTGAGCACCGCGTTGCGCACGAGCGTGAGCCACGGGCTGCCCGGGGCGTTGAACGCCTGCTGAAAGTTGAGCGCCACGGGGGTGTCGCCCTGAGCGGCCACCTCGTTGATCGTGACGAGTCGCGGGTCGGCCGCCGCGTACTCGTTGTCGGCGAGGTCTCCGCGCGAGACAGCATTGCCGTCCTTCGCGAGCACCTCCACCTGCGCGTCCTCCGACATCATCCAGTTGAGGAAGTTCCACGCCTGGGCAGCCTTCTCCGAGTCCTTCGAGACACCGATGCCGTCACCTCCGACGAAGGTCGAGGCGCCGCCGTCGACGCCGGGGATGCCGGCGACGCCCGCATCGAACTCGAGCGACGGGAGCAGTGTGGCCGGGAACGGCATGATGCCGACCTTGCCTTCGCTGAAGGCGGCGGTCCACGTCGGGCCTGCCTCGTCGGTCGAGCTCGGGAGCACGGCTCCTGCTTCTTCGAGGCCCGCCCACGTGTCGTACACGGCCTGCGCCGAGTCGCCGTCGAGCAGGGATTCGGTGCCGTCGTCGCTCATGACCTGGTCACCGGATGCCCAGATCGAGGGGAACCAGGTGAAGACCAGGCAGCCGCCGCAGTTCAGGCCGGTCGCCGTGCCGTAGGTGTCGGGTTTGTTCAGCGCCTGCACGGCCATGGCGGCATCCGCGAACTCCTCGAGCGTGGCGGGGGCCTTCTCGGGGTCGAGCCCCGCCTCCGCGAAGAGCTCCTTGTTCCAGAACAGCATCGAGAGGTCGAGCGCGAACGGAAGCACGTACTCGGCGTCGTCGACCGTGCCGGCGGCGAGGTGGCCGGGGTTGATCTCGTCCTTGAAGTCGAGGCCGTCGATCTGCTCAGAGATGTCCTGGAACAGCCCCTGCTGCGCCCAGTTCGGCACGTAGACGATGTCGGCGGCGAACAGATCGGGCAGTCCGCCGGATCCCGCGGCGGCGCCGACCTTGGCGACGTAGTCGTCGTTCGGCACGACCGTCAGCTCGACCTGGTTCTCGTGACTGGCGTTGTAGGCATCGACGAGCAGCTTCGCCTGCCGCTCGATGGGCGCGCGGGTCCAGAGCGTGAGAGTCGTGCCGTCGTCGGTGCCCTCGGCGGGGATGGGCTCGTCGGATGCCGCATCGTCAGCGGCCGGCGCGCAGGCGGCGAGACCGCCGACGAGCAGTCCGGCCGCGAGGACCGCGGCGGCGGTGCGCCGGGTGGCGCGGGGACGGGTGGTGATCATGGGTGGCTCCTCTGTGGCTCGGCTTCGAGCGGGTGCGGTGGGCGCTTCGACACTGCAGCGCGGGAGGGAGATCGACGTTTGCGAAATCTACGAAAACCCTTTCGAAAAGGTATAGCGTCATTTCTGCGGGGTCGTCAAGACCCGCTCCGATAACCTTTCAGGAACAGGGAGCGTAATGAGCGACACGACAGGTGCACGGGCGGTGACCCTCGGCGATGTCGCCGCGCGCGCCGGGGTGTCGATCTCCACGGCATCCAAGGCCCTGAACGATCGTGGTGATGTGTCGGCCGCGACTCGGGCGAAGGTGCGGGCGATAGCCGAGGAGCTGTCCTTCACGCCGAACGCCATGGCCAGGGGGCTGCTCGCCGGACGCACCGGCACGGTCGGACTCCTCACGAGCGACCTCGAGGGCCGGTTCATGATCCCGATCCTCATGGGTGCCGAGGATGCCTTCGGCGCCGGCCGCATCAACGTGTTCCTGTGCGATGCGCGCGGTGACGCGATCCGTGAGCAGCACCACCTGAAGGAGCTGCTGAGCCGCCGGGTCGACGGCATCATCGTGGTGGGGCGTCAGACCGACCACCGCCCCTCCCTCGGGCAGGAGATCCCCGTCCCGGTCGTCTACGCCTATGCGCCGTCGGACGATCCGCGCGACCTCTCGCTCACGCCCGACAACTACGCGGGAGGCAGGCTCGCGATCGAGCACCTCCTCGCCTGCGGACGACGCCGCATCGCGCACATCTCCGGCGAGCCCTCGTACGCCGCCGCCCAGGACCGGCTGGCCGGCGCCAGGGCCGCGCTCGCCGAGGCGGGGCTCGACCTCGTCGGCGAGCCCATGTTCTCGGAGTGGACGGAGCACTGGGGCAGGGATGCCGCGGCGATGCTGCTCCAGCGGCATCCGGACATCGACGCCGTCTTCTGCGGGTCAGACCAGATCGCTCGCGGCGTGCTCGACTCGGCACGCGACCTCGGCCGCTCGGTGCCCGACGACCTCGCCGTGATCGGCTACGACAACTGGGAGGTGCTCGCCACGAACGCCCGCCCCGAGCTCACCAGCATCGACGCGAATCTGCAGCAGCTCGGGCGCCAGGCGGCGCTGCGGGTGTTCGACGCGATCGACGGCATCGACATCGGCGAGGGCGCGCACCACCTGCCGGTGCGTCTCGTGATCCGCGGATCGACGATCGCCCGGCGGTGAGCCCTTATGGGTCCCTGAGCCTGTCGAAGGGCCCTGAGTCCCCTGTGTGGGTCCCTGAGCCTGTCGAAGGGTCAGACGTGGTCGCGCCAGGAGTGCTGCGGGTCGAAGCCCAGGATCCGGCGGGCCTTGTCGATCGACAGCAGAGTCTCGTTCGGGCCGAACTCGCGTGCGACCGGGACATCCGGGAACACCTCGGCGAGCAGCTCTGCGTTCGGGCGTGACATGACCGTGTCGGCGGCAGCGATGATGAAGCGGTCGAAGCCGGGGGCCGCGGCCACGAGCGCCCGCTCGATGGCCTGGGCGCCGTCTCGCGCGTCGATGTAGCCCCACAGGTTCCATTTGCGCAGCAGCGCGTCGCCGTCGAACGAGGGGAACTCGGCGTAGTCCTCCGGCACCATGACGTTCGAGAACCGCAGCGCCGTGATCGAGAGGTCGGGGTGCCAGCGGACGAGCTCGGTGGCCAGCTGCTCCTCGAGCGTCTTGACGAGCGAGTAGACCGATTCCGGACGCGCCGGGTAGTCCTCGTCGACGGGCACATAGGGCGGTGGCACGTCGAACGGCAGGCCCAGCACCGTCTCGCTGGACGCGTAGACCACGCGGCGGATGCCGAGGCGCACGGCCGCCCAGAACACGTTGAACGTCGCCGGCATGTTGTTGTGGAAGGTCGCCACGTCGCTGCGGATGCCCGGCGCGGGGATGGCTCCGAGATGCACCACGGCGTCGACGCCGTCGTGCCGGTCGCCGACCGCCTGGAAGGCGTCGACCACCTGGCCGTAGTCCGTCAGGTCGACCTGCACGAAGTCGGGGCCGCGGGTGCCGGCGACGTCCATGCCGATGACCTGGTGGCCGGCGGCGCGGAGTTCGCGGGCGACGACGCGGCCGAGCTTGCCCGATGATCCGGTGAGAGCGATGCGCATGCCTCCAGGGTCGCACGAAGACGGCCGCCCCGGGCCGCTCGGCATACACTCGTCGGCGTGAGTGACACGAGCAGCCCGCAGCGCCGCACCGTCGGAGTGCGTGACGTCGCGGCGCGCGCCGGAGTCTCCCGGCAGACCGTGTCGCGCGTGCTGAACGACCACCCCGAGGTCGCGGTCGACACCCGAGAGCGCGTGCTCGCGGCGATGGCAGATCTCGGGTACCGCATGAACAACGCCGCGCGGGCGCTCGGCACCCGGCGCTCACGCACCCTCGGCGTCCTGGCGTCCGACGCACTGCAGTACGGGCCGTCGCGCAGCATCGCCGCCCTCGAGGCGAGGGCGCGCGAAGCGGGCTACTGGGTCAGCGCGGCATTCGCCGACGCGGGCGATGCGGATGCCGTGATCGCCGCGGTCGACCACCTCGTCGTCCAGGGGGTCGAGGGCATCGTCGTCGTCGCCCCGCACGCCCGCACCCTCGAGGCGCTCGACGAGCTGCGCATCGGAGTTCCGGTCGTCACGCTGCACTCGGCCGACCGCGGCGCGCGCGGCCTCTCGGTCGACCAGGCGGCGGGAGCACGGCTCGCGGTCGCGGCGCTCGCGGATGCCGGGCACACCCGCATCGCGCACCTCTCCGGTCCCGCGGACTGGCTCGAGGCCGAGTCCCGCGCGGAGGGCTTCGCGGCCGAGATCGCCGCCCGAGGGCTCGACGCGGGACCCGTGATCGAGGGCGATTGGACGGCGGGGTCGGGATACGCCGCCGTCGAGGCCGTCCGCGGATCCGGGGTCACCGCGGTGTTCGCCGCGAACGACCAGATGGCGCTCGGGCTGCTCGGCGGTCTGCACGAGGCCGGGCTCTCGGTTCCGGCGGACATCAGCGTCGTCGGGTTCGACGACATCCCGGACGCGGCGTTCTACTGGCCGAAGCTTACGACCGTGCGACAGGACTTCGACGAGCTCGCCCGACGGGCGGTGGCGGTCGCCCTCGCGCAGGACGGCGATGCCGCGGCATCCGATTTCGCGCCCGTCGCCCCCGAGCTCATCACGCGCGATTCGGTCGCCCCGCCGCGCTGACCCCCTGCGCTGCCTGTGATGCGGGGCCGAAAACGCATCCGCCAGCGGTGCGGGGCCGATTTCGCACCCGAAACCGCCGATTCCGGTGCGAAAGTGACCCCGCACGCCAGCGCCGGTGTGAAAGTGACCCGGCACGCGGCCCTGCAGGGAGCGAGGTGGCGGCCTTGACGACCCCGACACCGCCGTGACACACTGCTGTGACCGGTCACAGTCCGGTGCACCGATCGACCCCGAGGTATCCGTGAGCAACGAAGCCCCCGTCTTCTCCGATGCGGTCAGCGCGTCCATCCAGACCGTCCGAGAGGACGTCGCCCGACTCCACGGCGAGCTCGTCCGCAACGGCCTGGTCGTCTGGACGGGCGGCAATGTCTCGGGCCGTGTGCCCGGTGCCGACCTCTTCGTGATCAAGCCGTCGGGCGTGAGCTACGACGACCTGACGCCCGAGAACATGATCCTGTGCGACCTCGACGGCAACGCCGTCCCCGGTGCCTCGGGCAGCGAGCGGTCGCCCTCGAGCGACACGGCGGCCCACGCGTACGTCTACCGGAACATGCCGGACGTCGGCGGCGTCGTGCACACCCACTCCACGTTCGCGGTGGCCTGGGCCGCGCGCGGCGAGGAGATCCCCTGTGTCATCACGGCCATGGCCGACGAGTTCGGCGGACCCATCCCGATCGGCCCGTTCGCGATCATCGGCGACGACTCGATCGGCCGCGGCATCGTGCAGACGCTGACCGGCCACCGCAGCCGTGCCGTGCTCATGCAGAACCACGGGCCGTTCACGATCGGAGTCGACGCGAAGGATGCCGTGAAGGCCGCCGTCATGGTCGAGGACGTCGCCCGCACCGTGCACCACGCGAGGGAGGCTGGTCCGCTGATCCCCATCCCGCAGGAGGCGATCGACAGCCTGTTCGACCGGTACCAGAACGTGTACGGACAGAATTCGGACGCCCGGCGATGACCCCCTTCGACGAGCTCAGGGACCCGACGTCAGGGGCCCAGGACGACATCCGGGCCGGACGCACCAGCCTCGGCATCGAGTTCGGATCGACCCGCATCAAGGCCTGCCTGATCGGGTCGGATGCGACAGAGGTGCTCGCGACCGGATCGTTCTCGTGGGAGAACTCCTTCGAGGACGGCGTGTGGACCTACGGCCTCGACGAGGTCTGGGCGGGGCTCCAGTCCGCGTACGCGGAACTCCTCGCGGATGCCGAGGCGCGACACGGCGTCCGTCCGGAGACCTTCGGCGCGATCGGCATCTCGGCGATGATGCACGGCTACCTCACGTTCGACCGGGACGGTGAGCTGCTCGTGCCGTTCCGGACCTGGCGCAACACCAGCACGGGGGCCGCCGCGGCCGAGCTCAGCCAGCTGTTCGGCGTCAACATCCCACTGCGGTGGTCGATCGCGCACCTGCACCAGGCGGTGCTCGACGGTGAACCGCACATCGCGGACCTGGATCACGTCACGACCCTCGCGGGCTACGTCCACGAGAGACTGACCGGTGAGCGCGTCCTCGGCGTCGGCGATGCGTCGGGGATGTTCCCGATCGACTCCGCGACGGGCACGTACGACGAGCGGATGCTCGAGGCGTACGACGCGCAGGCGGCGGACCGCCTGCCCGCTCCGGCATCCGCTCTGCTGCCGACCGTGCTGCCGGCCGGCGCCCCCGCGGGAACGCTCACGGCCGAGGGGGCCGCTCTCCTCGACCCGACCGGTGCGCTGCAGCCCGGCATCCCGCTGTGCCCGCCCGAAGGTGACGCCGGAACCGGGATGGTCGCGACGAACTCGGTGGCCCCCCGCACCGGCAATGTGTCGGCGGGGACGAGCATCTTCGCGATGGTCGTGCTCGAGCGCCCGCTCGCCGAGCAGCACCACGAGCTCGACCTCGTCACGACTCCCGCGGGCGACGCCGTCGCGATGGTCCACTGCAACAACGGCGCGAGCGAGCTGGCGGCCTGGGCCGGGCTCTTCACCCGCTTCGCGGCCGCGGCCGGTCGGCCGCTGAGCGACGACGAGGTGTTCGACGCGCTGTTCCGCGAGGCTCTCGAGGGCGACCCGGCTGCGGGCGGACTGCTCGCCTACAACCACCTCGCCGGAGAGCCGATCGCCGGACTGGATGCCGGGCGCCCGCTGTTCGTGCGCACGCCCGACAGCGACTTCAGCCTCGCGAACTTCATGCGCGCCCAGCTCTACGGCGTGTTCGGAACGCTCGCGCTGGGGATGCAGGTGCTCGCCGCCGAAGGTGTCGAGCTCGACCGCATGTTCGCGCATGGGGGCATGTTCCGCACCGCCGGGGTCGCGCAGCGCTTCCTCGCCGGAGCCCTGGCCGCGCCCGTCGCGGTCGGGGAACTCGCGAGCGAGGGAGGCGCCTGGGGCATCGCGGTGCTCGCGTCCTACCTTCGCCACGCCGACACCGCGTCGCTCGGTGAGTACCTCGAACGCGAGGTGTTCGCCTCGGCATCCCTCTCGGTCTCTGACCCCGACCCCGCGGACGTCGCCGGCTTCGCCGCCTACCTCGACCGCTACCGCGCCGGCCTCGCGATCGAGGCCGCCGCGATCACCGCCATCTGACGCTTCGACAGGCTCAGCGACCCATTCCTGAAAGGCCACCCATGCCCGCTCTCTCCACCTCGCTCGACGGCTACGAGGTCTGGTTCCTCACCGGCAGCCAGCACCTGTACGGACCAGAGACCCTCGCGCAGGTCGCCGAGCAGTCGCAGGAGATCGCACGCCTGCTCGACGACGCCGGCGAGGTCCCGGTGAAGGTCGTCTGGAAGCCCGTGCTGACGGATGCCGCCGCCATCAAGCGCACCGCGCTGGAGGCGAACGCGGATGACCGCGTGATCGGCCTGATCGCGTGGATGCACACCTTCAGCCCGGCCAAGATGTGGATCGCGGGCCTCGACGCGCTGCAGAAGCCGCTCGCCCACCTGCACACGCAGGCGAACGTGGAGCTGCCCTGGGCCGACATCGACTTCGACTTCATGAACCTGAACCAGGCCGCGCACGGCGACCGCGAGTTCGGCTACATCCAGACGCGCCTGGGCGTGCCGCGCAAGACCGTGGTCGGCCACGCGAGCGACCCGCGGGTTCGTCAGGAGATCGCGACGTGGCAGCGGGCCGCGGCCGGTCTCGCGGCCGCCCGCTCGCTCAAGCTCGCCCGCTTCGGCGACAACATGCGCTTCGTCGCGGTGACCGAGGGCGACAAGACCGAGGCCGAGCTGCGGTTCGGCGTGCAGGTCAACACCTGGGGCGTCAACGAGCTCGCGGCCGCGGTCGCCGCGGCATCCGACTCCGAGATCGATGCGCTCGTCGCCGAGTACGAGGAGCTCTACGAGGTCGTGCCCGAGCTGCGGAAGGGCGGCGAGCGTCACCAGTCGCTGCGTGACGGCGCCGCGATCGAGATCGGTCTGCGGTCGTTCCTCGAGGAGGGCGGCTTCGGCGCGTTCACGACGTCGTTCGAGGACCTCGGCGACCTGAAGCAGCTGCCCGGTCTCGCGGTGCAGCGCCTCATGGCCGAGGGCTACGGGTTCGGCGCGGAGGGCGACTGGAAGACTGCGGTGCTCGTGCGCGTCGCCAACGTGATGGGCGCAGGGCTCCCCGGTGGCGCGAGCCTCATGGAGGACTACACCTACGACATGACCCCGGGCGACGAGCTGATCCTCGGTGCGCACATGCTCGAGGTGTCGCCGTCACTGTCGTCGGCGAAGCCCACGCTCGAGATCCACCCGCTCGGGATCGGCGGCAAGGACGACCCCGTGCGCCTCGTGTTCACGGCCGATCCCGGTCCGGCTGTCGTCGTCGCGCTCAGCGACATGCGCGACCGCTTCCGTCTCACGGCCAACGTGGTCGAGAACGTCGAGCCGCGTGCCGCCCTGCCCAAGCTCCCCGTCGGCCGCGCCGTGTGGAAGCCCGCGCCGGACTTCACGACGTCCGCCGCCGCCTGGCTGACCGCCGGCGCCGCACACCACACGGTCATGTCCACGGCGGTCGGCATCGAGGCGTTCCGCGACTTCGCCGAGATGGCCGAGGTCGAGCTGCTCGTGATCGACGAGGACACCACGCTGCCGGAGTTCCAGAAGCAGGTCCGCTGGAATCAGGCGTACTACCGCCTGGCGCAGGGCCTCTGATGACGCGGCCGAGGTCGGGCCGGCAGCTGCGCATCGCGGCCCACGGCTACGAGGCCGTCATCGCGAGCGTCGGCGCGTCGCTGCGCACGCTCACCTTCGACGGACGCGACCTGGTCGTGCCGTTCGATGCCGACGAGGTGCGACCGGGATACCGCGGTGCGACACTCGCTCCGTGGCCCAACCGCATCGTCGACGGACGCTACACGTTCGGGGGCGTCGAGCATCGGCTGGCGCTGACCGAGCCCGACCGCGGCCAGGCGCTGCACGGCCTGCTCGCGTGGGCGGAGTACGCCGACAGGCTCGTCCTCGACGACCGCGTCGTGCTCGCAGCCGTGATCGAGCCGCAGACCGGGTACCCGTTCCGTGTGGAGGTCGAGACGGAGTACCGGCTCGACGCCGACGGGCTGCACCAGGCGGTCACGGCGCGGAACCTCGGTGCGGATGCCGCGCCCTGGGGCACCGGGCCGCATCCGTACCTCGTGGCCGACCCCGCGGGGCGCGTCGACGACTGGACGCTGCTGCTCCCGGCATCCGAGGTGTTGACCGTGACGCCTGACCGGCTGAGCCCCGTCGCGGTCGAGGCCGTGACCGCGCATCCGGAGTGGGACTTCCGCGAGGCGCGGCCGATCGCCGACGTCTTCATCGACCATGCGTTCACGGGCCTGTCCCGCGAGGGCGGCACCGCCGAGGTGCGGGTGGTGGCGCCCTCCGGAACAGGGGTCGCGATCTCGTGGGACGCGCGTTGCCCCTGGGTGCAGGTGCACACGGCGGACACGCCCGCGGATGCTGCGACGCACCGGATCGGCCTCGCGGTCGAGCCGATGACGTGCCCGCCGGACGCGTTCAACTCGGGCGTCGACCTCGTGGTGCTCGAGCCCGGCGCGACGCACGCCGCCTCCTGGCGGA
This sequence comes from Actinomycetota bacterium, assembly GCA_037033365.1. Taxonomy (GTDB): domain Bacteria; phylum Actinomycetota; class Actinomycetes; order Actinomycetales; family Microbacteriaceae; genus Microbacterium. The sequence goes on along the minus strand of JAZBLS010000051.1, from coordinate 3,313 downwards.
TCACCGCGCTCTGACGTCCGAGCCCGTCTGGTCCTGACCCGGCCCGTCTATTTCTGCCGTATGGCATGAATAGGACGTCTATTCATGCCGTTCGGCACAAATAGACGGGGTTGTCAGCGCTGGAGCCAGTTGCGCAGCGTGCGTGTGACCCAGGGGAGCACCCAGTAGGTCATGATCGGCGTGAGCACGAGGGTCGTCCCGAGCACGCGCAGCCAGATCGGCAGCTCGTTCCAGCCGGGCACGGGGCTCAGGGCGTAGGTGAACGCGAGGTTCAGGGGGAAGAAGCCGAGCCAGATCGACACGGCCTGCTTCCACCGCGGCGGAGTGCTCACCATCGCGACGGTGGTCGTCGACCCGTCTGCGCGCGGGAGGGTGATGGTGTCGGTGGTGGGCTCGTCGAACCAGCCCTCGATGCCGGTACGACGGTGCACGCGCTCACTGCGCACGAACTGGTCGCCGGTGGACTTCCACCACTCGCGCTCGCCGGACTGCTCCCATGCGACGAGCGACTTCTCGTCGGAGAACCGATAGAGCATGTGCCACACGTGCGAATCCTCGCCGTCGCGCACCCACCCGGACCCGAGGAATCCGGGATACCGGTGGGCGAGGTTCACGCCGGTCTGCACCCACGCGGTGGCGGCGGCCACATGCTCGGGGTCGACCTCGCGGCGGATGGAGACGGTGATGGGTTCGCTGGACATGGTGCGGTCCTCGGAGAGAGCGGTCGGCCCGGGTCGCGGGCGCCTCGACGGTGGGAGTGCGCCGGGGTGCGGGCGCGTGTTCGATTGTATTTCGGATGCCGGGGTCGCCGCGCGCATCAGCCACGGGCGAACGCGCGGGGTGAGAATAGGACGCATGAGCACGCGCAGCGAAGCCGTCCTGATCGATGTCGTCCGCACTGCGGTCGGGCGCGGCAAGCCGGGTGGTGCGCTCTCCGGCGTGCATCCGGTCGATCTCGCGGCCGGCGTGCTCTCCGCGATCCTCGACCGCAGCGGACTCGAGTCACGGCAGATCGACGACGTGCTGCTCGGCTGCGTGAGCCAGGTGGGCGACCAGTCGTCGAACATCGCCCGGCAGGCCGTGCTCGCGGCCGGGTTCGATGAGACCGTGCCGGCGACCACGATCGACCGGCAGTGCGGCTCGAGCCAGCAGGCCGTGCACTTCGCCGCGCAGGGGATCATGGCCGGTGCGTACGACGCCGTCATCGTCGGCGGCGTCGAGTCCATGAGCCGCGTGCCGCTCGGATCGTCTGCGTCAGGCGGGTCGCCGATGTCGCCTCGTCTGCGCGAGCGCTACCCGGAGGGGCTGGTGAATCAGGGCGTGTCGGCCGAGCTCATCGCGCAGCGCTGGGGTCTCGACCGCGGCGCTCTCGACGAGTACGCGGCCGAGTCGCATCGGCGCGCCGCCGCTGCCTGGGCCGACGGGTTCTTCGACCGCACGGTGATCCCGGTCGCGGAGGCACCGGATGCCGTCGCCGACGAGACCGTCCGTGCGGGCACCACGGCGGAGGGTCTCGCAGGGCTCAACCCCGCCTTCCGCACCGACGCGCTCGCCGCGCGCTTCCCGGACCTCGACTGGCGGATCACGCCGGGGAACTCCTCGCCCCTGACCGACGGGGCGTCGGCAGCCCTGCTCATGAGCGCGGAGCGCGCCGACGAGCTCGGCCTCACCCCGCGGGCGCGGTTCCACGCGTTCACGGTCGTCGGTGACGATCCGCTCATGATGCTCACAGGCCCGATTCCGGCGACCCGCCGCATCCTCGAGCGCACCGGACTCTCGATCGGCGACCTCGACGCGTACGAGGTGAATGAGGCCTTCGCCTCCGTGCCGCTCGCCTGGGCGGCGGAGCTCGGAGCGGATGCCGCGCGCCTCAACCCGCGCGGCGGTGCGATCGCTCTCGGCCACGCTCTCGGCTCGTCCGGCACCCGCCTGCTCGGAACCCTGGTCGACCACCTGGAGGCCACGGGCGGTCGCTACGGTCTGCAGACCATGTGCGAGGGCGGCGGCATGGCGAACGCGACGATCATCGAGCGGCTCTGACGGAATCCGCGCGGAGCGACCCCGGACAGAGAAGACCCCCGCCGACCCGATTCGGCGGGGGTCTTTCGCGGTGTGACACCGCAACGGGAGCAGACGCTCACCGCGTGCGCAGGACGTGACTACCCGATCCGGTCTGAGTCCGTGTGTCCGCGCTCCTGCAGTTGTACCCGGCAGAGGTGTCCGAACGGTGAACGAGCGGCGAACACCCGCGACGTCACCAGGCGTACGCCTCGGGGGCTGTTCCTCCCGGGCCCGGCCAGACGCGATCGAGCTCGGCGAGCGTCTCGGCGTCGAGCGTCACGTCGAGCGCCTCGATGGCCGACTCCAGCTGGTCGATCGTCCGCGGGCCGACCACGGGAGCGGTCACGCTGGGCTGGTGCAGCAGCCACGCCAGTGCGACGACGCCGGGGCGGATGCCGAGCTCGCGGCAGAACTCCTCGTAGCGCTCGATCTGCGGGCGGCGGTCGCCGAGGGCGTCGAGGCTCGACCGCGAGCGGTCGGACTTCGCGAGCACGCCGCCGAGCTGTCCTCCCGCGAGCGGCGACCAGGGGAGCAGACCCATGCCGTACTCGGTCGCGGCGGGCGCGACCTCGAGCTCGACCGTGCGCTCGGCGAGGTTGTAGAGCGACTGCTCGGTGACGGGGGCCGGGTAGCCGGATGCCACGGCGATCTCGTGCATCCGCGCGATGTGCCAGCCCGCGAAGTTCGAGCTGCCGAGGTAGACGATCTTGCCCTGCTCGCGCAGGATCGAGAACGCACTCAGCACCTCGTCGATGGGCACATCGCGGTCGATGTGGTGCATCTGGTACAGGTCGATCCGGTCGGTGCCGAGCCTGCGCAGCGAGGCGTCGACCGCGGCGCGGATGTGGATCGCTGACAGCCCGCGGTTGTTGGGGCGGTCGCCCATCGAGCCGAACACCTTGGTCGCGACGACGAGGTCGTCGCGGTTGCCGCGGTCCTGCATCCAGCGTCCGAGGATCTCCTCCGACTGCCCGTTGTGGTCTCCCCAGCGGCCGCCGCCGTACACGTCGGCGGTGTCGATGAAGTCGACCCCGGCCTCCACAGCGCGGTCCAGGATCCCCCGCGAGGCGTCCTCGTCGATCACGGGCCCGAAGTTCATGGTGCCGAGCGCCAGGCGGCTCACCTTCGCGCCCGCGCGTCCGAGACGTGTGTACTGCATCAGCTGTTCTCCTTCGTCATCGTCGTCGTTCCGTCGTCAGTCTTCACGAACACCCAGCCGAAGGCACCCAGCTCGCGGCGCGCGTCGGTCGAC